>JBQTKH010000240.1:0-12993 GCA_052386335.1 Microthrixaceae bacterium
CGCTTCACCTCGGCGATCACGGCGAGCTCGGTGACCGACGCCGCCCGGAGCGCCGCCGCGAACCCCCGCGATGCGGGCCTAGTGAGGGCGTCCGCAAGGAGCGCCTCCCAGGGACGGTCATCCTCCGCCGCTGCGGCGCGGTGAGCCTCGAGGATCCGGTCGAGGTAGGTCGCCACGAGGGGCGACCCTACTGGGCCGACTCGCGGTCCTTGCCACCCGTTCGAGCCGCGAACAGGGCGATGAAGGGGGCCGCGAGGAAGAACACGACGGAGAGCACCAACATCATCAGGGACATGCCGAGGAGCGGCTGGGACACCATGATCAGACCGATCACGAACGTACCGACCGAGCCAGCGAAGAGCCCGACCGGGATCAGGCTCACCCAACCCGGCAGCCGCACGGTGACGCGCACCGGCTGCTCCCCGCCCTCGGCGTCGGGGTCGACGTCCCACGGGTCGTCCACGGGATCGGTCGCGGCACTGGAGGCCGCTGGGCGAGACGGCTCACCACCCGCGAGCAGACGGTCGTAGCGAGCGCGCCGCGCCGGGTCGCCCAGGGTGGCCCAGGCGTCGTTGATCGCGCGCATCTGGGACGCGTCGCCTCCGGCGAGGTCGGGGTGGTGCCGTCTGGCCAGGGTGACGAAGGCCCGCCGCACCGTCGCATCATCCGCGTCGGAAGCGACGCCGAGAATGTCGTACAGGCTCATGGCGTGGCCGTGGTGGAGGGCGTCGCCGTCGTGGTCGTGGTGGTGGTCGCGGGATCGATGCAGGCAGGGAGGTCGAGGGCGATCGTCTCGTTCGTCACGTAGGACGGCTCCTGCGCACCGGTGTCGTCCGGCGGCGGCGTCACGGTCACCGGCACGCGCAGCGCGAGGCCCGGCGCGCCCGGCGACTCGCAGCGCAGCTCGTACCGCACGCGCCCCGCGGCATCGGTCCGGGCTGCAGCGCTCGGGGTGCGCCGGTTGGGGCTGGTCGTGGTCGTCGAGGACGTCGGACCCGTGGTGGACGTCGACGGCCCGCCCGGAAGGGTGGTGGTCGTGGTGGACGTGGTTGACCCGCCGTCGTCGTCTGTGCGCAACGACCAGCGGCCGAGTCCCGTGAGCTCGACGTTGCTCCCCGCCACCGGCGTGGAGCGCACGACACCGTCGTCGCCCACAGATCGCGTCGACACCAAGATCACCAGGTTCACGGCGCCGTCGAGCAACGGCGGCGATGGGGCCACGGCAGCGCGGACCAGGAGGCCGGAGTGGCGCTCTACCTTGAGGTCGATCGTGTGCTCCTTGCCGTCGGAGAGGAACTGGACCTCAGGCTGCACCTGGGCGAGCGTCGGGGCCAGGAACGCCCGGATCCGATACCTGCCGCCCGGCACCAGCGGCAACGTGTACCGGCCGTCGGGGCCGCTGACCACGTCGGTCCGGATCTCTCGGCCGGCCACGAGGCGCTCGATGCGAACGGTGGCTCCCGGCACCAGACCGCTCGGGCCCTGTACCGCGCCGCTGATCGTGGCAGTGCCGCGCTCGACGATCGTGGTGGTGGTCTGTCCCGGAACGCCGGCAAGCGCGATGCCGCTGCGGTCGACCGGCAGCGTGGTGGGGGTGTTGTCCGGTCGCGGCTCAGGACCAGCGTCGCGGTCGCTCGAGCACGCGCCAGCGAGCACCACCCCGACCAGGAGCACGCGGGCAACCCTCACCGCAGCGGCAGACCCGAGATCGTGGCGCGGGCCGCACCGTCGGGCCAGCGAACGTCGACGGTGCTGCCGACCTCGACCGCCCGACCGACGATCGCGAGGGCGATGGCGCCGAGCACCGTCGAGCGCGCCGCTGAGGTGACGCGACCGACCTCCTTGTCATCGAGGTGCAGCGTGGCACCCACCGGCGGCACGTCGCCGTCGACGAGCAGGCCGCGGATCGGGTGCGGCACGTTCCCACCCCGGCTGTCGATGCGGGCCACGAGCTCCTGGCCGGTGTAGCAGCCCTTCGTGAAGCTCACCGATGCCTCGATGAGCCAGGCGCCCGCCTCGGCCGGGATCGTGTCCGCGGTGAGCTCGGCACCCATGCTCGGCACGCCGCACTCGATCCGCAGCGCGTCGAGCGCCGACGACGGCACGAGCGGGACGCCTGCCAGTGCTAGGTCGCCGGCGGACACGAGGTCGAGCCCGTCGACGCCGGGCCAGGCGGCGGCGAGCCCGAGCGCGCCACGGGGCACCTCGATGTCGCCCGCGCCAGGTCCGCGCAGTGCGAGGCCCGACCACGGCGACACCTCGAGCGCGGCCTTCGTGCGCAGCTTGAAGCGACGGAGTCGGGTGGCGACCGCCTCGCCATGGCCCGCCTCGACGTCGAGCACGACCTGATCCTCGGCGAGGCGGGTGACCCGCAGCCACGCGTCGACCTTGCCCGTGGGTTGGAGGAGCAGGCTCGGGGCGGACTCGTCCACCGCCATCGCCGCGACGTCCTGGCTGAGCTGTCCCTGCAGGAACGCGATCGCCTCGGGACCGTGCACCCGCACGATGTCGCGCTGGATGGGCGCGGCGCCCAGGGTGGTGCGGAGGTCGACGACGTCGGGCATGCCCCGACGCTACCGGGGCGGCACCGCGGACTCGTCGGCCCGGGCGCGCCGGAGCGCCGTCATCCGGCGGGCAGCCGGGATCGCGGCGAGGAGGGCTCGGGCCTTGTTGTGGCACTCAAGATCTTCGTGCTCGGGCACGCTGTCGGCCACGATGCCGGCGCCGGCCTGCACCGACGCTCGCCCGTCATCGCCCACCACCAGGGTGCGGATGGCGATGGCGGTGTCGATGTTGCCCGAGAAGTCGAGGTAGCCGACCACACCCGCGTAGGGCCCGCGCTTGGTCGGCTCCAGGGCGTCGATGATCTCCATCGCTCGCACCTTGGGCGCCCCGGACACCGTGCCCGCCGGCAGCGTGGCCCGGAGCACGTCGATGGCGCTCTTGTCGGACCGGAGGCGTCCCGACACCTGCGAGGTCATGTGCATCACGTGGCTGTAGCGCTCGAGGGTCATCATCTCATCGACCTGCACGCTGCCGAACTCGACGACACGGCCGACGTCGTTGCGGGCGAGGTCGACGAGCATGATGTGCTCCGCGATCTCCTTGGGGTGCTCCGTCAGCTGGCCACCGAGGCGCCGGTCCTCCTCATCCGTGCGTCCCCTGCGCCGGGTGCCCGCGATGGGGCGCGAGATCACCCGTCCGTCGAGGAGCTGCACCATCGGCTCGGGCGACGACCCGACGAGGGTCACGCCCGCCTGGCGCACGAAGTACATGTACGGGCTCGGGTTCACCTGCCGGAGCACCCGATACACGTCGAAGGGGTGGGCGTCGAGGTCGAGGTCGAAGCGCTGCGCTAGGACCACCTGGAACACGTCGCCGGCGAGGATGTGCTCCTTCGCCACCTCGACCGCGCGGCAGTAGCTCTCGCTCCCGAACGTGGAGCGCACCTCCGGCAACGGATCGTCCGGGTCAGGCGGGGCGACAAGGGGCTCGTCGAGCGGCCGCGCACCATCGACGGCGAGCTGGTCGAGGCGAGCGACAGCATCGTCATAGCGCGCGTCGAGCTCCTCGTCGGACAGACCGGGTTCCACGATGACGTTGTCGATGAGGCTGACCCGCTGCCGCCAGTGGTCGTAGGCCGCAAGCTGCCCGATCACCGAGACCATGGCGTCGGGGTGTCCGAGGTCGTCGGGGGGAACGTCCGGGAGGTGCTCGACCTCGCGGACCACGTCGTAGCCGAGGTAGCCCATGATCCCGCCGTGCAGTGGCGGGAGGTCGTCCAAGGCGGGCGCGCGCCACGCGGCGAGGACCGCCTCGACGGCCGCGAGGATGCCGCGGTCGAGGGGCACGCCGTCGGGGAGCGTGCCTGTGGCCTCGACGACCTGACCGCGAGCGGTGAGGGTGGCGAGCGGGCTGCGGCCGATGAACGACCACCGGCTCCAGCGCTCACCGTGCTCGACGGACTCGAGCAGGAACCCAGGGTCGTCGCCGACAAGCCGCGCGAACGCGGCGACCGGCGTGGTGAGGTCGGCGAGGAGCTCGCGCCACACCGGGATCACCGTGTGGTCGCGGGCGAGCGCTCGGAAGTCGTCCCGCGAAGGGCGCAAGGTCACGCGCGCGTCACCCGAAGGCCCGGAAGAAGCACGAGCGCTCGCCCGTGTGGCACGCACCCTTGCCCTCCTGCTCCACGACGAAGAGCAGCGTGTCGCCGTCGCAGTCGTAGAACGCCTCGCGCACGAACTGCCGGTCACCCGAGGTGTCGCCCTTGCGCCACACCTCCTGGCGGCTGCGCGACCAGAACACGGTGCGGCCCTGCTCGAAGGTCATGCGCAGTGTCTCAGCGTTCATCCACCCCACCATCAGCACCTGCCCGGTGCCCTCTTCTTGGATGACGGCGGTGACGAGGCCGGCCGCGTCGTACTTCACGAGCGCGAGCTGCTCGGCGGTGGCATCGATCGGGGTGGCGACGGGCATCCGCTCATCGTACGGGCGCACCCAGCCACCCTCGAAACCCGAAACCCCGTTCTGTGCACTGGCAGCACCGGCATGCGGGGGTGCGGGTGCAGAGAACCGGGGTTCTTACAGGTAGAGCCCGGTGGACGACTCCTCGAGGCGCTTGGCGGCCACCGCGTGGATGTCGCGCTCGCGCAGGATGATGTAGTCGTCGCCGCGCACCTCGACCTCGTAGCGGTCCTCTGGGCTGAAGAGCACCTGATCGCCCACCTCCATGGTGCGGACGTTGGGGCCCGCCGCGCACACCTCGGCCCAGATGAGCCGCTTCTTCAGCTCGGCGGTGGCCGGGATGAGGATGCCGCCGGAGCTCTGGCGCTCCCCCTCGGGCGAGAGCCGCACCAGGATGCGATCGTTCAGCATCTTGATCGGGAGCTTCTCGCCGTCCGCGGAGTTGGCCATCGCCCCCACGATAGGTTCCCCGGCCGTGGACCACGACCTGCGGATCCGCCCGGCCCAGGCAGCGGACGGCGAGGCCCTGGTCCACATCGAGCGGTTGGCGGGGGCTCGCTTCCGCGATGTCGGGATGCCTGAGATCGCCGATGCCGACCCAGGCTCGGTCGACGAGCTCGCCGAGTACGCACACGACGGCCGCTCGTGGGTCGTCGTCGACGACGCCGACCGGCCGCTCGGCTCCGTGCTCCTCGACCTGGTGGATGGCAACGCGCTCGTCGAGCAGCTCAGCGTCGTCCCGTCGGCGCAGGGCACCGGCCTCGGACGGGCGCTGCTCGATCACGTGGCCGCCTGGGCCATGGGGCGCGGCGCACCCGCGCTCACGCTGACGACGTTCCGCGACGTCCCCTGGAACGCGCCCCTCTACGAGCACCTCGGCTTCCACGTCCTCACCGAGCCCGAGCTCGGCCCCGAGCTCCGTTCGCTCGTGATCGAGGAGGCTGCCCACGGTCTCGACCCGACGACACGTGTCTGCATGATCCGTCCCGTGCACGGGGCTGACTGACCGACCCGAGGGCGTTCTCGGGCGCCTTTCCCGTCTCCTGGACGGATTCTCCGCCCGAGTACCGCGAGCCGTGAGCCACAGAGCGGCCGGCTCCGGCGGGGCATACGATGGCGAGGCCGCTCGGGCGCTCGCGCGGCACGCGAGCCGCGAGTGCAACGCAGGGGGAACCATGGCCGACGCATCGACGGCGATCGAGGTGCCGACGTACTGCCCGCTCTGCGTCTCGCGCTGCGGCGCCGTGGCGACGGTGACCGACGGGACCTTCGTGCTCAACCGAGATCCGGCGCACCCGACCGGACATGCGCTGTGCGTCAAGGGCAAGGCCGCGCCGGCGATCACAGCACACCCCGACCGACTCCAGTTCCCGGTGAAGCGCACCAACCCGAAGGGCGCGTCCGACCCGGGTTGGGAGCGCATCAGCTGGGACGAGGCGCTCGACACGATCGCCGATCGGCTGCTCGCGCTGGCCCGCGAGCACGGGCCGGAATCGGTGGTGTTCGGCTCCTCGTCACCGTCGACGTCGGCGATCGTGGACAGCGTGGACTGGATCCAGCGGCTCCAGTTCGCGTTCGGCAGCCCGAACTTCGTGGGGGCGATGGAGCTGTGCGGATGGGGCCGCTATCTGGCGTCGCTGTACACGTTCGGGGCGTCGGTGCCCGGCGCGTACATGCCCGACCTCGACCGGGCCGAGTGCATCCTGTTCTGGGGGTACAACCCGTCGGTGTCGCGGCTGGCCCACGCCACGGCGACGCGGGCCGCGCTGCGCCGAGGCGCGAAGCTGGTCGTCGTCGATCCGCGCCGAGCCGGGTTCGCCGACAAGGCCGACCCGTGGCTGCGGGTTCGTCCCGGCACCGACGCGGCGCTCGCGCTGGCGATCACGGGTGTGATGATCGAGCGGGGCTGGTTCGACGAGCCGTTCGTGCGCCGCTGGACGAACGCGCCGCTTCTCGTTCGCGACGACACAGGTCGGCTGCTGCGGGCGAGCGACCTGGCTGGCGACGCCGATCCGAGCCATCACGTCGCATGGGACGGCCTCGCCGGGCAGCCGATCGTGGTCGACCCGGCTCGTCGCGGCACTGACGTCGACGATCACGAGCGGCTCGCGCTCGTCGGGCCCGTCGAGGTGCTGACCGACGGCGGCCCCCTGCGTTGTCGACCGGCCTTCGACCTCGTCGCCGAGCAGTGCCGGGCGATGACGCCGGCCGTGGCCGAGGAGATCACCGGCGTCCCGGCTGCCGACATCGAGCGCGCGGCGCAGATCCTCTGGGAGCACCGTCCGGTCGCGTTCTACACGTGGAGCGGTCTCGAGCAGCACAGCGGCACGACACAGATCATTCGAGCGATCAACGTGCTCTACGCGCTGACGGGTTGTCTCGATGCTCCGGGCGGCAATGTGTTGTTCACGCCGGTGTCCACCAACCCGGTCGCCCCACCAGAGCTGCTCGACCCCGGGCAGCAGGCCAAGGCGATCGGCCTCGCCGAACGGCCGCTCGGGATCGGCCGCTTCGGGTTCATCACCGGGGAGGACTTCTACACCGCGGCCATCGAGGAGCATCCCTACAAGCCCCGCGCCCTGGTGACCTTCGGAGCGAACCTGCTGATGGCGCACGGCGACAGCGCCCGGGGTCGGGACGCCCTACAAGCGCTCGACTTCCACGTGCACCTCGACCTCTTCACCAGCCCGACGGCCGAACAAGCCGACATCGTGCTGCCGGTCACGGGCGCCTTCGAGGCCGAGGGACTGATGGTCGGCTTCGAGATCTCACAGGAAGCGCAGTCGCTGGTGCAGCTGCGCCCGCCGTTGGTGCCGCCCGTCGGTGAGTCCCGCTCGGACATCGAGGTCATCTTCGACCTCGCGACCCGCCTCGGGTTGGGCGAGCACTTCTTCGACGGGAACGTCGACGCAGGGTGGGAGCACCAGCTCGAGCCGAGCGGCGTGACGCTGCAGCAGCTCCGCGAGGACAGTGCGGGAGTCCGCCTGCCGCTGGAGTCCCGGCATCGCAAGTACGAGGCGACTGGGTTCGCGACGCCGACGGGACGGATCGAGCTCTACGTGGAGGGGTTCCTCGACATCGGTCAGCCACCGGTCCCCACCTTCGTCGAACCGGAGCTGAGCCCTCGGTCACGGCCCGACCTCGCGCAGGAGTTCCCGCTCGTGCTGACCTGCGCGAAGGCGCTGCAGTTCTGCGAGACCCAGCACCGGCAGGTCGCCAGCTTGCGCCGCCACGCCCCGGATCCGCAGGTCGAGCTGCACCCCGACACGGCGGCCGGGCGCGGCATCGCCGAGGGGGATTGGGTGGAGATCCGGACGCCGAAGGGCGCCGCTCGCGCACGCGCCACGCTCGACGACTCGCTGGACCCGAACGTCGTCGTCGGACAGCACGGCTGGTACGAAGCGTGCGCGGACCTCGACCTGCCCGGTTACCCCCCGTTCGGTCCGGGTAGCGCCAACCTCAACCTGGTGCTCAGCCAGACACCGAGCGACCCGATCAGCGGCAGCTCCCCCCTCCGAGCCCAGCTCTGCGAGGTGACGCCGCTCGGGGTCGTCGCGGGCGACTCCGCATGACCGGGTCGGACGGTCCCCCGTGCTCCGTCAGGTGGCGCTCGCGAGTCGGGCATCGAGCGCGGCTTGATCCGGAAGGAAGCACACGTGCCGCCCGGCGTTGGACTCACGGACGAAGTCACGCAGCGCCGAGCTCGTCGCCACGTGCGCCGCGATGTCCCCTACGATGGCCACCTGATAGCCGTAGGTGACGAACTTCTGCAGCACCTCGCCGGCCAGCCCGGTGGACAGCCGGAAGAACTCAGGTGCCAGCCGCTCGACCGGGATCACCAGCAGATCCGCGTCTTGGGCCCGGACCTCGCCCATGAGGTCGACAGCTGACTGCCCGTCGACGATCACGGGTCCCGACGGCTGCACCCGGTACACGCGCACGACCGCCATCATCGTCGACGACCGGCTGAGAGCAGTCCGCAGTTGCCGTCCCGATCAGCTCCAGTTTCCATCCCAGCAGCAGCCAACGAGAAGCATCAACGATCACCGGAGTGTCTACAGATCGGTGTGCTCAGTCGGGCGCGTCGTCGGGCGACCAGTAGGCCGTGGAAGACCACCGGGGGCCATTCTCAGTGATCTCGCTCGACACGGTGAGGTCGAGCATGTCCATCGGCTGAATGCCCTTGGCCTCGATCGCATCGGCAAGCCGTCGCAGCAGAAGCGGCAGGTCAGTCTCCGTTGCGCCGCTCGGGTTCGAGAGGCTGAAGTGTCGGGCGTTCCATTGGTCGGTCATGTGATCATGATTGCCCTGCGGCACCGACACCAGCGCGGCAGATCTAGCGCCTCGCCTGCTCACCCGACGTGCGGGTCAACGACAGCACCATGACAGCCGGTACGAAGACGAACAGTCCAACGATGGCGGGGACGAGGGCGAGGCCTTCTTGCCCGTCATCGTGCGTCAGCACATGCCAGGTGCCCGCGAGCGCGAGGAAGGTCCAATAGAGGACGACCACCCAGGCGAAGAACCGAAGGAGTCTGCGGGTCCGGGACGAGAGGGCCACTCGCACAGTTTGACCGATGCAGGCGCACCCGACACCGAGCGGCAGATCGGTACTACGCCAGCGCGACTTCGACGACGGAGTCGGAGGTCTGTGCGGCCGCCCGGATGTTCGCTAGTTCCTCGGACGACACTTCAGGATCACCCGCGATCAGAATCTTGAAGTTGTCGAAGTCCATCACCATGGCGAAGGGCGCAGTCGACCCTTCCGGAACGATCATCATCCCGACGCGGTCCATCTCAGCGATCGATGTCCCGTCCTCAAACCGAATGACGACGTCGGTCTCCATGCCTGCAACGGAGACCGGAGGTGCATCGGTCATGGAGCTTCGCACCTCGCCCACCTCGCGCCCACCACAGGCACCAGCGACACTGATCGCCACCGCCACCACTGCGACCAGCAGGTTCCGCATCCGCACAGGGTGCCCGGTGGAGGCGTTGGCCGCCAGCGATGGTCGCCTGGCGCTCCGAGCGGCAGCTCTGTCGCTGAGTGATCTGGGCCCCACCGAGACCCTCGCTGGACCGTCTGCGATCATCGGCACATGAGGGACAAGCGACCGGCAAAGGCAAAGAGACTTCGCGGAGTCGACCTGAGCGGGGGCACGGGTGAATCGGTCGCCAGCTACATCGACGTCTGGCTGGACGCTGTACGTATCGAAAGTCGGCGCCTGTTGCATGTCCGAAGTCGGCATCGTCGCGCCGATGCTCTGCTGTTGATCCTCGCACTCCATCAGTTGCATGTCGCCGTTCAGTTCGCCGCCTACAAGATGGACGACGGCTCGCTCGACACTGCTCTTGGTCATTTCGAAAGCCACTTCGCAGGTGGACTAAAGGCGGCGCGAGACGCGACCGTCCATTTTGACGAGTGGCGCGCTGGTCAAGGTCGCGGCCAGACCCTCGAGCCTGATGGCTCGTTCATGTTCTTCCACAGCTTGTTCACCGACACGCGGCAACGATCAGGCCGCGTGGGGACCGTCGCAGTACACCTGCGCAAGGGTGGCCCAGCTCACCAGTTCCACCTGCCGGATGCTGCAGAGCAGGCCGAGCACTTAGCCCACGCAGCGCACGCCGAGATCGATAGGTACGTCGGGTCGTTTAGCTAGGTGACCCTCGGCCGAGCGGCAGTTATGTCGCCCTCCTGACACATCCGTGGGTCCTGGGTGAGGCGATACGCGAGCGCACCCCGCCTGCTTCCTAGGTTTCGAGCTGTCTGACGGCTTGAAAACGAGAAGGCGAGGCGGGGTGCGAAACACGAGGGTATGGGAACGGGCCTGCGGGCTGCAGCGCACGGTGGTCGAGGACGTCGACTTCGACGACGTCGCGCAGGCGGTGGTGGTGGCGGTGCGACCCAACGCCAAGGCCGGGGGCCGCTGCGGTCGCTGCTCACGTCGGGCGCCTCGCTACGACAACGGGGAGAGTCGCCGGCGGTGGCGGGCCCTGGATCTGGGGACGACGAAGGTGTTCCTCGAGGCCGATGCCCCGAGGGTCCAGTGCCGAACGCACGGACCGACCGTCGCCGCGGTCCCCTGGGCGAGACACGGCGCCGGGCACACCCGCGACTTCGACGACCTGGCCGCCTGGCTCGCCGTTCGCACCTCGAAGAGCGCGGTGTGTCAGCTGCTGCGCGTCGCGTGGCGCACGGTCGGGGCGATCGTCACCCGGGTCAACGCCGAGGTCGAAGCACGCGTCGACCGCCTCGATGGGCTGCGCCGGATCGGGATCGACGAGATCTCCTACAAGCGCGGGCACCGCTACCTGATCGTCGTGGTCGACCACGACACCGGGGCGCTGGTTTGGGCCGGTCCGGGCCGAAACGACGCCGCCCTGCACGTGTTCTTCGACCAGCTCGGCCCCGAACGGGCCGCCCTGCTCACCCACGTCAGCGCTGACATGGCGGACTGGATCGCCCGCGTCGTCGCGAAGCGAGCCCCGAACGCGGTCCGTTGCGCCGATCCGTTCCACGTCGTTGCGTGGGGCATCGACGCCCTCGACGTCGAACGACGCCGCGCCTGGAACGCCGCGGCGGGCCGGCTCCGCACCGGAACCCGTCCCCGCAACGCCCGCTCCACCGGGACCGCGGCCCGGTCGAAACGGGCCCGCTACGCCCTCTGGAAGAACCCCCAAGATCTCACCGACCGGCAACAACACGAGCTCGACTGGATCGCCAAGACCGACCCCAAGCTCTGGCGCGCTTACCTCCTCAAAGAAGCGTTGCGCTACGTGTTCGCCGTCCGCGGCGACGAAGGCAAAGAGGCGCTCCGCCGCTGGCTCATCTGGGCGAGACGATCACAGCTCCCCGCGTTCGTCGACCTCCACCGCAAGATCACCGCCCACCGCGCCGCCATCGACGCCACCCTCGAGCACGGCCTGTCCAACGCCCTCGTCGAGTCGACCAACACCAAGATCCGCTTGCTCACCCGCATCGCGTTCGGGTTCCACGGCCACGAACCCCTCGTCGCTCTCGCGTTGCTCGCCCTCGGCCCACACCGACCCCGGCTCCCCGGCCGATGACCCACGGATCCAGCAGAAGAGCGAGTTATGCCCGCCATCGGACGACGAACCAGGTCACCACAACGAGTCCGACACCCGCTAGTAGAGGCTCGTACCACCTGGCGGATCCGAGCAGGGCGAGCAGGGCCAGGCCCCCCACGATGGCAAGCCCGCCGCCTCGCTCAGGTGGACTGAGCCCTGGGTTCCACGTCGCTCGGATGGTCTTCCAAAGTCCGGGGTGATCGGTGGCGGACATCGCGCACACTCTGCCCGTTCTGGTGTGGGCTTGCTCAACCCGGGTCCTTGAGTCACCGCGACTGCTGGGCGGGATCGGTGTCCGGGCGCGGCAGCGGGGATTGTGGCGGCGCTCACGGGAACCCTGATCTCGGAAACGCGCTTGCACCACGAACGTCAGTTCGCTATGCTGAGCGCTTCCCCTTCGGAGCATCTGCTCCCAGCCCGGTCGAGCAACGCGCCCGAAGGAGGAATCGCATGGCGGTCACGGACCACGAGTCCTGCTCCGCTTCCTCCCGCGCCCACGCGGTGGAGCAGCTGGCTGCGCTCGCGTGTGCCACCTCCGCAGAGATGCTCGATGTGATCGTCGCGATGGATCGGGCGGAGGACCACCGCGTCGATGGGGCACTCGACATGACGTCGTGGCTCGTCGCCATGCTGCACGTCTCGCGAGCGACCGCACGCGAATGGGTGCGGGTCGGTCACGCGCTCGCCCAGCTCCCTCGGGTTCGGGAGCGCTTCGCCAACGGCGCCCTCTCGTGGGACCAGGTGGCCGCGGCCACCCGCTTCGCCACCCCCGAGGTCGACGAGCTCCTCGCCGAGGAGCTGCCCGGCTGCACGGCAGCGCAGATCGAGGAGATGGCCCGCGCCCGTCGCAAGCGCACCCAGGCTGATGCCCAGCGCGGCCATCGCACGCGCTGCTTCGAGTGGCGCAAGGACCACGAGCTCGACGGGTACCGCTACCGCGGGTTCCTCCCCGCGGCCGAGGGCGCGATCGTGAACGCCGCCCTCGAGCGGAGGGCCGAGCGCGCCGGGGCCGATCCCGAGACCGGTGTGTGGGCTCCGTTCCAGCACCGCAGCGCCGACGCGCTGGTCGACCTCGCCCGTCAGGACTTCGACGTGGACCCCGCGCCCGCCCCTGCGCTCGTCGTGGTGCACGTCGATGCCGACGTGCTCGACGGGATCGTCGAGGGCAACGGGTCGGTCGACGGCATCGAGGTGCCGCTCGACACCGTGCACCGCCTCCTGTGCGACACGGCCATCGAGTTCAGCATCGACGGCCCCGACGGCACGTGCGTCGGCATCGGCCGCAAGGACCGCAACCCGCCCCGCTGGCTCCGCCGCCAGATCTACCGACGCGACCGGGGCCTCTGTCGCTTCCCCGGTTGCGGGCGACGGATCCGCCAGATCCACCACGTCCGCTGGTGGCACCGAGACGACGGCCCCACCGACACGTGGAACCTGGCC
>JBQTKH010000241.1:0-21264 GCA_052386335.1 Microthrixaceae bacterium
CCTCCACGCCCTCAGAGACGGCGTCGACGGCCTCAACGGCGTCTACCGATACGGCGCCAACCCGATCTTCCCGAACACCTCCACCACCAAGGCCCGCAACTACTGGGTCGACGTCGTCTTCCAAGACTGACCGCTCGCGCCGCGGCCCCGGTGCACGATTGATCCGAGGTGCGGATCGCGGCGAGCGATGATGGTCCGATGGGAGGCGCTGACGCGATCACGCAGGGACCCGTCGGAGTGCCTCCGGCAGAACGGCGGCTGATCCGCTGGGCGCGGCGACGCTCCTCCGGGGCGCTCGACGCGATGTCCCTCCGGGTCGCCGGCTCCCGTCACCAGAGGTCACGGTCGTCGGCGCTGGTCGAGCACGAGGGCGGTGGAGGGCCGCTCCTGGTAGTGATCGACCGGGGCGGGTTCTCGCGGTACCTCGTCGAGATCCTCCGCGCCGAGGGGCTCAGCGCGTTTCGGGTGGTGGGCCCTTCCGACCTGTCCGCCGAGCTGCTCCGAGGCCACGACGTCGTGATGCTCGGACCGATCGCGCTTCCCGACAGCACGGTCGCGATGCTCGAGGCCTGGGTGGAAGCTGGAGGCGGGTTGGTCGCGATCCGACCATGCGGAGCGCTCGGGCCGCTGCTCGGGATCCAGCCCGACGGACGCGTGCAGACGGGCGGCTACCTCGTGGTCGACGCCACAGCAGCTCCCGCGACCGGCATCTGCCGTCGACCCATGCAGATCCACGCCCCCGCTGACCATCACCGCGTGACGGACGCGCACATCGTGGCCGAGCTCTGTGACCAGCGGCGCACGCCCACCGGCGCGCCGGCTGTGACGGTGCGACAGGTCGGCGGCAATGGCGGCGCCGCGGGTGCGTTCACCTACGACCTCGCGCTGTCGATCGTGCAGACGCGCCAGGGCAACCTCGCCTGGTCCGGCCAGAACCGCGACGGCGATCTGCTGACCCGTTCGAACGACCTCTTCCATGGCGGAGCAACCGACGATCCCCAGCCCGATTGGGTCGACGGCGACCTGCTCGATGTTCCACAGGCCGACGAGCAGCAGCGGCTCCTCGTGCAGCTGCTGCAGCACGTGGGGGCGGGCGGACGCCCACTCCCCCGGTTCTGGTACCTCCCGCGTGGCCTGCGCGCCGCGGTCGTCATGACCGGAGACGACCACGCCTTCAACGGGACGGCAGACCGATTCCGCGCCTACGAGGCCCTCGACGGACCCGACGACACCGTCGAGGACTGGACGGCGGTGCGGGCCACCTCCTACCTGTACCCGCACGGAACGCTCTCTGATGCCGAGGCCGCCGCGTTCGAGGCCCAGGGCTTCGAGATCGCTCCCCACGTGACGACCGGTGCACGCGAGTGGACGACGGCATCTCTGGCCCGCGCGTTCCGTCGACAGCTGGCGCAGTTCCGGGCGCGCTACCCGAGCCTTGAACCGCCTCGCACCCACCGCACCCATGCCGTCGTCTGGTCGGACTGGGCCAGTCAGCCCGAGGTGGAGCGATCCAACGGGATCCGGCTCGACACGAACTACTACCTCTATCCGGCGCCGTCGGCGCGCGGGCGTTGCAGGTACTTCACCGGCTCGGGGCTCCCGATGCGGTTCGCGACGGCGCAGGGTGAGGTCATCGACTGCTATCAGGCGGTCACGCTCCTCACCGACGAGAGCGGTCAGGAGTTCCCGGACGCCATCGAGGAGGCGCTCGATCGGGTGCTCCACCCGGAGCACGGGCACGTCGCCGTGCTCACGGCCAACATGCACACGGACATCGCCCCTTCGATCGGTTCCGACGCGATCGTCGCCGCCGCTCGACAGCGAGGCGTGCCCATCATCAGCGCTCGCCAGCTCCTCACCTGGCTCGACGCCCGCACTGCCGCTCACGTGAGCGCGATCGAGCGAACCGCCACCGGGGTGCGCTTCGCCATCTCCGCACCTGCGGCCGCCCGTCACCTCGAGCTCGTGCTGCCCGTGCCCCCGGCGTGGTCCGGGGTCCGCACCATCAGCCGCGATGGGAACCCGGTGGCCTTCGCCCATGAGCGCATCGGTGCCGTGACCCACGTGCGCCTACCGGCCATGACGGGCGCACACGAGGTCGAGTGGGCAGACTCCGCCGATGCGCCACCGCTCACCACCACATCGACGCACGCGCCGCGTCCTCGACACAGGACCGCGATCTCGCACCGGGGCATCGACCAGCTGACCTCCGGCACCTGCCAGGACGTGATGGTGACCGCCGCCCTCGGCGGCGCGCTCATCCTTCAGCCCGGCGTCGCGCTCGAGCCGGGGACGGACCTGGGCACCGCCTGGGAGCGGTTGGGAGCGACGTACGAGCGATCGGACGACGGTGACGAGATCACGCTCGTCGGCGCGCTGCTCGCCGCTGAGCTCAGTGGTGCGCCGAGCTCGTTCGAGGCTGGTGCCCGGTTGTCGGGGGCTGAGGATCAGATCGGCTTCGCCGACGCTCGCGGCGAGCCCGCGGCCGCGTTCGTGACCACGGACGAGGGCGAGCTCATCGCCCTCGTCCAAGGTGTCGACCGACGAGTGGTCGTTCCGATCCCCGGCCAGTGGTGCGAGCGCGAGCACCGGTTTCGCATCGACTGGGACGAGGGTCTGTCCACCTTCAGCATCGACCGTCGGGCCGTCGCCAGCGTGCGAGCGCGGGTGGGAGGTCCGGTCCGGCCCATGGTCTCCAGCGTCGCGAGAGGTGGTCCGCTCGCAATTCGCTGGGCGCGGGGCGCCGGGTTCCCGGCCACGGGCAGCTACACGTCGGAGGTGCTCGACCACGGCTCGCACGCCCGATGGGGACGCGTCACCCTGTCCGCGCCCGCGCTCACCCTCACTGGCGCCCGCGCCGCGTGGCGCAGTGGGGATGTCGCGATCCCCGACCCGTCTTGGTCAGCATGGGAACACTGCGGGCCGATGTCGTCGACGAGCGAGACGAAGGGTCGTTTCCTTCAGTACCGCGTGGAGCTCATCACCGGCTCGCCACTCTGGACACCGGAGATCACCGGCGTGACCGTGGACATCGAACCCTGATCGAGCCCGTCATTCAGCCCCGAGAGCCCGAGCCGCGCGACGGTAGAGTTCGACAACGCCACCGCGGCGCGTCAGGAGATGGATGCTTCCGAACTTCGTGATCATCGGCGCGCAGAAGGCGGGCACGACGAGCCTCTACCACTACCTGCAGAGCCACCCCGACGTGCACATGCCGCGGAACAAGGAACCCGACTTCTTCGTGGCCGAGCGAAACTGGGATCGCGGCCTGCCCTGGTACGAGCGCCAGTTCGACCAGGCGGGCGACGCCCTGGCGGTGGGCGAAGCCTCCACCACCTACACGATGCACCCCCACTATCCGGGAGTTCCCGCCCGAATGGTGTCGACCCTCCCGGACGTCAAGCTCGTGTACCTCCTGCGTGACCCGGTGGAGCGCGCTCGCTCCGACTACGTGCACTACCGCTATCCGCCCGCATCGGACAGTCGGAAGTTCTTCGAGCGAGAGCGCCTGCCGATCGAGCGCGCACTGCTCGAGAAGCCGCTCTACCTCGACACCAGCCGCTACGCGATGCAGATCGACCAGTACCTGGAGCACATCGATCGCGATCGCCTCCTGGTGATCACGACCGAGGAGCTTGCCGCAGATCGAACGGCCACGGTTCGACGAGTGCTCACCTTCGTCGGCGTGGACCCCGACCGCGGCCCGGTGAGCTTCGCGGGGGAGCACAACCGGACGGACTCGATCCGCGTGCCACGCGAGTCCTTCGAACGCGCCCAGAAGCATGCGGCCACGGCAGCGTTGCTCAAGCGCGTCCCGTGGCGGGTCCGTCAGCAGATCGGCTTCCGGAGCGTTCCCAACAACGTCGGCGCCATGACACCGGAGCTACGGGCCCGGGTTGCCGATCTGCTGCGCGACGACGCCCGCCGCCTTCGGGAGCACCTCGGCCCCGACTTCCCCTGCTGGGGGCTCGTCTAGGACAGCTTGCTACCCCCCGAGCGCACAGCGCGCCGCACCGCAGCAGCGATCTCCTCGCAATCTGCTTCGGAGAGACCTCCATGAAGGGGGATGGCCAGCGAGCAGTCGCTCGCCTGCTCGGAGCGCGGCAGCGGCTCGAAGACGCCATCTGGCGCGTATGCCGGTTCCCGATGCGCGGTCATCACGCCGGGTCGTGACGCGATCCCCTCCCGGAGCAGGCACCGCATCACCTCGTCACGCGCAGCCGCGTCTGCTCCTTCGAGGCGCAGGGTGTAGGTCTGCACGTTCCAGCTCACGTCGGGCGGCACGATCGGCGTGCTCACGAGGTCGTCGTCGGCAAGCGCCGCGTCGTACACCGCCGCGAGGCGCTGTCTGGTGGCCACGATCTCGGGGAGGCGGCGAAGCTGAGCCACACCCATCGCCGCCTGCACGTCGGTCATCCGATAGTTGAAGCCCACCTCCACGTAGCGCTCGCGCACGATGTCATCAGACTGGTGGCGGTCCAGGTCGGACACGCTCATCCCGTGCTGCCGCAGTCGGCGCATCCGAGCAGCGTGGTCGGGGGAGCCGGTGACGACCATCCCCCCGTCGCCCGTCGTGAGCAGCTTGCGAGGATGGAACGAGAAGCACACCAGATCGCTGTGCGAACCGATGGGGGCGTCGTGGTACGTGCTCCCGACCGCACAGGCGGCATCCTCCACGAGCGCGATCCCGCGGTCGTGCGCGAGCGCCGCGAAGCCCTCGATGTCGCCAGGCAGGCCCAGCTGGTGCACCAGCAGGATCGCGCTCGTGCGCGGCGTGATCCGCTGGGCCGCATCGTCGAGATCGAGGTTGAACGACGCGCCGTCCACCTCCGCGAACACCGGTCTCGCTCCGGCGTGCACCACGGCGTTGGCCGTGGCGATGAACGACATCGACGGAACGATCACCTCGTCGCCAGGGCGCACGCCGGCGCACACGAGCGCGAGGTGGAGGGCCGTGGTGCACGACGACACGGCCACGGCATGCGCGGCGCCACACGCAGCGGCCATCCCGAGCTCGAACTCGGCCACCTTGGGTCCCTGTGTCACCCACCCCGACTCGATGACCGCACGGACGGCCTGCCACTCGGGCTCACCAAGCTCAGGGCGGGCGATCTGATGACGGATCGTCACGACGCCGGCTGCTCCCAGTTGCGCTCGCGGTCCTCCGCGAGCGCTGCCTCCCAGTCCGTGCCCCGCCCGACGTGCCAGGCCAGCAGCGCCCGAACGCCCGCCTCCAAGTCGACGGTGGGCTCCCAGCTGAGGAGCTCGCGAGCGAGCCGGGCGTCCGCGAGGAGCCGCAGGATGTCACCCGGACGCTCGGGGCGATGCTCCGGAACGATGTCGGTGCGGTTGGTCACCGCCAAGACGATGGCGGCGAGATCAGCGATCGTGGTCTCAGCCCCGAAGCCGACGTTGATCGTCTCGCCGACCGCTGCCGGCGCCATGGCCGCCATCGCGATGCCCCGAGCGGTGTCGTCGACGTAGGTGAAGTCGCGCGTCTGGGCGCCATCTCCGAAGATCAGCGGGGGAAGGCCGTTCATCGCGCGGATCAGGAACTTCGGGATGACCTCCCCGCTGTCACCCTCGTGGTGTGAGCGTGGCCCATAGGCGTTGAACGGCCGGACCACGACCGTGGGCATGCCATAGGTGCGGTGGTAGGCGCGCGTGTACGCCTCGCCCGCCAGCTTCGAGCCGCCGTAGACGGTGTGGGGCAGCGTCGGGTGGGACTCCGGCATGGGCACCGCGGTGGCCGTTCCGTAGACCTCACTCGTGCTGGTGTAGACGAACCGGGTCACCTCAGCAGCACGGGCCGCTTCGAGCAGCCGGAGGGTGCCCGTGGCGTTCACCTCGTGGTTGGCCAGGGGAGAATGGATCGAATGCCGTACACCGAGGCACGCGAGGTGGAACGCGACGTCGACGCCATCGAACGCGGTTCGCACGGTGGCCTCGTCGAGCATCGACCCGACGATGAGGTCGACGCCGTCGACGCCGTCGAGGTTCTCCGACTTGCCCGTGGAGAGATCGTCGAGGACTCGCACCGGTCGCTCGGCCGCGAGCGCACGCACGAGCGCCGAACCGATGAATCCGCACCCGCCAACGACCAGCGCGGGGGTGGTCACGCTGCCTCCGCCACCGCGGCACGCAGAGCCTCGGCGACGAGGTCCTGCTGCACCGGGGTGATCCCGGGGAACATCGGCAGCGAGAGGCACTCAGCGGCGAAGTCCTCGGCCTCCGAGAGGTCGCCCACGGCCGGACGCAGGGCGGCGTACGCCGGCTGGAGGTGAACCGGCGACGGGTAGTGGAAGCGCACATCGATGCCGCGCGCTCGCATCGACGCCGCAACCTCCTCGCGCCGCGCGACACGGACGACATACAGGTGCCAGTTGGGTTCAGCCTGCGCGGTGACCGAGGGCAGGGTCACCCCCGGTGTGCCGGCAAGGACCTGCTCGTACCGCGCCGCTGCAGCACGGCGGAGATCGTTCCAGTGATCGAGGTGCGGCAGCTTCACACCCAGCGCGGCGCCCTGCAGCCCCTCCATGCGGTAGTTGTATCCGAGCTCGCTGTGCACGGAGGCGGCGGTCTGGGCATGGTTTCGCAGCTGTCGGATGCGCTCGGCGGCGGCGTCGTCATCGGTGACCACGGCCCCACCCTCCCCCAGGGCACCGAGGTTCTTGCCCGGGTAGAACGAGAAGCAGGCGGCCTGCCCGAACGAGCCGACCGGGCGGCCTTCGAGGCGGGCGCCATGGGCTTGGCACGAGTCGTCGATGAGCGGGATCCCATGACGTTCGGCCAGGGCCTCGAAGGCAGGCAGGTCCGCGGGGTTGCCGTACAGATCCACCGGGAGCAGGGCCGCCGTCCGCGGGGAGATCCGCTCCGCCGCCCGCTCGGGGTCGAGGTTGCCGGTGGCGCGATCGACGTCCGCGAACACCGGTGTCGCCCCGCAGTACGAGATCGCCCAGGTGGTGGCGATGAAGGTGTGCGGAGTGGTGACCACCTCATCGCCCGGGCCGACCCCCGCCGCGAGCAGCGCGAGGTGCAGCGCCGAGGTGCCCGAGTTCACACCGATGCAGTGTCGGCGGCCCACCGAGGCCGCGAACGCTGCCTCGAAGCGCTCCACCGCGGGGCCGAGCACGAAGGCCCCGCTGCTGATCACCTCGCCGAGCGCCGCGTCGAGCACGGCGCGGAGGTCGCCGTGCATGAGGTCGAGATCCGCGAAGGGGACGGTCACGACTGGATCTCCACGTAGGAGCCGCCCTTGGCCAGCGAGAGGTCGGCAGCCTCGAGGATGCGCACGACGCGAAGGCCCTGCTGGGGGCCGGAGACGGGTTCGGTGCCGGTGACGGCGCACTCAGCGAAGTGCGTGATCATGTTCTGGAGGGGCTCCGACTTGTCGACGTTCGGTGACACCACGTCGCCCGAGCGGTAGGAGATGAGCGCCTCGCGGCGGCCCTCCTCGTCATCGGAGACGTCGACGCCCCGGTCGTACACCTTGATCGGCTCGGAGGCATCGAGGTCGTTGTAGAGCACGCTTCGGCGACTGCCGCCGACCAACAAGTGCCGGATCTTCACCGGTGACAGCCAGTTCACGTGCACAGAGGCGAGCAGGTCGCCGTAGTCGAGGTGGAGGTGCGCCACGCTCGTCTGACCGTCCGGGGGATGCGCGGTGCCAGCGGCGACCACCCCGGAGGGCGCTCGGCCGATCAGCAGGTCGATGATGCTCAGGTCGTGGGGCGCAAGGTCCCAGAGCACGTTGACGTCGTGCTGCAGCAGGCCAAGGTTGATCCGCACCGAGTCGATGAAGAGGAGGTCGCCGAGCTCGCCCGATGCGTAGAGGTCGGCCAGCTTCCGAACGGCCGGGCTGTAGAGGAACACGTGATCGACCATCAGCACCCGACCCCGCGCCGCGGCCAGAGCGACGAGCTCGGACGCCTCGCTCGATGAGGCCGTGAGCGGCTTCTCGACCAGCACGTGCTTGTCCGCCTCCAGCGCCGCCTTGACGAGCAGATGGTGCGTTCCCACGGGCGTGGCCACCGCCACCGCGTCGATCTCGTCGTCCGCGAGGAGCTCGTCGATGTCAGTGTGACGGCGGGCGGTCGGGTAGAGCGACCCGACGCGATCCAGGCGGGCGCCATCACGGTCGCACAGCCCCGCCAGGTCGGTCGCCGGGCACGCCGCAACGTTGCGGGCCAGGTTTGGGCCCCAGTAGCCGAGCCCGACGATCCCGACACGCAGCATTGATGAGCCTTCCTCGTGGTGGTCCGACCGGCGCGCACTCTACCGTCCCCTGGGAGGAGCCCTCCGGCCCACTCGCCGTGGCACGATGGGCCACCGTGCTTCCCACCTTCATCGTCATCGGCGCTGGCAAGGCAGGAACGACGAGCCTGTGGGCCTATCTGCGCGAGCACCCGCAGGTGTTCATGTCGGCCCGCAAGGAGCTCGACTTCTTCACGACCGAGCACAACTGGCACCGCGGCCTCGACTGGTACGAGAGCCACTTCGCCGACGCCGGGAGCGCCACCGCGATGGGCGAGGTGTCCGGCAACTACACGAACTGGCCCGACTACCTCGGCGTTCCCGAGCGCATGGCCTCGGTCGTCCCCGACGCTCGCCTCATCTACGTCGTCCGGCACCCCGTCGACCGGATGGTGTCCGGCTACCGGTACTTGAGAGCGCGCGGGCTCGAGGACCGACCGATGGAACAGGCCTTTCGGGAGCGGGCGATGTACACGAACGCGAGCAGCTACGCCTCCCAGATCGACCAGTTCCTGCGCCACTTCGCACGGGAGCAGCTCCTGGTCATCGTCTCCGAGCGCTTGCGCGACGATCGAGCCACGACGATGCACGATGTGTTCGCGTTCCTGGGCGTGGACCCCGCGCACGCAGGTACGACCTTCGATCGCGAGCTCAATCGCACCGCACCGCAGATGCACCGGCCGCGAGCGGCACTCCGCCTCCTCGCCCGCAGCCCTGGCTACCACCGGCTGGCCGCCTCTGCTCCCCCTGGCCTCAAGCGGATGGTCCAGCGCGTCGGCAAGACCACCGTGATGAGCGAGGCGGATCAGGAGCTCACGGACGTGCTGCGGCGCGAGCTGGAGGACAAGCTGCACGACGAGACGGCCCGGCTTCGGGCCCACCTCGGCGACGACTTCGACTGCTGGGGACTCGCGTGATCAAGCGCGTGACGCCGCGGTGAACATCCTCGTCTGCCCGAACACGCTGATCGTCGGCGGCGCGTCGCTCGTCGCCATCGATCTCGCCGCCGCGATGCGCGAGCGAGGTCACCGGGTCGTCGTCCTCGGCCCCCGGGGTGCCCTCGTGGACCGCCTGCCGTCTCTCGGTCTCGAGTGGATCGAGTCTCGAGCCACCGACGACGGCTCCGACCCAGAGGTGGGCACGCAGCGACCGCTCTGGCCGTCGTTGGCCACGGCCCGTCAGATCCGGCGCGTGGTCGTCGACGAGGGAATCGACGTCGTGCACACGTATGAGTGGCCGCGCACGCTCGAGGCGATGCTGGGTGCTCACGTGTGGGGCGGAGCACCCCTCGTCTGCAGCATCCTGGCGGTGCGCGCGCCGAAGTTCCTCCCGCGGACCGCGCACATCATCGTCGGAACGGCGGATCTCGCCAACAGGGTGCGGAGCCGTGGGTTCCCCGCGGTGACCCTCGTGGAGCCACGGCTCGACCGGCTGCCCGGACCCGACGCGGGCGCCACCGAGGCACAGGCGTTCGCCCAAGCGCACGGTCTGGACGCCGGGCGGCCCACCTTGGTCGTCGCCTCCCGTTTGGCGGGGTTCAAGATGGACGGACTCCGTCTGGCCATCGCCGCGGTCGGCATGGTGGATGCCACGCTGCCCGTCCAGCTGGTCATCGCGGGCGAGGGCTCCGGCGAGTGCGAGCTCCACCAGCTGGCCGACGCAGTCAACGACGCCGTCGGCCGCAAGGCGGTCATCTTCACCGGGGTCCTGACCGATGTGGCTCCGGCGTACGCGTGTGCCGACCTCGTGCTCGGCATGGGGACGGCCGTGCTCGGGGGGATGGCCCAGGGGAAGCCGGCCATCGTGCTCGGCGAGGACGGGTTCTCGGCACTGCTCGACGAGCGGTCCGCGCCATCGCTCGCCGACGTCGGCTTCTGGGGCGAGGGCCCGTCCGAGGGAGCGGTGGAGCGGCTCGCTGGTCACATCACCGACGCACTGTGCGATCCAGCTCGCACCGTGACGCTCGGCGCCTTCGCACACGAGCTCGTGTTGGCTCGCCCCACCAAGGAGCAGACCGATCAGCGGGTCGAGGAGGTCTACGCAACGGCGATCGCCAGCACGGCGACGAGGACGGCGCGCGCCTGGCACGGGGCGCGGTCGGTCAGCCGGTTCGTGGCCATGCGGGCGCGTGGACGGTTCAGCGGGTCGATCCGGCGCGGCGCCGATCAGCCGAGGTCGTGAGCCCGTTCGAGCGTGGTGTGCCGCACCGGGTTCGGTGCGTCGGCCGCGCCGCTGCGCCGACGGAGCCGACGCTCGACCGCTCGTCGCAGCGCCGCCCCGAGCAGGCGCAGACTGGCCCCCGCCCCCACCTGCTCAGCAGCCGCGACGCGCTCGAGGAGCATCGCCGGGTGCACCATCGACAGGGGCGCCTGCACCGGGGGCAGCACCGAGAGGCGCTGCTCCACCGGATGGCCCTGACGTGCGTAGAGGATCGTGTTCTGCGCGTACCACCACGCGACGTTCGGATTGGCCCAGATGCGGGGCCGGATGACGTCGAACGCCACATAGCCCTCTGCGGCGAACCGGTCTGACCACCACTGCTGCCACTGCTCGTTGACGTGGCCGTCGCCCCCCTGGCTCGGCACTCCAGCACCGAACAGCACAGCCGGCGCCAGCGCCGTCAGAGATCGCACCAGCCCGCGCGCCGACGCGGTCGGCAAGTGCTCGGCGACCTCCATGCACAGCGCCAGGTCGTAGGAGCGCGGCAGCTCGAGCGCACCCGAACCGAGGTCGGCCACAGCGAGTGCTGACTGGTCGATCTCCAGGGCCACGCCGTGGATGTGGGCGCCCTCGACGCCGGTGACGTCGGAGACACCGCGGTCGACGAAGGCCCGCAGCCAGGTGCCGACGCCACATCCAACGTCGACCACTGACGTGGGTTCGACCATCTCCATGAGGAGCGGCACCACCTCAGCGGCCGACCGACGGGAGAGGCCCCGCTGGTCGTCGTAGAAGCGCTGGTCGTACTCGTTGGAGGCCATCTCGTGTCAGAGGGTAGTGCCCTGACCGTTCGCCGACTCCGGCGCGACGCGGGGCTCGTCATCCCCACGGAGCACCGCCGATGCCATGATGACCTGAGCAGCGGGGACGCCTCGAGCTCGGATCGGACCGCGCGTGGATCCTCGGGAGGCAGCGTGGCCAACAAGCTGGTGATCGTCGGCGCTGGGGGCCTCGGCCGCGAGGTGGCCGAGGCGGTGCGAGCCATCAACGCGGTCGAGCAGACGTGGGACCTCGTGGGGTTCGTCGACGACAGCGAGGAGGCACCGCGCGAGGTCGACGGAGCTCCGCTTCTCGGGCCCATCGACTCGCTTCACGCGCTGCCAGACACGTCCGTGGTCCTCTGCACGGTACGGAGCGATCGCTACTGGTCCCGCAAGGAGATCGCCGCTCGTCTCGACCTCCCCCGAGAGCGATACGCCACGATCGTGCACCCGGCAGCGGTGATCCCACCTGGCTCTCAGGTGGGTGTGGGGTCGGTGATCCTTGCCGGTGTCATCTCCACGACCGCCGCCGACATCGGGGACCACGTGGTGGTGATGCCCGGGACCATCCTCACGCATGACGATCGCGTCGGGAGCCACGTCACGTTCGCGGCTGGCGTGCGCGTGGCGGGCGGCGTGGTGATCGGCGAAGGCGCCTACCTGGGCGTGGGTGCCCTCGTGCGCGAGCAGCGACACATCGGGGCGTGGGCGCTCGTGGGCATGGGGGCCGTGGTCACGCGAGACGTCCCTCCGGCAGAGGTCTGGGTTGGCAGCCCGGCACGCCATCGACGGGCGGCCGAGGTGCCATCGCACATCCTGCAGAGCTGAGCCAAGCCCGCGCCGGGTCAGACCTGCCCGTGCTCGCGCACGTCGTCGAGCAGCGGGGCCAACGTGCGGTCCCACGAGAACCGCTCCGCCACTGCATGGTTCCCCTGCCGTCCGAGCGACGCGGCCCGCCCGGGGTCGCGCAGCAGGTCGACCACGGTCTCGGCGAAGCTCGCAGCACCGTCGGCCAGGAGGATCCCGCGACCCACGAGCGACTCGAGACCCTCCGCCCCGATCGTGGTGGCCACCACCGGCCGACCCGCGTCGAGAGCCTCGAGGATCTTGAGGCGCGATCCCCCACCGGCGCGCAGCGGCGCGACCGCGACCCGGGCACGAGCAAGAAATGGCGTCACCTCCGGAACGGTCCCCGTGACGGCGACATCGTGGCGCGCGAGCGCCCGAACCGCGGCGGTCGGCTCTCGGCCGACGAGGACGAGCCGCGCCTCAGGCATGGCGCGCCGCACGTGCGGCCAGACCTCCTCGGCCAGCCACACCGCTGCATCCGCGTTCGGCGCCCATCCGAGCAAGCCGACGAACGCGACGACGGGCTCGGTGCTGGGCGGGAGCGGCGGTCCGGGCTGCCACCCGTTCGGACAGATGAGCACCCTGGGGTGCGTGCCTGGCAGGCGCTTCCGATCGGTCTCGCTCACCACCGTCACCGTGTCGTACTCGCCCAGTGCCGTCCGCTCGATGCGGCGGACCGCCCTGCCCTCCGCCCAGGCCGGGATCGACGATGGCCCGGTCCGCGCCGTGGCATAGCTCGCCAAGAGGGCTGACTCGATGTTCTGCAGGTCGAGGACCTTGTGGCGAGCCTCGATGCTCCTCGCGTACGGCGCGAGCTGGCTGTAGACGACGATGAGGCAATCCGGCGGGACACGGGCTTCGTCGTTGATCTCGTGGAGCAGGGCCCGACTCGCGAAGCGGGCGGCGGTGATGCTTCGCCGTCGGGCGATGCCGATGAGGGTGTCGACCGCGCCGGGGCGAGGCGCCGTCCGCACCTTCACACCGAGCTGACGAAGACCGTCATGGTCGGCCGTGCCGTCATCGAACGCGCAGAGCGTGACGTCACCCACCCCGGTGAGCCGCTCCAGCAGAGCGAGCGAGCGCTGCTTTCCGCCTGAGTCCGCGGGAAGCGGGAGGAACTTGGTGATCATCAAGATCCTCATCGGACGCGGTCGCCCTGCGTGGGCAGCGAGTCGAGCACCTCGCGCCAGCGCTGGGTCACGACGGGCTGCGAGAACTGCTGTTGCACCAGCGAACGGGCCGCCGCACCGATCCGGGCTGCAAGCTGGGGATCGCCGATCAGGCTCGCGAGCGCTGACGCCATCGCCGCGCCGCTGGCGCCGACGAGGCAGTGCTCCCCATCGACCGCGCCGATGCCGTCGACGCCATGCGGGGTCGACACGACCGGAAGCCCGGCCGCCATCGCTTCCAGGATCTTGGTCTTCACGCCGGTGCCGGGCGGGATCGGTGCGATGAACGCCCGCGCCGCCAACAGCTCGGACGACAGGTCGTCCGCATAGCCGAGTAGCTCGAGCGCCGGCGAGACCTCGAGCTCACGCCGTACGGTGGGGGGGCAGTGACCCACGACGCGCAGCCGCACGCCGGGCAATCCGAGCCTCGCCAGCGCGGGCGCCACGTCGGTGACGTAGGTCCGCACCGCTTCGAGGTTGGCGTGGTAGTCGAGACCGCCCACGAACACGACTCGTGAATCGACGTTCGAGGCGACGGAGGCGGCCGAAGCAGGGATCTCGACCGCCATCGGGAGCCACGCCACAGCACGGCCGATGTCTTCACCAAAGGAGCGCGCCTCCTCCTGTGCGACGAGGGACACCACCGTGGCAGACCGCCCGACGACTCGCTCGCGCCGCGCCACGAGCCGCGCCTCGAGGCCAACGAGTCGCGCCGTGACCGTCGCGAGCACGCGACGGATCGGTGCCGGAAGTGCCGATCCGTAGTACCCGAGCACCGTTCCTGCGTCGGCGCGACCGTCGGCGAGCTCCTCGTAGCGCCGAGAGAGGAGGTCGTCGAGGTCCACGATCGTCGGCAGTCCGGTGCCCAGCGCGAGCGACGAGGTCCGCAGCATGTCGGCCACGACGACCTCGGCGGGCCACGTCTGGCAGATCTCCGCGATGCCGGACCTGATGTCCGGGCTCGTGTAGAGGCACTCGTTCAGGCTCAGCCGTCCGACCACCGCAGAGGTGAGGACGTTGAGACCGACGCGCGGCAGACCTGGCGGGCGTCGCTGCTGGACCTCGACGTCGCTCGGGACGGCGACTTCGTCGGTGATCGCCACCACGCGCACGGCGTGGCCGAGGTCGAGGCAGGATCGGATGATCGTCCGAAGCACCGTCTTGCGGCCGGTCTGACGGCCGTACGGTTGACGTGTCGCGATGATGAGGATGTTCATGGTTCAGCAGGCTCAGGTGCGGGGCGCCGTGCGGCCCCGCTCCGAGAGCCTGACACGGCGGGCCCTGCCAGCTCGACCCCTCGCCGCCTGAACACCGCCGATGCCATCGGGAACCGATCGGTCGAGATCCGGTGGGTGCCGTCACGGGCGTCGACGTCGAAGTAGATGGCGTGCGCGACGTCGTGGGTGCTGATCCAGTCGATCATCCGCTCGATGTAGAGCGGCGCGTCGCCACCGCCGAGGTTGTCGCGGGGTCGTACGAACAGCCCCCACTCTGAGAACGCCAGCCGCTTTTCATGTGCGGCTGCGAACGTCGCGTGCCAGCGCAGTCCATAGGCACGATCCAGCTGATCGCTCCATCGCTCCTCGGGGACCGACAGCGCCGATGTGTCGTAGGCATCGAGGCCGATCAGGTCGACGACGTCGTCACCGGGGTAGGCCGCTTCCACGTCCGCGTTGGCGTTACCCGCCAGCACACCCCACTCGTAGGTGAACGATTGACCGGATACCTCGCGGAGCGTCGCGACGATCCGACGCCAGTAGGCGGCGAACTCCACCTCGCGTCCGCCTGCGGCCCACGGGAAGAACCGGCCGTTGAACTCCCACCCGAGGCGGAGGACGGCGGCACCGCAACCGTTGGCCACGAGCTCCTGTCCGAAGCTCCGCCAATGATCGTCGTACTCACCGGAGGCTCCGCGGCGCAGGGTCTGCTCCGAGCTCGGCAGCATCGCGACCGAGAGCACCAGGTGGCGCCGATGGTGTCCCCAACCCCGGCAGCGATCGCCCGGGCGGTCGATGCCCAGCCACGGATCACCCGAGCCCGGCTCAGCGACACCCACATAGTCGAGAACGGAGCCAACTCGGTATCCCAGCCACGCCTCGAAGCGATCGACCTCGATCGGACGCTCCGTGCCGCGGAACACCCCGAGGACCGCTTCGCGAGCTGCCGAGCGGCCAGGTGAGGATGCCCGGGTCGGGGTGTGCGGCGCGTCGGGTGCAGCGGTCGAACATGCCGGCGTGAGCACGAGAAGCAGACCGACGGCGGTGAGGGCGACTGCCAGGTTGACGCTCTTCATCCGAGCAACCCAGCATACTTCGGCGGTTGCGTAGGCAGTACGCTAGTTCCCCTCAGCAGCGTCACACAGCAGACTGCGGCCCAGCGGCCCGACGGGCATCGGGCGAAGCCCAGGGCACTCACGGAGGCAAGGTGGAACTGACGAGCGTTGTTCGGGCAATGCGGCGGCATTGGATCGTCGTGTTCCTGGCCTTCTCCGTCGTGATCGCGCTCGGCATGGCCACGGCCCTGCTCCCACCCGATCGGTTCAGGGCCAACGCCGTCGTGCTCGTGCAGCCCGACCCGACCAAGCCGCAGTTCCAGGCACAGGTGGTGTCGTTCCTCGTTCCGTCGATCATCGCGCAGGCCGAGAGCCGGACCTTCCGCGATCTGGCGAAGCGTGACCTTCCGGAGCGTGTCAGGTCAGCGCGGGTCAAGGTCACCATCGTGGATGCCGGGGGAACCGGAGTGCTCACCGTCACCGCCTCGAGCACGCGCCGCGATGCCGTCGCCCCATGGGCAACGGCCTACGCCACAGAGCTCGCTCGCAGCACCACCGGCGCGGGGTTCGTCACGCTGTCGCTGCTCGACACGGCCCGAACCCCGTCGGCTGCGTACGCCCCGCAGCGCAAGGCGGCGGTCGCCTCCACGCTTGTCCTCGGCGTGATCGCAGCAGTGCTCACGGCCATCGCGGCCGCCGCCTTCCGGCGCCGCGGCGATGAGCTCGACGAGGTCCGACTCCGGTTCGGGGCCACGGTGCTCGGCGAGATGCCGATCATGCGAGATCGACGCCGTCACGGCATGGACGTGATCTTCGGAGCGAACGCGCCCCCGGAGGTCACCGAAGCACTGCAATCGCTTCGCACCAACCTCGAGCTCCTGATGCACGATCGTCACCCGCGCACGATCGCGATCGTGTCGGCATCGAGCGGGGAGGGCAAGTCCACCATCGCGGCCGCGCTCGCGTGGTCGCTGGCCTCGGTCGGCGAGCACGTGACGGCCGTCGACGCCGACCTGCGTCGGCCCATGCTGCACCACTACCTGCACGGGCGGCTTGCCCTCGGCGTCGCCTCGGCCGACGAGGTCCCCATGGATCGGCTCCTGCAGCGAACCTCCGTGTCGTCGCTGAGGCTCCTCTCCGCCGGTGTGCCCAAGCGCCATCCGGCTGAGGTGCTTCGAACCAACCTCCCGCAGGTGCTGGCCGGGTTGGGGCACGACACGGTCGTCATCGACTGTCCCCCGATGGAGGGCTTCGCCGAGACGGGTTCGATCACGACGCTGGCCCACTCGGTCATCGTCGTGGTCGACCGCCGCCGCCGCGACTTCGTCGACGTCGAACGGACGCTCGCGGCGCTGCACGACCGGGGCGCAGACGTCCTCGGCATCGTGATCAACCGCTCCAGCCGGAAGTCGGCGGCCGGCAAGTACTACTACCCCGTGCCCGCTGCTCCAGAGGCGCCCCTTGACGAGTGGGTCTACCCAGAGTCGAGCAGCGACGCCGCCAGGGCGGCTGGCAGGCAGAACCGCCAGCGGGCTGCAGCAGTGGGCGTGACCGCCGACCCGAACCCCCGCGCGCCCCCGGTGGCCGGGCCCCCGTTGCCGGCCGCCGCCGCGCCACCCCCGCAGGCGGGGGCACCTGACCGGTCGTGACCGTCCCCTCGACGACGGCCGACGTCTCGGTGCTCGTCGTCAGCCATGTGGGAAGCGTCTGGGGCGCGCAGCGTCGTCTGCTCGATCTGGCTCCCCTGCTCGTCGGTCAAGGCGTGCGGCTCACACTCGCCTGCCCGACCGGCGAGCTCAGCGACCTGTGGCGAGCGGCAGGACATCCTCATGAGGTGCTCGACCTTCCGGTCCACCGCGGCATCCGTCAGCCCGGCTCCCGACGACGACCCGGCCCCGGCGCGGTCGCGCGGGAGTTCGCGACAGTGACACGGTCGGCCGTGATGATCGCTCGACGCGCTCGCCGATTCGACCTTGTGCAGTCACACAGCCTGTGGGCCCATCTGGAGACCGCGATCGCCGGTCGTCTGACGCGACGACCGGTCATCCTCGACCTGCACGACATCGTGGACGATGGCGCAGGTCGCTCGGTGCTCAACGCTGCGGCACGACTCGCCACCGCCACCCTGGCCAACAGCGCGGCCACGGCGCGCACGGTGTCCCACGCTGGGGGCACGACGGCGATCGTGCATCCCGGCGTCGACATACGGCGGTTCCACCCTGGTCCAGGCGATCCCCGGATCCGAGCCGAGCTCTCCGCGAACCCATCGGCGCCGCTGGTCGCGATCATCGGGCGAGTCGATCCCAACAAGGGCGTGGCCGTGCTCGTCGAGGCGCTCGCGCGGGTGGCGGCGCCCCTTCCCGCACCACACCTGGCCGTGATCGGACGCGAGCACGTCGGCTCTTCCGAGGGCGCAGGTGCCCTGCGGGTCGAGGCGACGGCGCGCCTCGGAGATCGGGTTCGGTTCCTGCCACCCCGCGACGACATCCCCGACGTGCTCCGCAGCATCGATGTGCTCGTCAATGCATCACGCCACGAGCCCTTCGGCCGCACGGTGCTGGAGGCGCAGGCCTGCGGCGTACCTGTGATCGGGACCGACGCGGGCGGCATCCCCGAGTTCGTCGAGGACGGGTGCACCGGGTTGCTGGTGCCCCCCTTCGACGAGACGGCGCTGTCAGCTGCCCTTCGTCGCCTGCTCGGCGACCCAGCGCTCCGGGCCCGGCTTTCCGAGGCCGGAGCCGACCAGGCGCGTCGACGGTTCAGCGTCGAGGCGCAAGCCGCCGCGGCGGCTGTGGTGTACCGCACGGCGGCGGGGGTCTGAGGTCCACATGGCACTCATCATCCTCGCCCTGTCACCCCTCGCCCTCCTGGCGTTCGTGCGCCTCGAAGAGGAGAACCGACGGGAGGTGGCGGTCGCGATCGTGCTCGGGCTCCTGCTGATCGAAGCGCTGATCTACCCCACGCAGAACGGGGTGCCCGGGGGGCTGTTCCACCCGAGCCTCGCTGGTCGCCCCGTCCGGTTGCCCGAGGCGGTGATCCCCATCGCGCTCCTGGCGCGCGTTCTGGTGCACGGCGCGCCCACGCGGCTCAGTCACACCGCAATGGCCTGGACCGCGTTCGTGATCTGGCTCGCCGTCGGGCTCCCGATCGGCCTCATGATGGGAAACCTCTTCGGCGAAGCGTTCTTCCAGTCCAAGGCCATCATCTACGTGGGAGGCGGCATCGCCCTGGTGTCGGGCGTGCCCATCACTCGCCTTGCCCACGCGACCGTCATTCGCAAGCTGTTCCTCGGGCTCGGCCTGATCACGGCGATCATCATCCCGTTCTCCCTCGGGGGTCGCACGCTCGGGCTCGACCTCCCGCTCATCCCCGGGGCGTCCCTTGGTCGGCTGTCCCCAGATGCATCGACGATCCTCTCGATCATCGCCGTCGTCGCACTCATGCTCGAGGGAGCACGCCGTCAACGCCGGCTGTTGTTCAGCATCGCCGCCGTGCCGCTCCTGCTCACCCCCGTCGTGGCAACGCAGCGGGCAGCGGTGCTCGGCGTGGTCGCCACGGGAGCGGTGCTCATGATCGCCAGCGTCGGGCGGACGTGGTCCCGCCGCCTTCGCGCCACTCCTACGGAGGCAGTGATCCTGCTGTGCGTCGTGCTCGTGCCGGTGCTCGCCACGATCACCTACAAGGCCGCGTTCTCCACCGCAACCCGCACGGAGGTGGTCCCGCTCGCAGAGGTCGTCAACGACACCTTCTTGAGCACCCGCAAGGCGCAGTCAGCGGAGACACGCCAGAACCTGTGGCGGGAGGGGATCTCGCAGATCCGCGAATACCCCACCATGGGCTGGGGCCTCGGCAAGACGTACACGGTCGACACCGCCGCCGGCGGCGAGCTGGAGGATGGCGGCTTCCACAACATCCTCATCGACCTGCTCGTCCGGCGAGGCGTGGTCGGAGCGCTGCTCTTCCTCACCGCGATTGCGCTGACGCTGCGGGATGCCCTTGCCGTCTGGCGCCATCACCTCGACCGACACGTGGCCGTCTTCTGCGGCGCCTGCGGTGCGGCGCTCGTCGGACTGCTCGCCAAGGGCATGGTGGAGTCGCTGTTCGAGAAGTTCCGCCTCGCGACGTTGTTCGGGCTGCTCCTCGGCGCGATCGCGGCCGGTGCCAGCTCGCTCCGCGAACCCTCGCCAGATCGTGGGGCCGCGAGCAGCGACCTCGAGCTGGCCCCGTGACGTCGCCCGACTTCCTCGTCATCGGTGCCTACAAGTGCGGAACCACCGCGCTCCACCACTACCTGCGCGCGCACCCTGGCCTCTTCGTTCCGCAGCGCAAGGAGCCCGGCTACTTCGCGTTCGCCGGGGCTGAGCCCCCGTTCGACCACCCGGCCGCAGCCACCAGCATCCGCGACCTCGCGACCTATGAGGGTCTGTTCACGCCAGCGCACAACGGTGCCATCGTCGGCGAGGTCTCGCCCGCGTACCTCGCCGTTCCCGGTGCGTGTGAGCGCATTCGGACGGCCGTGCCCGATGTGCGGCTGGTCGCCGTGCTGCGCGATCCCGTGGAGCGCGCCTATTCCGACTACCTGATGTACCGACGGGACGGCCTGGAGCGGGCGTCCAGCTTCCGGGATGCGCTCGACCAGCAGGCGACGCGGGATCAGGCGACCGACCCCACGAGCCGCTACATCGACACCGGTCGCTACGCCGCCCAGCTGGCCCCCTACCTCGCCACCTTTCCCAGCGACCGGATCCATGTGCTGCTCCACGAAGATCTTCGCGACCGTCGCGACCAGGCGCTGCGCGCGCTCTTCGAGTTCCTCGGGGTCGACCCCACCATCGAGATCCGCGACCAGGCGCCGAGCAACGTGTCCGGCGAACCAGGGAGCGTCAGCATGCGGGTCGCCTATGGCCTGCGACGGCGCGTGCGCCGGCTGCGACCGCTCGTGCCCGAGGGCGTCCGTCGCCGCCTCGACGCACGGCTCGAGCGACAGCTCGTGCGGACGCCACTACCCGACGACGCCGCCGAGCTGCTGATCGGCACGTACCGGGACGACGTGGCGCATCTGGCCGACCTCATCCAGCGCGATCTGTCCGGCTGGCTGCAGCCCGCGATGCGCTGACACCCGCGACCGTCCGCGGGAGCTAGGGGTAGGGCGTGAACTTGGAGCACAGCGCGACGACTTCGTCGCGCACCGCGGCCAGCTCCGTTTCGTCCTCGCGGCCGACGAGCACACGGTGGATGAGCGAGGCAATGGTGGCCATCTCGGGCTCAGTCATCCCCTGCGTGGTCACCGCTGGCGTGCCGATGCGCAAGCCCGAGGTGATGTAGGCGGGGCGAGGGTCGTCGGGCACGGTGTTCTCGTTGAGGCTGATCCCCGCCTTGTCGAGGGCGAGTCGGGCCTTCTTGCCCGACAGATCAGGGTCGAAGGTTCGAAGGTCGACGAGCATCAGGTGGTTGTCCGTACCACCGGAGACCAGACGCAGGCCGTGGCCGGCCAGGGCCTCCGCGAGGGCCGCAGCGTTGCGCACGACCTGCGCGGCGTACTCGCCGAACTCCGGCGTGGCCGCTTCCGCGAACGCAATGGCCTTCGCAGCGATCACATGGTCGAGCGGGCCACCCTGCAGACCCGGGAAGATGGACTTGTCGATGACCTCCGCCAGCTCGGCGGTGCACACGATGGCGCCACCCCGCGGACCCCGAAGGGTCTTGTGGGTGGTGAAGGTCATGATGTCGGCGCCGTGGT
>JBQTKH010000242.1:0-3092 GCA_052386335.1 Microthrixaceae bacterium
TGGCCGCGACGCCATCGCCGACGCGGCCGATGGCGTCGCCGCCGACCTCCGAGCCGACGACGATGTCGTCGCCACCCCGGGGGCCGACTTCGATCAGGTCATCGAGATCGACCTCGACCAGCTCGGCCCGATGATCAACGGTCCCCACTCCCCCGACCGCGCGCATCAGCTCAACGAGGTCGGCGACCACGCCCGGGCGGAGGGTTGGCCGTTGGAGATCTCGTCCGCGCTGATCGGTTCCTGCACGAACAGCAGCTACGAGGACATCACCCGCGCTGCCTCGATCGCCCGTCAGGCGTTGGCTAAGGGACTGCGGGCCAAGACCCAGCTCATGATCACTCCCGGGTCGGAGCAGACGCGCGCCACGATCGAGCGCGACGGGCTGCTGGCGGATCTGGAGGCCATCGGAGGCACCGTGCTCGCCAACGCGTGTGGGCCGTGCATCGGGCAGTGGGATCGCACCGACCTCGACACGAGCAAGCCCAACACGATCGTCAACAGCTACAACCGCAACTTCCCCAAGCGCAACGACGGCAACGTGAACACTCTCGCCTTCGTCACGAGCCCCGACACCGTGATCGCGCTCGCGCTGGCGGGAACGCTCGACTTCGATCCGCGCACCGACACACTCACGAACGACGCCGGCGAAGAGGTCAGACTGGATCCGCCGATCGGGGAGGCGCTGCCCGCGGGCGGCTTCGAGACCGGCGAGGACACCTTCCAGGCCCCTCCCGCCGACTCCAGCGAGGTCGAGGTGGTCGTCGACCCCCAGAGCGACCGCATCCAGCTGCTCGAGGCCTTCACCCCCTGGGACGGCCAGGACTACGTCGCCCTGCCCGTGCTCATGAAGGCCCAGGGCAAGTGCACCACCGACCACATCTCGGCCGCGGGACCGTGGCTCAAGTATCGGGGGCACCTCGAGAACATCTCGGGCAACCTCTACCTCGGCGCCATCAACGCCTTCACCGGCGAGGCGGGCACCGGGCGCGATCCGATCGACGGCGAGACCCGGGCGTTCCCGGAGATCGCCAAGCGCCTCCATGCCGCAGGGATCGGGTGGGTCGCCATCGGCGACGAGAACATGGGCGAGGGCAGCTCCCGAGAGCACGCGGCGATGGAGCCGCGGTACCGCAACGGCAAGGTGATCCTCGCCCGTTCGTTCGCCCGCATCCACGAGACCAACCTGAAGAAGCAGGGCCTGCTGCCGCTCACCTTCGCCGACCCCACGATGTACGACCAGATCGGCGAGGCCGACACCATCAGCGTCCTCGGGCTCGCCGACCTCGCCCCTGACACTCCCGTGCACTGCACGATCAACAAGCCGGATGGCTCCACGGTGGAGTTCCTCGGCAACCACACCTTCAGCCCGGAGCAGATCGACTGGTTCCGGGCCGGTGGCGCCCTCAACATCATCCGCCAGAAGCAGGGCGGATGAGCGTCAGTCCGTGCCGGGGCGCCGCCGCGACTCGTCGGTGTCCGTGACCTTGCCGCCGGGGTAGGTGCGGGCCAGCTCCTCGTCGGTGAAGGACCGCTTCTTGCGCGCCTCCGCGGGCAGGAGTGCGGAGATGGCCTTCATGATCTTCTTGGTGTCGGCGTCGGGCGACTCGCCCGTGAGACCCTCCACCGGCTTGCCGACCCGGATCCGCACCGATGGCGGGTTGCGAATCGCGAGCAGGTTGGGGAGCCGCTCGCTGCGCGGCCACACCTTCTCCGTGCCCCACAGCCCAACCGGGATCACGGGAGCTCCGGTCATCGCGGCGAGCTTGGCGGCACCCCACCGGCCCTTCAGCACGGGATCGAAGAAGGCTGGTCCCCGCGGGATGGTGCCCTCGGGCATGAGCGACACCACCTCGCCGGCCTCGAGGGCGAGGGCCGCGGCAGCGAGGGGCTCGTCCGAACCCGTGCCGCGCTCGACGCGGATCCCGCCCACGGCCTTCGCGAGCTGACCGATGATCGGGGCGTCGAACACCTCCTTCTTGCCGAGGAAGCGCACCGGTCGACCGCGCTTGGCCAACATCATCGCCATCGCCAGCGGGTCGAAGTAGCTCCGGTGGTTCCCCACCACGATGGCCGGGCCGGTCTCGGGGATGTTGTTCGTGCCATCGATGTCGAAGCGAGCGAACGGGATGAGCTCCGGGCGAGCGAAGGGCATGAGCGCCTGCTGGGGCTCGATGCCGAGGATCGGCAGCTTGACGACACCACCGGGTACGTCGAGGTGCACCACCGGCCACCGGCGCAGCATCGCGACGACGAGCATGCGGGGGTCGGGGTTGACGGCCACCGGGTGACGAACCGCACCGAGCATCGGGAGGTCGTAGAAGCTGTCCGAGTAGGCCCAGCTCTCGCTGAGCTCGATCCCCCGCTCGGCGGCCCACGCTTCGATGGCCCGCAGCTTGCCTGGCCCCCACACGAACTCGCCGACGAGGGTGCCGTCGTACTTGCCCTCCCGTTCGCCGTACCGAGTTGCCACCACGTCGTCGAAGCCCAGCGCATCTGCAAGCGGCTTCACGAGGTCGTACGGCGTGGTGGTAGCCAGCACGAGCGGGCGACCCGCAGCGCGGTGCTCCGCGAAGATCGGGCGGGCGAACGGCTGGATCGTGTCGGCGAGCGCCTCGGCGGCGATCTTGCCCGCCTCCTGCACCTGTGAGCGCACCCATCCCGAGGCGAACCGCACCGCTCGTCGGGTGATCTCCATGCTCGGGCGGTTCTCACCGAAGATGTCGTACATGCGATACACGAGCTGCTCGCCCGGGATGCTGCGGTCGGTGACCCCGGCCTGCTTGAGTGCTTCGCCGATCAGCGGACCCGATGCCCCCCGAAGCAACGTCCGGTCCAGATCGAAGAACGCAGCACCATTGGCCATGGAAGGAACGTACACGGGTGCCAGCGCGGCGACGCCCGGAGCCGCATGTCGGGGCGCTGACGCGGAAACGCCGACCCGGGGGGTGGGTCGGCGTTCCGCTTCATCGCGGCGGGCCGGAGGGGGGATCCAGCCTCTGCTCGCTTGGAGGGCACCCGTGGGTGCTGCCTCTTGTGAGCAACACCATAGGCAGACGCGAGCAATCCGTCAAACAGTTGTTGGCGATAGTGAC
>JBQTKH010000243.1:0-2866 GCA_052386335.1 Microthrixaceae bacterium
GGTCGGGCGCCTCAGAGTCGGACGCGCGGCGAACGAACGCGCACACGTGCTCACCGAGTCGCGCGTCGGGAGCGGCCACAGCGGCAGCTTCGGCGACGCCGGGCATGCGCACGAGCAGCTCCTCGACCTCGGCCGCGCTCACGTTCACGCCGCCGCGGATGATGATGTCCTTCTTCCGGTCCGTGATCGTGAGGAAGCCGTCCTCGTCAAGGACGCCGATGTCGCCGCTGGCGTACCAGCCGTCGGCGTCGACCGCGTCCTTGGTGAGCGCGGGGTTGGTGTAGCCGACGAACAGGTCGGGTCCCCGGCTCCAGATCTCCCCGGGTGCGTTCCGCGGAACGTCGCGACCGGCGTCGTCGACCAGCCGGATCTCGACGCCGGCCATCGGGCGGCCGTCGGTGTGGTTGCGCTTCTCCCGCGGCAGGTCCCAGGTGCTGCCGGTGGTCGACGGGTGCTCGGTCGAGCCGTAGGCGCGGGCGATCGCGATGCCCATCCCTTCGGCGCGGTCGGCGAACGCGGCGGGCACCGCCGCACCGCCCATGCCGATGTGACGCATCCGCTTGATGTGCTCGGGCCCGAAGCCGGGGTCGTCGAGCAGGCTCTGGCAGAAGAAGGTGGCGCCGGCGCCGGCGGTGAGGTCGGCCTCCACCATCGCGTCGAGCACCGCGGCGGGCTCCCATACGTCGATGAGGTGCACGGGCTGCGAGCGGTACGGCGGGCCCAGTAACCCGGCGAGCATCCCGATCGCGTGGGCGACGGGCGCGCCCACCAACATCGGCGGGTCCTTCGGCGGCTGGATCCCGAGGAGCTGGCGCACCTCGGCGGTGAGCGTGCGGTGGGTGTGCACCACTCCCTTCGGATCCGACGTCGTGCCCGACGTGTAGCCCACGACCGCGGGCGCGTCGGGGTCGACCGGCAGTGGCCCGTCGAGCGGCTCGGCCGCGGCAACCTCGTCGAACGCGACCGTGTCGCCGGGCGCGGGCGCGCCCGGCTCCGCCGGCACCACGACGACCAGCTCGAGGTCGGGAGCGTCGGGGCGCACCGTGTCGAGCCCGGCGAGGTAGTCGAGGTGGCCGAAGCGGTCGGCGGTGATCAGGCCCTTGGCGCGCGACTCCCGCAGGATGTAGCGGAGCTCCTTGGGGCCGTAGAAGTGGACGACGGGCACGAGCACGGCGCCGAGGGTCGCCGCGCCCCAGAACGTCGCCGCCGCCTCCCACCAGTTCGGGATCTGGAACGCGAGCACGTCGCCGGGCCCGACGCCTCGGGCGCGCAGGCCCGCGGCCAGGCCCCGGGCCCGTTCGTACACCGCGCCGAGGGTCGAGTGGAACGGGCGGGTGCGCGACCAGATGCGGAATTCGAGGCCGGCGTGCTCGGTCAGCGCGGTCGCGAGGAGCTCACCGAGGGAGTCGTCGGTCCAGAGGCCCTCGCGCCAGTACCGAGCGCGCAGATCGTCCGGCACGGCGCGCGGCGACCAGTCGGGCGGCACGGGGCGACCCTACGCGAGCGGTCGGGGAGTTGACAGTGGTGTCAGGGAACGGGAACGATCGGGCGCCATGGCCGAGGAGAAGCTGTTCTACGAGGATGTCGAGAAGGGTGACGAGGCCCCCGAGTTCAGCCACGAGCTCACCCGCACCGACCTGGTGACGTACGCGGGCGCGTCGGGCGACTTCAACCCGATGCACACCGACGAGGTGAAGGCCAAGGAGGCGGGACTGCCGAGCGTGTTCGGCCACGGCATGTTCACCGCCGGGATGCTCGCCACCGCCCTCACCAACTTCGTCGGGGTCGGCAACCTCAAGTCGTACAAGGTGCGCTTCACCAAGCAGACCTGGCCGGGCGAGACGCTCACCACCAAGATCCGAGTCGACTCGAAGCACGAGGAGAACGGCGAGCACCTGGTCGGCCTCGAGTGCGAGGTCGTCAACCAGGAGGGCGAGGCCAAGATCAACGGCACCGCCGTCGCCGCCCTTCCGTCCCGCGGCTAGGCCGCGTTGCCGGCCGTGGCCGCCGCCGGCCCCCTCTCCAACGGTCCCCTCTCCACCGGCCCCCGCTTCGACCTCCCCGCGCCCGACCCCGAGACCCAGCCGTTCTGGGACGGGGCGCGCGACGGCAAGCTCCTCATCCGTCGCTGCGACGCCTGCGGCGAGGCCCACTTCTACCCCCGGCCGTTCTGCCCCAAGTGCTGGAGCGCCGAGGTGCGCTGGGAGGAGGCGAGCGGGAAGGCGAGCCTGTACACCTGGTCGGTCGTGTACCAGAACGACCTGCCGCCGTTTGCCGAGCGAGTGCCGTACGTCGCCGCGGTCGTCGACCTGGCCGAGGGGCCGCGCATGATGACCAACCTCGTCGACTGCGACCGCGACGCGCTCGCGGTCGGCATGGCGCTCGAGGTGACGTACCGGCCGATCGCCGACGACGTCACCATCCCCGTGTTCCGGTCGGCATGAGCGCGCGTAAGAACCAGGACTGGAGCTTCCCGTTCGAGGAGCCCCTGGACGAGGTCTTCCCCGCGCTGCACTCGGCCCAGAACGCGTGGCTGAGCCAGATCGACTCGCTCGCTGCGCCCGACCGCAAGACCCACGAGCTCATCCGGCTGGTGTGCACGGTCGTGCTGCGCAACCCGCCGGGCGTGCGCCGCCACGCCATGCTGGCCAAGGAGGTGGGCGCGAGCTGGGACGAGATCCTGGGCTCGATCATGCTCACCCTGCCCGGGTTCGGGCTGCTGCCGGCGGTCGAGGCGATCCCGCACGCGCGCGAGGGCTTCGACGCCGCTCCCGAGGCGGAAGAGGACTGACGCCGCCGTGAGCGACAACGGGCCGCCGTTCCGGATCCTGCCGCGCGTCCACGACCTCAACCGCCACTTCTGGAC
>JBQTKH010000244.1:0-5894 GCA_052386335.1 Microthrixaceae bacterium
CCGCCTTCGAGGAGGCCGGTGTGGAGTTCGGTCGCGCCGCCCGCAACGGCCTGAACAGCCAGATCACCATCGTGCCCGTGAGCCTCGTGAAGGGCCTCGAGCTCGACGCGTCAGTCGTCGTCGAGCCCGCCGCCATCATGCAGGAGGAGGTGCAAGGCGCCCGCGCCCTCTATGTGGCCCTCACCCGCGCCACCAAGCGCCTCGTGCTCGTCCACGAGCGCCCCCTCCCGGCGGTCCTCGCCGAGTAGTCAAGCCTTCTGTGCACCGGCACCTACGCATATCGGTGCTGCCGGTGCACAGAAGGGCGGGGCTTGGGGGTTCAGACCGTGACGAGGATGCGCTGGCTGGCGAAGGCGCCGATGCCGACGTGACGGCCGTCGATCTCGACGGTGGTGGTGCCGTCGGGTGACGCCGCGGTGATCGTGCCGACGCGGCCGGGCACGACGTCAGCGTCCTCGAGGAACTCGAGGAGACCGGGTGCGAACTCGAGCTCCTCGGGGATGCGGGTGACGGTGAAGCCCGCGCCCACCATGAGCTCGCACAGCGGGCGCATGTCGGGCGCGATGTAGTCGGCCCCGGGGATGGGGTTGCCGTGGGGGCACGTGGTGGGATCGCCGAGGACGCGCACGATCGCCTCCTCGACGGGCTGCGAGATCACGTGCTCCCACTTGCCGGCCTCCTTGTGAGCGTCGGCCCACGACAGCCCGAGGATGTCAGTGAGGAACCGCTCGGCGAGCCGATGGCGGCGCACGACCTTCTCCGCGAGGCGCAACCCGGCCGCGGTCAGGCTGATGGCGGTGCCGTCGATCTGCACGAGCTCGTCGGCTTCGAGCCGCTTGATCATCTCGGACACCGCGGGCCGCGACAGCATGAGCCGGTCGGCGATGCGGGCCTGGATGACCTCGACGTCGTCTTCCTTCAGCTCGTAGATGGCCTCGCAGTACTCCTCGAACGCTGGGTGGAACTCAGGGGTCTGGTAGTCGGCCACAGGTCGAGGCTACCGGCAGATGCGGCTGGTCTACGATGGGTCACCGTGGTATCATGACACCATGACGAAGAACCTGACGGTCCGACTCCCCGACGACCTCGCTGCCGATGCCGAAGCTGTCGCCCGCGCCGAGGGCACAAGTCTCAACGAGACGATCAAGGGCGCGTTGTCTGAAGCGGTCGAGCGACGCCGCAAGGACCCGAGCTTCAAGAGGCGGTTGCGCCAGATCGTCGAACAGGATCGAGAGCTGCTCGAGCGCCTGGCGAAGTGAGCGTCGAGTACCTCGACCTCGCCGACTTCCTGCTCATCGCCGAGGCGGTCACAGGTCTCGACGTCAAGACGCTGACGAAGGTGTCACGCCTCCCGCTCGCCGACTCGGCGCTGCACGCGCCATCAGCGGGCTTTGGCGACGTTGACATGTATCCCGACTTCGTGGACAAGGCGGCGGTCTTGATCGTCCGCCTGGCGATGAACCACCCCCTCCCCGATGGGAACAAGCGGGCCGCCTGGGTGTCGATGCGCATGTTCGTCGCGCAAAACGGCGGGTCGTGGCGAGCGACACCGGAGATCGATGATGCCGAGCGATTCGTCCTGGCCATCGCGTCGGGTGAACTCGACGAGGCCGTGGCGGCCGCCTGGCTACGCCAGCACCGCGAAGTGGCGCCGCCTGACAGTTGAGGCGCTACTTCGCGGTGCGGGCGCGGAGGGCGCGTCCGATGCGTACGACGACACCGATCCCAACGATTGCGGCCAGGCCTGCGGCGGGGCCGTTACGGACCCAGTTGAGGGTGCCGAGCACTCCAGCAAAGATCAGAAAGAACCAGGTCGCTGATTCGCTTCTCGCCGTCGTCGCCCACAGGTCGAACGTACAGGCTCAGTGGAGCTCGAAGCGGGAGAGGGTGTACTCCGGGCTGGTCTTTGTGGCTTGTTCGGGCGGCTGCCCGCAGACCAGCACCGGCAGCGTGCGAGTGATCGTCACCTGGCCTGACGCTGTGCCACCGGGCCAGGTCACGCTGACGTCGGCCCGGCGGCTGTCGTCGGACACCACGGTGCGCACGGCGAGGTCGCGCTGGTCGAGCCACGCCCAGCCCCGCTCCGCGAGCACCGCACGCTCGAGCACCTGGGCCCATGGGTCGAGCGCCGAGCTGCCGCGGTCGTGGGCGTGGAGCTCGGCCGGGTCCACCAGGCGGTGGACGATGTCGCTGATCACGCCGGCGTCGACGTAGGCCCAGGCCCGCCCGTCGGGCAGCGTGATCGCGGTTGGCGCGAACCGATGCCCGCCCGTGTGGCTGCACCGCCACACCCGCACCCCCTCGAGGCGAGCGGCGAGCTCGATGTGGAGCAGCGTGCCCCACCGGCCGCAGCACGCGTCGCGCTTGCCGTGCCCGCACACCAGCACCTCCGGCGGGGCGACGTCGACGGCCGACGGCCGGTGTCGATCGCCCAACGGGTCGGCGGCCAGCTCCGCAACGAGCGCGCCGATCTCCGAGTGGGGCACCTGGTGGTCGGTCCCGACGAAGAGGTTGGCGTCGACCCGGCGGTGGTGCACCACCCGCGAGAGACCGTCCACCTCGTCGTCGTGGCGTGGCACCACCAACATCACGCGCACGCCCGGTGTCATCGACGCGTCGGCCAGCTCGGGGACGTCGCTCACATCGGCGGGCCAGGGCAGCGGCCACTCGACGAGGATCAGCGCGTCGAACTGCGGGGTGGAGCCGATCGGGTCGACGCCCTGCGCCTGCGTCCACGGCGAGCACCGGAAGCTGGCGTCGCTGACGAGCTCGTCGTGCTCCGTGGCGGTCATCGCGCTCAGGCTAGGGCGCGCCCTTTGGGGTGCAGCGCACGGGCCGGGTAGGGTCGTCGGCGAGCGCTGTTCGCACCGCTCATCACAACGCTCTCGGGCGGGGGAAGCCGGTCAAAGTCCGGCACTGACCCGCAGCCGTAGGTCACTGGCACCCCGCTGGTGACGAGTCGGATTGCCCGAACGAGAGCTCAACGGCTCCATTTGATCGTCGAGGTCTGCGGATCGGGAGCCCGGGATCCAGGGTCGAGCTGTCCTGCGTGGCAGCGGTGCTGGGCGAGCCGGGCGATGTCCGCCGCCTCGGCCCCACCGGAAGGTCCCTCTCATGCTCGCTCCCCGCCGTTCACTCGGACGACGTGCCGCGCTCCTGCTCGCCGCCACCCTCGCGGTCGCGGTGGTCGGCGTCTCGCAACCCGCGGCAGCCGCCGTGCCTGTCTCCACGGCTTCGGCCGCTGCCCTCGACTGGCTCGAAGGTGAGCTCGCCGCCGACGGCGGCTACCTGACCACGAGCTATGAGTACGGCGGCAGCGTCTACTCCTACGACGACTGGGGCTTGACCATCGACGCCGCGCTGGCGCTGGCGGCGGGTGGCCGCGGCGCCGGCACCTCGGCGGTCGCCGCGCGGGACGCGGTGGCGACCAACATCGGCAGCTACGTGACGGGTGCTGGCTTCGGTGCACCCGACGACCGGTACGCCGCTGCGTTGGGCAAGGCCACGCTGGCGGCCGCGGCCCTGGGTGCGGATCCCACGAGCTTCGGTGGCTTCGACCTAGTCGCCGAGCTGCGTGCCCGCATGCAGACGACGGGCCCCGACGCGGGTCGGTTCAGCGACCTGTCCGACTATGGCGACTACAGCAACGGGCTCGGCCAGGCCCTCGCGATCATGGGGCTGGCTCGTACCGATGGCGGCGTTCCCGCTCCAGCACTCGAGTTCCTGCTCGACCAGCAGTGCCCAGGCGGCGGCTTCCGCGGCGACTACACCACCAGCGGCGGCTGCACGGACGACGGCGACGCCACGGTCGACGCCACCGGCTTCGCGATCCAGGCGCTCACCGCCGTCAGCCCCACGTGCGGCGTGCGCGACAGCATCGCCGACGCCGCGGCGTGGTTCGTCGCAGGTCAGGGTGCCAACGGTGGCTTCGGTGGCGAGAGCGGGACCAACACCAACAGCACCGGTCTGGCGGCGCAGGCCCTGCGCGCGATCGGCTCCGCGGCTCCGGCGGACGCGGCTGCGGGGTTCATCACCGACCTCCAGCTCACGAGCGGTGAAGACAGCGGCGCCATCGCCCTGAACCAGGCCGGCTTGGACGGCGGCGCCGACGGCATTGCCATCCTCGAGCGCGACGGCTTCCGTCGCGCGACGGGCCAGGCCGTGCTCGCGCTCGGCCTCCCCGCCTACAGCGAGATCGGTGCCGATGCTGTCGATCCGGCAACGCTCGTGCCGTGCGTCGACCCCGTGGTCCCCACCCCCCCGACGCCGGCGGGTCCGACGGCAACCGTCTCGTCACCCACCGTCACGCTCGGCGGCACCACAACGGTCACCGGCTCGGGCTTCGCACCTGGTGAGCAGGTGAGCGTCACCCTGTTCTCGACTCCGATCCGCCTCGGCACGGCGACGGCCAGCAGCACCGGCCAGGTCGTCCATGCGGTGACGATCCCGGCCGACCTCGAGGTGGGCGACCACCACATCGAGCTGGTCGGCCTCACCTCTGGCGCGCGCGTGAGCATCGCCATCGAGGTGCTGGGCGCAGCCGTCACCGCGCCCGGAACACTCCCGGCCACCGGCCGTCACACCGGCGAGGCGGCCGCAGTCGCGGTCGTGCTGCTCCTGGTTGGCGTTGCGCTCGTGCGGGCCGGACATCGCCGGGAGGCGCGGATCTGATGCGAGCGACGCCCCGCGCGATGAGGAGGGCGGCGTTCGCCGCCGCCCTCCTCGCCGGGGCTGTTGCCGCGCTCGCGTCGCCGTCGAACGCCTCGTCGTCGGAACGCTCGTCGTCAGAGCGCACGTCGTCGGTGGCCGCGGCTGCTGGGCCTTGCGCCGACACCGAGGGCGTCACGGTGGTGGTCGACTTCGGCACCTTGGCCGGCGGCACCCAGACGAGATGTGCTCCCGAGCCGGTGTCGTCCGGCTTCGACGCCCTCACCCGAGCGGGCTTCACCTACGCCGGGACGGCCAGGTTCCCCGGCCTGCTCTGCCGGATCGACGACAAGCCGTCACCAGAGCAGGACGCGTGCCAGAACGCACCGTCGCCCAAGTACTACTGGGCGTACTGGACCGCGTCGTCGCCGGGTGGCGCGTGGACCTACAGCGACATGGGTGCCGGGAACCGCGATCCCGCGCCGGGCAGCGTGGAGGGCTGGGCCTTCTCCGATGGGTGCACGCGCAAGCCTGGTGCGTCCACCAACTGCTCGAGCGTGACGACTACCGCGTCGCCCACGACCTCGCCTCCCACCACGTCGCCGCCGACCGCGTCGGGCGGAGGAAAGGCGAGCGGCGGTTCGTCTGGCACCCCGGGGTCGACCGTCGCCGTGGCGCCTTCCGACGCGCTGAACGCATCGGACGGATCGAGCACCGGCGACACGACGACGATCGACGGCGACGCGCTGCCGAGTGCGGGCCACGACGATGACCACGCCGACGACCTCGACCTCGACGACCGCCGAGACGCGGTGGCGAGTGGACCCGCTGAGCCCGACAGCGGCTCGCCCGCTGGTGTGATCGCGGGTGCCGTCGTCGCGGGTGCCCTCGGGCTCGCTGCCGCACGGCAGCTGCGCCAGCGTCGGCGCGCCACGCTCGCAGGATCGGCGGGGGAGTAGCGCGTGGGGTCGGCCCGGTCCTTGCGCCTGCCGCGAGCGCTCCATCCAGGGGCGTGGTGGCTGTGGGCGCTCGGCCTGGCGACCACAGCCAGTCGTACCACCAACCCGATCTTGCTCCTGCTGCTGGTTGCCGTCATCGCCTACGTGGTGTCGGCTCGCCGCACGGAAGCGCCGTGGGCCCGCGGGTTCCGTGCGTATCTCGTGCTGGGGCTGGTGGTGGTGGCGATCCGGGTCGGGTTCCGGATGCTGCTCGATGGCCAGCACGGCGCCCACGTGCTGTTCACGCTG
>JBQTKH010000245.1:0-27169 GCA_052386335.1 Microthrixaceae bacterium
CGTTGGTGATGCCGAGCGCGTAGCAGACCGCGCTGTTGGCGGCGCTGCCCCGACCCTGGCAGTAGATGTTGGAGCGACGGCAGAAGTCGACGATGTCCCACACCACGAGGAAGTACCCGGGGAAGCCCAGCTGCTCGATGAGCGCCAGCTCGTGCTCGATCTGGCGGTAGGCGCCCGGCACCCGCTCCTCTCCCCAGCTTCCGTAGCGACGCTGCGCGCCTTCGGCGGTGAGGCGGCGCAGGTAGGCCATCTCGCTGAGCCCGTCGGGGCACGGGAACGGCGGCAGGCGCGGGGCGACGAGCTGCAGGTCGAACGCGCACGCTCGTCCGAGCTCGGCGGCCCGCTCCACCGCGCCGGGCCAGCGGGCGAAGCGACGGGCCTGCTCATCACCCGAGCGCAGGTGCGCGCCCGCGCAGGCCGGCAGCCAGCCGTCGAGGTCGTCGAGGCTGCGGCGGGCCCGCACCGCGGCCATGGCCGTGGCCAGGCGCCGACGACTCGGCATCGCGTAGTGGGCGTTGGTGGTGGCGACGACGTCCACCCCGGCACGGATCGCGAGCTGGGCCAGCGCGTCGTTGCGGTGCGAGTCGAGCGGGTCGCCGTGGTCGCAGAGCTCGACGGCCACGTTGTGGCGACCGAAGGTGGCGACCAGCGCGTCGAGCTCGCGCGCCGCGGCCGCCGGACCATGGCGCTCCAGCGCGGCCGGCACGGTGCCCTTGCGGCAGCCGGTGAGCACGAGCCAGTGATCGCCGTGCACCTCGTCCCAGGCGATGCCGTGGTAGATCGGCTTGCCCTTCTCCGCTCCCGCGAGCTGTGCAGCGCTGATCACCGACCCGAGCGACGCGTAGCCCTGCGGATCGCGGGCCAGCACGAGCAGGTGGGTGCCCTCGGGGTCGGGCATGCCGTTCTGCGGCTTGGTCAGACCGAGCGACAGCTCCGCGCCGAACACGGTGCGCACGCCCACGGCTCGGGCCGCCTCCGCGAAGCGCACCACGCCGTAGAAGCCGTCGTGGTCGGTGATCGCCAGCGCCTCGAGGCCGAGGCGGGCTGCCTCCTCGGCCAGCTCCTCGGGGTGGCTGGCCCCATCGAGGAAGCTGAAGGTGGAGTGGCAGTGCAGCTCGGCGTACGGCGTGGCGTTCGTTCGCCGCTGCAGCACCGCAGGCGGCTCGTAGGCCGACCGGGCCGGCGACCATGCCGGGCTGTCACCCCCGTTGGCGCCGGGCGGCACCGCGCTGGACCGGCCCGTACGGGCGCGCCCCGAGAGCGTCCGCTCCAGCTCCCGCCACGGCACATCCGGGTTGTTGAACCCCACCGACCCAGGATCGAACACTTGTTCGCCTACGTCAAGCGCGGCCCGACCCCGCCCCACCGCTTCTGTGCACCGGCACCGCCGGCATTCGGTGTTGACGGCGCAGAGAAGACGGGATCGGTGCTCGTCTAGCCTGAAACGGCTCGAGACACCGCAGGGGGACCGGATGCCGTACATCGAGAGGCGAGTCGTGCACGACGCCGACGCCCACATCATGGAGGAGCCCACATGGCTGCTCTCCCATGCCGACCCCGACGTTCGTGAGCGGCTCCGGCCCAACGTGGAGCTGGGGCTCGCTCCCGGCGAGGCCGAGGCCATCGAGCAGATGCTCGAGCGACAAGCAGACCCGGAGTTCCGCTCCCGGGATGCCGCCGAGATCATGCACCGGAAGAACTTCAAGGCCACCGGTGCCACCCTCGCCGAGGATCGACCACTCGCCCTCGACCTGCTCGGCGTCGCGAGCCAGCTCGTGTTCAACACGTTCAACAACGGGAACCTCCTGCGCCTCGAGCGCAGCGGCGACCTCGACCTCGCCTACGGCGCCGCGCGCGCCCACAACCGCGGCATCGTGGAGTTCTGCTCGGTCGATCCGCGGCTCCTGCCCACCTGCTACGTGCCCCTGGCCGACTTCGAGCGGGCCGCGGCCATGGCCGGCGAGGCGATCGCCATGGGTGCCGCTGCGCTGCTCGTGCCGAGCGGCTGCCCCAACGACCACTCCCCCAGCCACGTCGGCCTCGACCCGGTGTGGCGGCAGGCCGAGGAGGCCGGCATCCCGATCGTGCTGCACGTCGGCGGTGGCGGGCAGCTGCTCCACCCGAGCTACTTCGTGAACGGCGGCGCCTACGTGCCCGACTTCCACGGCGGCGACGAGAACTTCCGCTCGGTCGACTACATGGCCATCCCCGGTCCGCCCGCGCAGACGCTGGCAACGATGATCTTCGACGGCGTGCTCGAACGTCACCCGGCGCTGAAGATCGGCGTGATCGAGCAAGGCGCCATCTGGGTGCCCAGCTGGATGCGTCAGATGGAGTCGGCCTTCGACGCGTTCGCGAAGCACGAGCAGCGCCTCCAGGACCTGTCGTTGCGGCCCAGCGAGTACGTGCGCCGCCAGGTCAAGGCCACGCCGTACCCCACCGAGGACGTCGGCTGGATCATCGAGCAGGCCGGGCCCGAGGTGGCGCTCTTCTCCACCGACTTCCCCCACGTCGAAGGCGGCCGCCGCCCGTTCGAGCGCTTCGAGGCCAGCCTGGGCGACGCTTCCGAGGCCGTGCGCCAGGCCTTCTACTGCGACAACTTCATCGACCTGATGGGCACCGCCATCGATCGCCTGCCCCTCGCGGCCGTCAGCTGAAGCAGCCCGTCGCCGGTCAGGCGTCGACGCGGGCGGATGACTGCCGGCGACGCGCTGCCAGGTAGACAGCTCGCACGGCGAAGGTCTGGCGCAGCTCGACGAGGATCTCGTCGAAGAACTCCTCACGGTAGGTCGCGTCCGTCACGAGGACGACCGTGAAGTAGAGGCCGGAGAACGCGGCGAGGAACGCGCTGATCTTGAGCAGCTCGGCCGTGAGGCGGAGGTCGCGGCCCAGGAGACCGAAGTGCACGAGGAGGTCACCGTCGTGGCCGAGCCACGACTCCATCACCTCGGGCGTGATCGTGAGCAGGCCGAAGGCGACGTAGAAGGCACCGAGGAGAAGCGTTACGAGCACCACCTGGAGGCCCTGGCTGAAGAGGGCGACGAGCAGCACGTTCCCGCGCTGGCGCCGTGAGAGCGCTACCGGGTCGCCCACGGCCTCACTCACGGTGCCCATCCCTTCCGCGGGCGTTCCCGCGATCTGGTCTTCGAGCTCCTCCGGCGTCGCGAAGGTGGCGAGACGTCCGAGCTCGCGGGGGAGCCTCGTGAGAAGGAACGTCACCCCGATCACGAAGAACAGCAGGATCACCGCCGACAGGTACCGGCCGTCGAACCCGTCGGCGACCTGCCACATCTCGGTGTTGATGAACAACACGATCTGGATGAGAAGCAGCAGCGGGAGTGCCCGGCCGAGCAAACCCGCGACCGCGCCAAGCTCGCGGCCCGTCTTGGCCAGCGCCCAGCGCGTGAGCGGGAGCAGACCGTAGGACGTCACGCCGTAGATGGCGCCGAGCAGCACCAGGTTGACCACTCCAAGCGTGGCCGCCTGGTCGCGCTCCTGGCTGAGCGCGTAGGTGATGAGCGCCGGCGCGAGGACGAAGGTGGTGATCTCCGCCCGACCGACGCGCGCTGGCCGGGCAAGGGCCGGTCGACCGCGCAGCGCGTTGACCGCGGCCCAAAGCCCCACGAGCAGCGCCAGGCCCCCCATCCCCGCCAACACGTTCTGCCACCAGGCGAAGTCAGCGTCGAGCGCGCCCATGACTTCGAGCAAGGCCAACGCCGTGAGGACGGGGATCATCCGGGTGAAGACGTCGGCGGTGGCGCTGTAGTCCTCCATGAGGTGCGGGGTGCCGCGAGCCATGAACCAGCGCTCGATCGCTTGGAGCTGGACGTCCCGGGCTGGCACCCGGACAACCTAGGTGAGCGATCGCATGGACATGCTCGAACGCTCCAGCTTCGGCTGAGGTCCTACTCCGGGGAGGACAGGTACGCCTCGGCCAGCCACTCGACGAGCTCGTCGTCGACCTCGTCGGCCGTGCGGACGTTGACGACGTGATAGCGGCGTCGCCCCGTCTCGATGACCTTGCGGGCGATGCGCCGGCTCTGCACGGTGCGCTCTAGCGAGAACGAGACCGCCACCCACTTCGTCATCGGTCGGAGCTCGGCGAAGGTGTGCGACCGCTTCAGGAAGATCCCCACCGACACCGGCTCGACGTGGATCTCGCCCACGTCGACCAGACCAGCCATCACCGCGTCGAAGATCGGCTGCTCGAAGGGCGGGCCCGTCGAGAAGTACGCCTCGATCGACATCGCTGGCGCGCACTCGTGGCCCTGCTTCGTGCGGCCGAACTGCCGGCCGCAGTCGGGACAGGTCCACCTCGGCATGCCGCCAAGCATCTCAGTCGTAGGTGGCATCGACGTGCCAGGCGCCTCCTTCCAGCACCACGAGGCGCGCCTGGCCGTCAGCGGTGATGACCTGAAGGCGAGCTCGGCGCCGACGACGGGCACTGTCCCACCAGCGCTCCTCCAGCGGCCAGGGCCCCGCCCACTCGATCACCTCGGTCCACCGACCCCCCGCCACGGACAGGCGCGCAGGCGCCGCCGACAGCGCACCTCGCCCGCTCACCTCCACCGGCTGACCGGCGGCATCGACCAGCTCCGCGACGCTCGGGGTGGGATGGATGCGAGCTGGCGCGGGCGTGGGCAGACAGCCCGGCCAGGGACCCACGACGCGCTCGCGCTGCGCCCCGGGGCGCTCCCCGGTGAGGTCGATGGCCTCGGCCTCCACGAGCGCGATCTGGGTGGCGGGGTCGCGGCTGCCCCGCCACTCGGGCACCACCACCGAGCCGGTGCCGAGCAGGCCCTGCACACGGGCGACGGCCCGACTGGCCCGGTCGGAGGTTGCCGCATCGCTGCCCCAGAAGCCGAGCTGACGACCCCCGGCCGGCACCACCTCGTCGGGAGCCAGCCACAGGCGGCTGATGCCCGCGGTGGGCCGATGCCGGGCTGATCCTTGCAACCACCCGTCGAGCTGCCAGCGCAGCCGGTCGGCGATGGCTGCCGCGGTGAGCGCGCCCTCGGCTCGCCACACCCGTTCGAGGCGCTCGCCGTGCTCGGTCTCGGCACCGATCACCACCCGCGTGCACGCCGACCCCTTTGCCCACAGCCGCCGGTAGAGCTCCTCGGCCATCCCGCGGGCCAAGAAGGCGGCCGGGGCCACGGTGTCCGCCGGTGGGTCGAGCTCCGCGGTGACGGTGAGGTCGGCCGGCGGCAGGGTGGTGGCGGGCGGGCGGTCGTCGAGCCCGCTGGACAACCGCCAGGCCCGCAGCCCCTCGGCGCCGAAGCGGGCCAGCAGGTCGGGGGCGGGCAGGGCGGCCAACGTACCCAGCGTGCGCACACCGAGCCGACCGAGCACCTCCACCAGATCCGGCCGGTCGAGGGTGGCGACGGGCAGCGGTGCCAGGAAGGCCGGCGTGCCCCTGGGTGGGACGACGGCCACTCGTGTCACCGAATCCGGGTCATTGACCCCGTTTCCGTGACAGCACTCAGCGGCCAGGGCGGCAGCGAACGGGCCATCGGCGATGCCGACCCTGCAGCGGAGACCAGCACCGCCACCGGCGTGGCTCGCCAAGGCCGCGTCGATGACCTCCATCGTGCGGGCAGCCAGCGCGTCGTCGCCACCGAAGAACCGCGACGGGCCGCGGGTGGGGAAGGCGACCTGGCCGGGGCTGGTGAGCTCGACGCGCGGCGTGATCGCGTCGAGGGCAGCGACGACCGGCTCGAAGGCTCGGGCGTCGCGGGCAGGGTCGTGGTCGAGCACGACGAGGGAGGGGCAGCGCGCCTGCGCCTCGCGGCGGCGCTGCTGGAGCACGACGTCATCGGCCCGAGCAGCCGGTGAGGTGGCCATCACCCGGTTGGCGTGGAAGACCGCGGCGGGCACATCGAGTGCCACCCCTGCCGCGACGATCGGCCAGTCGGCGCAGCGCACCACCAGGGTCCGGATCGCGGTCACACCGAGACCGCGAGCACCCCTGGGCGGAGCGGTGTGACCGGTTCGGTCACCACCTCCACCTCACCGCTGGCCCCCGGCAGCCACAGGTCGAGGTGGCGAGGCTGCGCCGCCTCCCCTCGCCCGCCGCGACTGACTCGCACCTTGCGGGCCTGCAGGTGACCGTGTCCGTCGCCCAGCCCCTCCCAGTGCGCTGCGGTGACCTGCAGCGCGAGGTCGGCACCGTCGGGCCAGCCGGGGCCGAGCTGCACGAGCACCGCGCCCCGCTCGCGTGCTCGGGCCACCAGGCGACGCGCGTCCGTGGGGCGCACGCCACCCCGACCGGCCTGGAGGACGACGACGTCGAAGCCGTCGACCAGCGCAGCGGCCACCCCGCCCCAGGCATCGCGCTCGGGGGCGGCCACGAGCACGAGCCGCTCCAGAGCCACGCCGAGCTCGTCGGCGGCCACCAACCCAAGTGACGGCACCCCGACCGCGGCCACCCAAGAACCGGCGATCGACGCCTGGGCCACGAGGGCCAGCGCCAGCGACGTCGCCCCACCCACGCCGGCCACCGCACCCACCGACACGGTGGCGCCCCGTCGCAGACCAGCGCCGGGGAGCAGCGCTTCGAGGGCGGGCAGCACGGGCAGCCGCTGCTCGCGGGTGAGGGTGACGGGTCGCACCCGCTCGGCCAGACCAGCCAGGTCGCTCTGCTCCAGACGGCGCTGGGCCGCCTCGCTCCGCATCCACCCATGATCGAACACCTGTTCGATCCCGTCAAGCAGGAGCGCAGCGACACACCGGACCACGCCTGGAAGGAGGCCGAAGGCGATCCGGCTCCGCCGGTCGCCGGGAGGCACGTGCAGAGGCAGGAGCGCAGCGACACACCGGACCACGCCTGGAAGGAGGCCGAAGGCGATCCGGCTCCGCCGGTCGCCGGGAGGCACGTGCGGAGGCAGGAGCGCAGCGACGCCCGGAGCACGCTAAGGAAACAGTCCTCGTGCTTCGATGGCGGCGGCGATGCGCTCGAGCGCGACGACGAAGGCGGCTCGCCGGAGGCCCACGCCGAGGGTCTGGGCTCGGGCCCACACGGTGATGAACGCGGCGTCCATGCGGGAACGGAGGCGCTGGGCGACCACCTCCTCGTCCCAGGGGTAGCCCTGTCGGTTCTGCGCCCACTCGAAGTAGGAAGCGGTGACGCCGCCGGCGTTGGCCAGGATGTCGGGGACGACGACGATGCCGCGCTCGTCGAGGACGATCTGGCCGGGGACCGTGGTGGGGCCGTTGGCGGCTTCAACGATCACCGACGCGTTGATGCGCCTCGCCACCGCATCGTCGATCACGCCACCCAGCGCGGCGGGCACGAGGAGCTCGCACTCGATGTCCCAGATCGCATCGGCGGCGATGGCGTCTCCGCTTGGGAAGCCTGCGACCGAGCCGGTGGCCGAGACATGGTCGGACAGCGCCCCTGCGTCGAGGCCGCCCGTGTTGGCAACGGCACCGCCCACGTCGGCCACCGCTACGACGCGCATGCCCGCCGAGTGGAGGAGGAAGGCGAGTGGGCCTCCGACCTTCCCGAAGCCCTGGATCACGACGCGGCTTCCGGCAAGCGGCATGCCGAGCTCGACGAACGCGGCCCTTGCGCACATCACGACACCGGAGGAGGTTGCTCCGGCGTGGGCGGTGGTGCCGCCGAGGGACAGGGGCTTGCCCGTGACCGACCCTGGCAGGTGGGTGCCCTGCGTCATCGACAGCGTGTCCATCAGCCAGGCCATCACGCGTCCATCGGTGTTGACGTCAGGCGCGGGCACATCGCGCTCGGGGCCGAGCAGTGGACTGATCTCGTAGGTGTAGCGCCTCGTCAGGCGCTCCAGCTCTCCGAGCGAGAGGCGGGTGGGGTCGCAGCGCACGCCGCCCTTGGCTCCGCCGAAGGGCAGATCGAGCACGGCGGTCTTGAAGGTCATGTCGGCGGCGAGGGCCTTCACCTCGTCGGCGTCGACGTCGGGGTGGAAGCGGATGCCACCCTTGCCGGGGCCGCGCGTCGTGTCGTGGTGCACGCGCCACCCGGTGAACACCTCCACGCTGTGATCGTCCATGCGCACCGGAACCGCAACCTCGAGCACCCGTTCGGGCGTGCGCAGGATGCGATGGATGTCGGGATCGAGGTCGGCCAGCTTCGCGGCGTCATCGAGGCGTTCCAGAACCGTTTGCCACGCGTCAGCGGACATAGGCAGCTGCCTTCCGTATCGGTCCTCCCGTTCTACCCGAGACGGGACCGGACCTTGGTGACCGCCGGGTTGTAGCAGGCGCCCTTCATGCCGAGCATCTGGGCCGGGACGCACAGGTTGGAGTACTGGCACAGCCCAGGATCCGGTCGTCCGCCCAGGATCCGCTCGGCGAGATCGGGCTCGGCGTAGAAGGGTCGACCGATCCCCACCATGTCGGCCTGGCCGCCGTCGAGGATCCCGTCGACCTCGGGTGCGTCGCGGATGCCGCCGACGGCGAGCACGGGGATCGACACCGCTGCCTTGGTGGCGATGAACCGGCTCCGGTTCCACACCGGGGTGAAGCGAGCGGTCACACCACCGGCCACGTAGCCCGCCATCAGCACCGTCCGATCGACGCGGCGCGGCGACGCCTTGCGGAAGCGGGTCTGCATGGCCTTGTTCTTCCAGAGCGAGGACGGGATGCCACCGCGGGACAGCGTGGCGTCGGGGAAGACCGAGACCTGCACCGGCGTGACGCTGTCGTAGCCGAAGTCCTCGACGAGTCGGCAGAGCGCGATGCCCTCGGCCCAGGTCGTGTGCGCGGTGAACGGGGGCGCCTTCTCCCCCACCGGCACCTTGACGGTGACCGTGAAGTCGGGCCCGGCGCGCTCCGAGATGCGCTCACGGATCAGGCGGAGCACCGACGCCCGTCGCTCGAGCGAGCCGCCGAACTCGTCGTCGCGCCGGTTCCAGAACGGCGACAGGAGCTGGTCGAGGAGCTTCGCGTTGCTCGACGCGAGCTGCAGACCGTCGTACCCGGCCTCGCGCGCCCACGCGGCCACCTCCCCGTACTGCGTCGCCATGGCGCGGATGTCGTCGCCGGTCATCACGTGGATCGGCGCTCGCCGAAAGATGGGCCGGAGCGCGAGCGGCGGCGGTGACGCGGCAAGCAGCGGTCGGGTGCGCTCCGATGCGTAGGGCTCGTGCCACGCCTCCATGGCGAACAAGCCGCCGAGGCCCACCTGGATCCAGATCGCGGCGCCGGCCTTGTGCACCTCGTCGACCATCTGCGCCAACCGCAGCATGCGCTCGCGGGTGCTGACGATGGTCATGCCGGGCGAGGTGCGCCCTTCGTCGTAGAGGCAGGAGTTGCCCTGGATGATCAATCCGACGCCGGCGGTGGCGTTGGCGACGAACTGCTTGGCGTAGGTCGCGGCGGCATCGTCGCCGTCGCCCGCCCCCTCGAGCACGGGCGCCCGGTACAGGCGGTTCCGCACGTTGGTGCTGCCGCCGATCCGCAGCGGTGTCAGCAGCGTCCGCTCGGTCCCCAGGTCCCCCATCAGCGGCACGGTATCGGGCGATAGGTTCCCCGACATGAGATTCGGGATCGACGTGGCGCAGCAGCGGATGACCTGGGACGAGGTCGTGAGTCGGGTCCGGTTCGCCGAAGACCTCGGCTACGACGGTGCGTGGGGGTTTGATCACTTCCAGCCGATGTACGGCGAGGGGCCAGGTGAGTGCTTCGAGGGCATGACCACCCTGGCCGCGCTGGCCGGGCAGACCTCGCGCATCCGCCTCGGGCTGCTCGTGACCGGCATGACCTACCGGCACCCGTCGGTGTTTGCCGCGCAGGCACTGACGATCGACCACGCCTCCCATGGCCGCTTGGAGCTCTCGCTCGGCGCGGCGTGGTTCGACCCGGAGCACGACGCGCTCGGCATCCCGGTCCCCAGCACGAGCGAGCGCTTCGACCTGCTCGAGGACTCGCTCGAGATCGTCGGACGCCTCTTCACGGGTGAGCGGGTGTCCTACGCCGGCAAGCGGGTCTCGCTCGCCGACGCCCAACAGCTCCCCCTGCCGGTGCAGCGTCCCCACCCGCCGCTGTGGATCGGCGGCAACGGCCCGCGTCGCACCCTTCCCCTCGTGGCCCGCTACGCCGACGTGTGGCACGCCTTCGGCACGCCGAACTCGCTGCAGGAGTCCTCCGCTCGCGTCGACGAGCTCGCCGAGGCGGCCGGGCGCGACCCACGGTCGATCGTGCGGGCGGCGTCGCTGTCGCTGTCGGATCCGTGGGACACGGTGCGCAAGTACCTCGGCAAGTGGCAGGCCGCCGGCTTCGGCTACCTGGTGTGCGGCTGGCCGGAGGAGGGGCGCGAGCGGGTGGAGGCGTTCGCCACGGAGGTCATGCCGGAGTTCACCGGGTGACGCCCGACGGTGACGTGGCGCAGCTGCTGCGCCGCCACATCCGTGACATCCCCGACTTCCCGAAGCCCGGTGTGACGTTCAAGGACATCACCCCGATGCTGATCGACCCGGCGGTGTTCTCCACGATGGTCGAGGCGCTCGGCGCGCCGCTCGTCGGTCGTGGCATCACCAAGCTCCTCGCAGTGGAGGCTCGGGGCTTCATCCCCGGGGCCGCGCTCGCCCCGCGGCTCGGCGCCGGCTTCGTACCCGTCCGAAAGGCCGGGAAGCTGCCGTGGGAGGTCGAGCAGGCGGAGTACGTGCTCGAGTACGGCACCGACACCCTCGAGGTGCACCGTGATGCGATCGACCCCGGCGATCGAGTGGCGATCATCGACGACGTGCTGGCCACCGGCGGCACCGCGGCTGCGACGGTGCGACTCGCGCAGGCGCTGGGCGGCGAGGTGGTGGCGTGCGCGTTCCTCATCGAGCTGACGTTCCTCGACGGGCGCGCCCGCCTGCCAGGCCTCGAGGTCAACAGCCTCGTGAGGTACGACTGAGCGGTGCCCGTCTCGGCCGTGCTGCGGCGATCGCCGTCATGGATGTTCGGCGGGCCGAACTGCCATCAGACCGAGCCGGGCGCGCCGTGAGGACGCTCGGTGCTGCGGGCCCCCGCGAGCTCGTGCAGCCCACCGACGACGAGTGAGACGTAGGTCTCCTCGAGCAGGTCCGCGTACTCGCGGGTTGGTCGGGTTCGCCACTGCGCAAGCACGGCGTCGATGGCACCGAGCAGGATCGCCACCGCAGGGCGGGCTTGACGTTCATCGAGGCCGAACTGACGGAGGGCCTTGGCCGCGAAGTACCGCAGCGTGGTGCGATCACGGCTGCGCTGCTCCTCGCGGCGATCGAGAGAGCTCATTCCGATGGCCCGCAGCGCTGCGAAGGTGGCGCCCCTTGTCGCTTGCGCGTCGAGTGCACCTCGGATCAGGGCGCGGAACATCTCCTCGACGGTCGTCGCGGCCGACACTGCCGCTGTGAGCTCCGCGTGGAGCAGGTCCGACTCGCGCCGGTACAGCGCTGCCAGCACCTCGTTGCGATTGGAGAAGTGCTTGTAGACCAGGGGCCGGCTGACGCCCGCCCGTTCGGCCACCGCCTCCATCGACACGGCCTCGATGTCGCTCTCCGCGACGAGCCCGGCGGCGGCGTCCAGCAGCAGATCACGACGATCGGCCCGGGTGAGTCGCCCTCCATCGAGGGTCGGCGCGACGCTGGTCTGCGGGTGTGTTGCGCTCATGCGACCCACGGTGTCATTCTGTCACCACCGCAGAAGACGCCGCAAAACACAGCGTCGAAGCGGACCTGAGTTGGGGCACGCCGCGACCCGCGGCCGTCCAGCCTTGGAATTGGGGGGAGCATGACCTACGCCGGATCGCGGATGATCCTCGACGCCGACAGCCATGTGATGGAGCTTGCCGACTTCCTCGACGAGCACATCGACCCTGAGCAGCGCGACCGACTTCATCGGCGCGGCATGGACGCGCTCAAGCCGGTGCTCGATCGCGCCGTGGCCGCCAACGACCTCCGCCAGTCAGATCCGGCCCGGGCCGTGGAAGCCGAGCGACGGCTCATGGTCGACAAGGGCTGGAGCGCGATGGGCGCGTTCGATGCCATCGAACGAAGCCGCGTGCTCGATCTGCTCGGCTTCGACGGACAGCTCGTGTTCGCCACGTTCGCGTCGGCCATGTTCACGGGGAAGGACCAAGCCCGCCTCTACGCAGGCAGTGCCGCGCAGAACAAGGCGATGATCAAGTTCTGTTCGACAGACGCGCGACTGCTCCCCGTTGCGTTCGTTCCCCTCGTCGATCCCGTCCGAGCGGCCGCGCTCGCGCGCGAAGCCATCGGGGACGGATGCGCTGCCATCATGGTGCCGTCAACCGCAGCGGGCGACCGCGCGCCGACGCACCCGGAACTTGACGAGTTCTGGAACGAGCTCGCAACCAGCAACGTCCCGTTCGTGCTGCACGTCGGAGGCGGCGGACGGCTCCTCGACCCCGCGTTCCACAACAACGACATGCCCGTCAGCGACCACCTCGGCGGCGGCGAGAACGTGCGCGCCAAGGACTTCCTCGGCATCCACCACTCCCCCGAGGTGTTCCTCGGCGCCCTCATCCTCGATGGGCTGTTCGACCGGTTCCCCACGCTGCGGGGCGGCTGCATCGAGCAAGGAGCAGGGTGGGTGGTCTCGTGGATGCACCACCTCGACTACGCGCAACGTGCGTTCCGACGAACAGAGCCGCCGCTCACCCGCCTCGAGCGCAAGCCATCCGACTACGTGCGGGCGCACCTCAAGTTCACGCCGTTCCCGGGCGAACCGGTCGGCTGGATGATCGAGCAAGCCGGCTCCGGTGTGTTCATGTTCTCCACCGACTACCCCCATCCCGAAGGCGGACGCGACCCGATCGCCAAGTTCGAGGCGACGCTCGGGGACGTCGACGAGACGGCCAAGGAGCGCTTCTACGCGGGGAACATGACGGAGCTCCTCTCGGGCGAGACGCCCAGCCGGTGACCTCGAGCACGGTGGACACAGCGCGACCTCAGCGCAGGCTCGCCACGATCGCCGACGACCCGCGCGTTCGCCACGTCGCGATCGCGGTCGCGGGCGCCGCGTGGTTCCTCTGGTTCATCCAGCGCTTCTTCGGGTCGCCGATCGGAGTGATCCTGCAGGGCGTGGTGATCGGCAGCATCACCTCGTTCATCGCCTTCGGCATCGCGCTCATCTACCGCTCGAGCCGCATCATCAACTTCGCCCAGGGCGACCTCGGCGGGGTGCCTGCGAGCATCGGTGTGCTCCTCATGCTCGGTCCCGGTGTGCCATTCCTCATCGCCTTCCCGGCCGCGCTCGTGTTGGCGGTGCTCTTCGGCGTCTTCGTCGAGTTCGTCATCCTCCGCCGGTTCTTCAAGGCGCCACGGTTGATCCTCACGGTCGTCACGATCGGCCTCTCCCAGATCCTCGCGGGCCTGGCCACGATCCTTCCCAACCTGTTCGACTTGAGCACCACGGCCCTGGCCTACGAGTCGCCTCTCGACATCAGCTTCTCGATCGGGCCCACGGTGTTCGACGGCAACGAGGTCGTCGCCATGCTCGCGGTGCCGATCGTGATCGGTTCGCTCACCTGGTTCCTGCGGTCGACGAACTATGGCATCGCCATCCGGGCCTCGGCCGAGAGCAGCGACCGCGCCGCCCTGCTCGGCGTGCCCGTGAAGCGCGTGCAGATGCTCGTGTGGGTCATCGCCACGGTGCTGTCGATGACTGGCATCTTCCTGCGGGCCGGCATCCTCGGCCTGCCGATCGGCAGCGTCCTGGGCCCAACGATCCTGATCCGGGCCCTGACCGCAGCCATCGTCGGTCGCATGGAGCACCTGCCGACGATCTTCGTCACGTCCGTCGCCCTCGGCGTGCTCGAGGCCACCGTGATCTTCAGCGAGCTGAACGCCAGCGCCGCGAAGGTCGATGCGATCCTCTTCATCGTGGTGCTCGGCGCGCTGCTGCTCCAGCGCCGAGGCAGGACCGCCCGCGGCGACGAGTCCTCCACATGGCAGGCGGCGCGCAACGTGCGGCCCATCCCACGGGAGCTGATCTCGCTGCCCGAGGTGAGGTGGGGCATGCGCGGTGCGGGCGCGCTCTTGGTGATCTTCCTGCTGGCTCTGCCGCTCCTTCTGTCCGACGCCCGGGTGAGCCTGGCGGCGACCATTGCCATCATCTGCATCGTCACCGTGTCGCTCGTGGTCCTCACGGGCTGGGCAGGCCAGGTCAGCCTCGGACAGGTGGCCTTCATGGGCATCGGCGCGGCGGTCGGCGGCTGGCTCACCGTCACCTGGAACTGGGATCTCGCCGTTGTCATCCTCGCGTCCGGGCTCGTGGGCGCCGTCGCCGCGATCGCGATCGGGCTGCCCGCGCTGCGCATCCAGGGTCTGTTCCTGTCGGTGGCCACCCTGGCCTTCGCCATCGCCACCTCTTCGTATGGCCTGAACACGCGGTACGTGTCGTGGCTGCCAACGGAGCGGATCCCTCGCAACGCGATCTTCGGTCGCGTCGCGGTCGACACCGAGACGCGCTACTACTACCTCTGCCTCGTCTGCCTGCTGGCTGCAGTCGTGATGGTGCGGGGCGTCCGGAACAGCCGAACGGGCCGTGTGCTGATCGGCGTGCGCGACAACGAGCGCGGCGCCCAGTCGTATGGAGTCAACCTCATCAGTGCCAAGCTCACCGCGTTCGGTGTCTCGGGCTTCCTCGCGGCGGCGGCCGGAGCCCTGCTCGTGCACAGCCAGGAGAGCCTCGGCATCCAGCCCTATGCGCCTGCCCGCAGCTTCCAGGTGTTCATCCTGGTGGTGATCGGTGGGCTCGGGTCGATACCCGGCGCGCTCCTCGGCCCGGTGTTCATCGAGGGCATCGAGTACTTCCGATCCTTGTTCCCGGAGACGATCCGCAACATCCTCTTCTTCCTCACCACAGGCATCGGGCTGATCCTCATCCTGATGTTCCTCCCCGGCGGGTTCAGCCAGGTGTACTACGCCGCGCGTGACCGCCTCCTCCGCATGATCGCCAACCGACGCGGCCTGGTGGTGCCCAGCCTGCTGGCCGACGTGCGCACCTCGTCGGACACCGGCACACCCAGTGAGTCGACCGCCATCGCCGCGCCACTCCTCGAGGTGCGGGTGCCGTCGGGAGCCCCGGGGCGATGACGATCACGGTGGAGGCCCCCGTGGCGCCGCTGGCCGCCCGCGGCCGCGGGCCGAGAGCGCGCCTGCAACGGATCGTCGGGGACGAGACCGCGCTGCCCCTGCTGATCCTCTTCGGGCTCAACGCGGTCGACGAGCTCGACCGCAGCGCCTTCAACGTGCTGATCCCCGAGATCCGCGACGCGTTCGGGCTCGACAACCAGGGGATCCTCAGCATCATCGCGCTGGTGGGGGCGATCGGGCTCGGCCTCCAGCCCCTGATCGGGTTCCTCGGCGACCGCAGCAGCCGGGTGCGCATCGCCCTCGCCGGCGCGATCGGCTGGGGCAGCTTCGCACTGCTCACCGGCTTCGCTCCCGTGGTGGCGGTGCTCGTCATCGCCCGCTCCGGCTCCGCGATCGGCCGCCTGGTGAACGATCCCGTGCACAACTCGCTGCTGGCCGACTACTACCCACCCGACCGACGGCCCGCTGTGTACGGCTTGCACCGCGCGGCCAACGGCGTCGGGCAGATGCTGGGGCCGCTCCTCGGCGGCCTGCTTGCCTTCTGGTTCAGCTGGCGGGTGCCGTTCTTCCTGCTGGCCATCCCCACCGTCGTGCTCGTGGTCGTCACGGCCGTCATGCTGCGCGAGCCGGTGCGCGGCCGCTACGAGCGCGAGAGCTCAGGCATCGGCCACCTCGCCGACATCGAGGAACCGGCCCCGTCGCTGAGCGAGGGATACCGCATCTGCTCGGAGGTCCGCTCGGTCCGGCGCGTCTGGCACTCGCTCCCGTTCCTCGCAGTCGCGATCGTCGGGCTGAACTCGCTCACCTCGATCTTCTACGAGGAGGCCTTCGGGCTGAACGAGGCCGAACGAGGGTTCATCGCGGCCACGGTCGAGCCCTTCCAGCTCATCGGCATCGCCGTCTTCATCCCGCTCAGCCTGCGCCTCGTCGCCCGCCGCGGCCCCGGGATCGTGCTGAAGATCATCGCCGTCACCGGCACCATCGCGGCGCTGTGCCTCGTGGCCCTCGCGCTCGCCCCGAACGTCGGCGTGGCCATCGCCGCCAACATCGCCACCGTCTCCGTCCTCGGGTCGGTGGTGCCCGGCCTCTACACCACGCTGTCGCTGGTGCTGCCGCCCCGCGCCCGCACGCTCGGGTACGCGCTCGGCTCGCTGTGGGTGCTGCCGGGCCTCTTCGTGCTCGTCATCATCGGTGGCGTGTCCGACGAGTCGGGCATCCGCTCGGGCCTGGTGTTCCTCGTGCCCGTGCTGCTCGTCGGCACGTACATCCTCGCGTCGGCCGGCCAGTTCGTCGACGCCGACATCGCCAAGGTGCGGGCGAGCTCTGTCGCCCGGATCGAGGTGCAGCTGGCCCGATCGGACGGCCGCCAGAAGCTGCTGCTCGTCAAGGACCTCGATGTGGCCTACGACACCGTGCAGGTGCTCTTCGGCGTCGACTTCGAGATCGAGCAAGGCGAGGTGGTGGCCCTGCTCGGCACCAACGGCGCCGGGAAGTCGACTCTGCTGCGCGCCATCTCGGGTCTGCAACCCGCACGTGCTGGTGCGGTGATCTTCGACGGAGAGGACATCACCTTCGCGACGCCACAGGCGGTGGCGGCCCAGGGTGTGATCCAGGTACCGGGGGGCAAGGGGGTGTTCCCTGGCCTGACGGTGGCCGAGAACCTCAAGATCGCCGGCTGGCTCTTCCAGAAGGACGATGCTTACCTGGCCGAGGCCATCGAACGAGTGACATCGCTGTTCCCGGTCCTGCGTGAGCGCTGGGACCAGCCGGCCGGGCTCCTGTCGGGTGGCGAACAGCAGATGGTGACGCTGGCCCAGGCCTTCATCGCGAAACCCCGCCTCCTCATGATCGACGAGCTGTCGCTCGGCCTCGCGCCGGTGATCGTGGAGCAGCTCCTCGGCGTCGTGCGGGCCATGAAGGAGCAGGGCACCACGCTGATCCTCGTCGAGCAGTCGGTCAACGTGGCCCTCACCGTGGCCGAGACCGCCTACTTCATGGAGAAGGGCGAGATCCGCTTCAAGGGACCCACGGCAGAGCTCCTCGAGCGGCCAGACGTGCTGCGTTCGGTGTTCCTCGAAGGGGCGGCCACCCGCGACGGGCCACCATCGGCGGCGAACGGCCGGTCGGGGCGCCGGATCAGCGCTCGCGATCACAGCGTGCGGGCAGACCCCCCGACGCCCGCTCGGACCATCGATCCCCAGGACACCGTGCTGGGGGTCACCGGGCTCGTGAAGCGCTTCGGCGGCATCCGAGCCACCAACGACGTGACGTTCACCCTCGCGAGAGGCGAGATCCTCGGCTTCATCGGACCCAACGGGGCAGGAAAGACCACCCTGTTCGACCAGATCTCGGGCTATCTCGCACCCGACTCCGGGCTCGTCCACCTCGGCGGCATCGACGTCACCGACGCCACCCCCGACGCCCGGGCTCGCTTGGGTCTGGGCCGCTCGTTCCAGGACGCTCGACTGTTCCCCTCGCTCACGGTCGTCGACACCATCAAGCTCGCCCTCGAGCGCCAGATCTCCGTGCGCGATCCCATCGCGGCTGCGTTGCACCTTCCGGTGATCGATGAGACCGAGCGGGCCATCGCGGAGCGGACCGATGAGCTCATCGAGCTCATGGGCCTCCAGGCCTACGCCGACAAGTTCGTCGGCGAGCTGTCCACCGGCAGCCGTCGCATCGTCGACCTCTCGTGCGTGCTGGCGCACCAGCCCGACGTCATCCTCTTCGACGAGCCCTCCTCCGGCATCGCGCAACGGGAGACTGAAGCCCTCGGGCCGCTGCTCCTTCGCATCCGCGACGCCACCCAGGCGAGCATGCTCATCATCGAGCACGACATGCCGCTCATCTCGGCCGTCTCCGACCGCCTCGTGGCCCTCGACCTCGGTCGCGTGATCGTCACCGGCGCACCCAACGACGTCATCCACCACCCCGCCGTCATCGAGGCGTACCTCGGCACCGACGAGTCGGCGATCTCCCGCTCAGGAAGGGCCTGACCCATGGACATGACCGTGTTCTTCACCCGCTATCGGCCCTACATCGCCATCGTGCTGGCCGTGGTCGCACTGATCTGGTTCCTGCCCGGTGGTGCCGACCAGGGCGACCTGGCCGCCAGCGGCGGACCTGTGGTGACCGCCCCCGACGGCAGCGTCATCTCGGGCGGCCCGGACGGCGCCGATCCCGGCGCCCTCACCGACGACGGAACGTTCGCAGGCGGCGGCGCGGGCACGGGCGGAGCCGGCGCCGGTCGCAGCGGCGTCACCGGCGGCACGGGTGGGCCGATCGCCCCGCCGGCCGGCGGTGTGGGTGCCGACTGCGATCCGGCCACCGGTCGCATCAAGGTGCCCACCCTCCACGCGCCACCGTGCGTCACCCCGTTCAGCGGCGACAACGGGGGCGCCACCTACCAAGGCGTCACCAAGGACACGATCACCGTCACCTACTTCCAGCCGCAGGTCAACGCCGCGACTGATGCAGCCCTCACCGCGGCCGGCGCCAACGACACGCCGGCCGACAGGGCCGAGACGATGAGGGCCTACGTCGACTACTTCAACAAGCACTACGCAACCTATGGCCGGCAGGTGAAGCTGATCGTCCGCCGGGGCAGCGGAGCCCCCGCGGACGACGCCGTCGCGCGGGCCGACGCGCTGGCCATCGCCACCGAGGACAAGGCCTTCGCCGTCCTCGACGCCCCCGAGTCGGTCGCCTTCGCCGAGACCCTGGCGGCCAGAGGCGTGCTCTGCGTCTGCACGACCTCCCAACCCCAGGAGCTCTACCAGCGCCTCGCTCCCTACGTCGGCTACACGACGCTCATGAGCTCGACCCAGGGGTACATCCACCGGGCTGAGTACATCGGCAAGCGGCTCAACGGTCGCGCCGCGGTGCACGCGGGCACCAGCGACGGTGTGCCGTTGAGCACCCAGCCCCGCAAGTTCGGCCTGCTCTGGTACAACCGACCGGACAACTCCTACGCCGCGGGCATCAGCTTCTTCGTGAAGGAGCTGAAGAACCGCTACGGCGTCACGCTGGCCGAGAACCTGGAGTTCTCGAACGACTATGCCAAGGTGTCCGAGACCGCCCGCCCGCTCATCCAGCGGCTCAAGACAGCGGGCGTGACCTCGGTGGTCTTCGCTGGTGATCCGATCTCGCCCGCCATCTTCACCCAGGAGGCCACCCGCCAGGCCTACTTCCCCGAGTGGATCATCACCGGCTCGGCGCTCACCGACACGGTGCTCTTCGCCCGCACCTACGACCAGCAGCAGTGGAACAAGGGCTTCGGTCTCGCCTTCCTCAGCGCCCGGATACCCGACGTGGACACCGCCCCCTACCGCATCCACGTGTGGCACACGGGCGCGCCCCCGAAGGCGGGCAACCAGTACGGCGTGATCTACCCGTTGCCGTTCTCCTTGTTCACCGGCATCCATCTGGCCGGCCCCAACCTCACGGTGAAGACCTGGCAGGCCGGCCTGTTCTCCTATCCGGTCACCGGAGCGGGGTTCAAGACCATCGCCACCACGTCGTACGGCAACCATGGCATCTGGCCCTTCACCGACTACACCAACCTCGACGACGTCGCCGAGATCTGGTGGGATCCGCAGGAGCCCGGCCCGGACGAGGTCGGCAACAACGGGATCGGCATGTACCGCTGGGTCAACGGCGGCGCGCGGATCCTCCCCGGCCAGCACCCCACGAGCGATCCCAAGGCGTTCGACAAGACCGGAACCGTGACGATCTACACCAAGTCACCGCCCGGCGAGGAGCAACCCACCTACGCCCACAAGGCGCACTGACCTCGTGGTGCCTCCGCCCGTCTCCTCAGATCGGCACCACGCCGGCGCCATCGGTCTCGATGAGCGCGCCGGCGACCTCGCGCAGCGCGCCGGGCGCCAGCGTGCCGAGGACGTGCACGAAGGTGCCCGCTGGTCGCGGGAAGCGCAGCTCGGTCCCCAGCGCACTGAGGACCTGTTCACCCGCGCCGAGTCCGGCAACCTCGACCGGGCTCGCGTGGGGCGATGGCGCGAACGCGTCCACCTGGCCGATGGTGCCGCCCTGCCAGAGCACGATCAGGTCCGCGCCCCGCACGTACACGTCGGCGGTGCCGGCGATGATCGATGGGTTCTGCGGCTCGGCGAACTTGTCCGGCTGGGGCGGCACGATGCTGAGCCGGCCCTTGTGCTCGAAGCCGGCGGGCACCGCAGCGGCAGGCAGCACCCAGAAGGGGCCGATGGCGCCGACGGTTGGGTCGACCGCAGTCGAGCTGCCGCCACCCTTGTCGACGGGAACCACGATCGGGCCCACCTCGAAGGTGTCATCGGTGATCGCGAGCGAAGTACGAACCTCGACGGCGATGCGATGAAGCGTCGGCCTGCCCTGCAGGAACAGCGTCTCCTCGAGCAGCAGTCCCTCCGCATCGAAGCAGCTGTCCGCGTGCTCACCGGCGGTGATCGGCACCAGCGGTCCCGCTCCGAGCACGGTTCCCGAGCGCACCACCTCGCAGCGCCGGCCGGCAACCATCCGCTGCCCGCGCCGCTCGAGCAGACCGGCGTCCACGCCTGCGTCGAGCACGGGCGCGATGCGCAGGTCCGAGACGCCGACGCCTGGAACGCGGGCGATGATCAGCGGCTGGTCGACCTGGCCCAGGCGCAGCCGGTCGAGGGCAGCGATCTGCACGGACAGCAATCCACCGCCCGGTGGCGCACCGCGCAAGGTCCTCAGCCGGCTCTCGGCCGGACGTCGCACCACCACCTCACCCGTACCCGGCTCCACTGCGGCATCACCGAGGTCGTCGACCCGGTACACGATGCGGTAGCTGAGGGCTTGGTCGCCGATCGTGAAGGACGCGTCATCGCGAACCGGATCACCGGTGATCGGCGGGGAGGTCACGGTGGGGATGGACGAAACGTCCCGTGGCTTGCCATCGCCCCCACCCGCCAGCACGAGCGCCGCCACCACCACGACCGCTGCGACGACCACCGCCGCCACGGCGGCACCAGGCGGGATGCGAGCAGCAGGGCGATTCACGGCGGTCGGACCGTACCTCGGCCGTACGAAGGGGTGCGCGCATGACCGACACCACCGACATCAGCGCCACCGCCCCCGAAGACACTGGGGGGCTCGAATCGGTCGAGGCGCCCCACCACCGCGCCGGGCTCCAACCTGTCTCGACCACCGCGGCCCGTGAGCGAGCGCGGTTGGAGGCTCGGAGGGGTCGCTCTGGCCCGCTCGCGCTCGTGTCCCAGCTCCTCGTCGGCGTGCGCCACCTCGGCAGCGAGGAAGCCGCGACGTCGGGACTGCGCTACCAGCCCATCGCCTGGATGGTCATCGCCATCGTCGCGATCTCGGGGATCTTCCCGGGACGTCCGGATGTTGCCCGGCTCACCGGCGAGCACGCACAGACACCCACCTCCCGCGACCCATCCGCCACCACCCCCACGACCGTGGGGTCGACCCCTCCGGGATCGGCTCCGCTCGACACCGGAGCCTTCAGCTACACCTACACACCCCCAGCGGCATCGGAGTCGCCGTTCTTCAACCCGCCGGACACGGTCCCCCCGAGCACGCCTACGACCTTGCCCCCCGAGGCCACCGTGCCGCTCGCCGTGCGGGGCTTCGGATGGGCGGGCTCTCTGTCGGGCACCGCGCTGAGCACCGCGACGGTGCCGTCGGGACGGATGCCGGTCGGCGCGCGCGCCGGGTCGCTCGACAAGGTGACCTTCCTGCGACTCCGGGGCACGACCGACATCCTCACCCTCGTCGAGGACACCGCGGGAGCTCGCGAGGCCCTGGGTGCTGGCGCGGTCCGAGCCTGTGCCATCACCGAGGCCACATGGTCCGAGCACCCCGACCAAGCGCTGGCCGACGCCCCCGCGATCGACACCGACCACTGCGCCGAGGGCGTGGAGAGCGCCGGGAACACGTGGACCTTCGACCTGTCGAGCTTCGCCACGCGCACCAGCGACTACGGCTTCGCCCTCCTCCCCACCACCTCAGCTCCACCGGACTTCCAGCTCACGTTCAAGCCGAGCTGAGCGCGGCCGCGGCGTCGAGACGGCAGCGCCCGAGGTCAGCGGTACGCGGCCGCTTGGATCTCGTAGAGCTCGGCGTAGTGCCCGGCTGCGGCCATCAGCTCCTCGTGGGAGCCCACCTCGGCAACGTGCGCGCCGTCGAGGACCACGATGAGGTCGGCCATGCGGACCGTCGAGAAGCGATGGGACACCAGGATCGTGACCCGGCCCGAGTCGCCCGAGTGGCGCACCCCCGCCGCGTAGCGCTCGAAGAGGGCGTGCTCGGTCTCGGCATCGAGGGCAGCGGTGGGCTCGTCGAGCACGAGGATCAACGGATCGTCGCGCATGAACCCGCGTGCGAGCGCCAGCTTCTGCCACTGCCCGAAGCTCACCTCGACGCCCTCCGGCCACGTGTGACCGAGCTGGGTGTCCAGGCCGTTGCGGAGGTGCTCGACCACGTCGTCGGCGCCAGCGCGCTGCGTCGCGGACACCACCGCGGCCTCGTCGTCGAGGCGCGGCACGTCACCCACGCCGACGCTCTGGCGGGCCCGCAGCTCGAAGCGGAAGAAGTCCTGGAACGCGCCCGCCAGCCGCTCCCGCCACGCCTCGGCGGGCATGCGGGCCAGATCGGCGCCGTCGACGAGGATCCGGCCCGACGTCGGTTCGTAGAGCTTGGCGAGCAGCTTCACCAACGTGGTCTTCCCGGCCCCGTTCTCGCCGACGAGGGCCACCACGGCACCCGCAGGAAGAGCCAGCGAGACCTCCTCCAGCACCAGGCGGTCGGTGCCCGGGTAGGCGAAGGAGACGTGGTCGAGGGTGATCGCGCTCGTGAGCCGGTCAGGCACCGGCTGGTCGGCTGTGGCGGCCACTGCAGCCGCGTAGTCCTCGAGCCACGCCAAACGCCGTGACCCGTCCATCCAGATGCCTCGGAGGAACCCGATCTCCCCGACGGTGGCACCGATGTACGCCGAGAGCCGGGAGCCGGCGGCAAGGACGAGGAGCACGCTTCCGGCCGACTCGTCGAGTGTCGACGCCACGAACACGATGCCACCCACGTAGGCCAGGCCGAACACCGACCATGCCGCGCTGTGCCAGGCGGCCGAGGCCCAGCGGGCCGACGCCACGGGCTGGTACCAGCGCTCCCACGCCTCGCGGCGCTGCGCGGCGAGCTTGGGACCGATCCCGGTGACGCGCACCTCCTTGCCGGGCGGCGCCGTGGTGGCCACGGTGAACAGGTGCTGGGACAGGCGCTTGGCCGACGCGCCCCGCTCCTCGGCGACGCGCTCGACGCCGGGGCGCCAGCTCGAGGTGAGCACCGTCGGCAAGGCGAACAGGGCGAGGAGGGCCAGAGCGGGGTGGATCGACACGAGGAGGCCGACCGTGACGACGAGGCGCAGGATCCAGCCGAGCGTGGAGAACACCGACATGTACATGTGGTCGAGCACGAAGACCTGGTCACGCAGCACTGACAGTCGGTCGAGCAGCTCCGGCCGCTCCTGATGGGCGATCGTGACCACGGTGGCCTGGAGGCGCGCCACATGGGCCTCGAGGGCGATGGTGACCCGATCGCGGAACCGGCGCTGCACTCGGGTGGAGATCGTGCGCAGGAACCACGTGGCCGCGGCAGACGCGCCGAGACCGAGAGCAGCGGCCCGCACGAGGCCGCGGTCGCTGTCGACGATGCCCTCGCCGAGGAGCTTGAGCCAGAGCGCCATGAGCGCGTCGGGCAGCGCGGCGAGGAGGGAGAGCGAGAGCGCCACGAACATGAGGCGGGGCTCGTGGCGGTACCCGAGACGGCACAGCCGCCACATGGACGACAGTGCGGGCGGGAGATCGTCCGTCGCGACATCAGCTGAGGGCTTCAAGGACCACCCCCTCGTCCTCGTCGGTGACGGGCTGGCCCGCCTCGAAGCGCTCGGCCTGCAGGTCGAACATCGTGCGATAGCGACCACCTGCCGCCATGAGCTCGTCGTGCGTGCCGAGCTCCACCACGGCGCCGGCCTCGAGGACGCAGATCCGGTCTGCGTGCCGCACGGTGGAGAACCGGTGCGAGATGAGGATGGTGGTGCAGCTGCTGGTGGCGGCGAGGATCCGCTGGAAGATCTCCGCCTCGCCACGCACGTCGAGCTGGGCCGTGGGCTCGTCGAGCAGCACCACCCCGGCGCCGAGTCGCACCGCACAGAGGGCTCGGGCCAGCGCCACGCGCTGCCATTGCCCACCAGACAGGTCGGTGCCGCCCTGGTACCCCTTGGCCAACGGGGTGTCGAGGGCGGTCAGGTCGCCGGCGCCGGCGTCGGCAAGCGCGGCCAGGATCACGTCGTCCGGCGCGCCGCCAGGGGCGACGTTGTCGCGGAGCGGGAGCTCGAAGCGGATGAAGTCCTGGAACACCGCGGTGACGCGCGCCCGCCAACCCTCGATGGCGAGGGAGCGCACATCGACCCCGTCGACCTCGATGGCGCCCGACTGCGGGTCATAGAGGCGACACAGGAGCTTGGCCAAGGTCGTCTTGCCCGCCCCGTTCTGGCCGACGATCGCGAGGGAGGTGCCCGCGGGGATCGTGAGATCGAAGCCGTCGAGCACCGGCGCGGCATCGGCAGCGGGGTAGGCGAAGCACACGTTCCTGAAGCGGATCTCCGATGCCGGATGGCGGTCGGCCGAGTCCGACCCGCTGGCGAGCGCTCCGGCGGTCGCCATCGCGGGCTTCACCCGCAGTGCGGCGGCCACCGGCGCGGCGCTGCCGTCCAAGGCCCAGTTCAGGCCTCCGAAGGCGATCATCGAGGCCCCCATGGCCGCCTGCGCGAACACGACCGCGTGACCCAGGTCGATCCGACCCTTCGCAGCGGCGTCGGCGAGCGACCAGAACACGGCGGCGTTGGCGACCGTCACCAGCACGAGGCTCGAGATCACCGAGCGCTCGCGCAGCCTCGTTGCCTCGTACTGGAGCTCGTGGAGCAGGGTGCGACGAGCGACGAACCGGTCGAGGACCCAGCCCGCGAGACCAAACAGCCGCAGCTCCTTGGCCCCTGGCGGATCAACGGCGAGGCGGTAGGCGTAGTCGGCGTCTCGCTGGGCGCTTCGCACCTCGTCGGTGTGACGGTCGCGCCACACCGCGCTCTCCTTGAGCAGCCAGTGCGTCGCCAACCACGCGCCCCCCAGCACGAACGGGGCCCACCAGGCGAAGGCGAACAGCACGAGCGCCGACGCCAACCCGGCCACCATCTCCACGAGGCCCCCCGCGATGAAGTCCATCGAGATCGACAGCGGAGGCCCGGTCATCCCGAGGTCGAACTCCCGAGCCACGGTGAGGTCGCCGCTGAGCTCCGGATCCTCCAGGTGACCCAGCCCAGGTGGTTCCACGCACGCGTCGGTGAGGAGGTCGTAGAGCCAGGCCGCGGTGCGGTCGCCGAGGTTGTACCCGAGCGCGAGGTGGAGCGGGTTCAGCACCTGCAGGAGCACGAAGAGCACGCCGACGAGCGCGAGCGGGGCGGTGAGGCTCGACCCGCCCTCCACGGCACCGACGAGCACCCCCATGCTGATGGCGAAGGCCGCCGGCAGCAGCCCTCGTAGCACCAGCACGAGCCACCAGGCCGTCGCCAGCCGAGGATCGGCGCGCCCCAGGACCCTGAAGAACACCCACTCCTGACGGTCGCGGAGTGTCGAGCGCACGCCCGCCCTAGGTGGTGGGATCGGCCGACTGCGGGCCGTAGTGCAGGAAGAGGCTGCGCACGATGTCGGCGAGGCCGGCACCTGTGCGCCCGCCGCCGAGGGTGACCGTGACCACCGAGCCGTTGATGTGCACCAGCTCGACGTCGCCAGTTGCGAACAGACGCCGGGCCAGCTCGTCCACCGGGCGCACCCGCAGATCGTCGGGCGGGGCCGCGTAGCGCTCGTGACCCATCCCCGACAGCGGGCGGTTGGTCTCGAACCGCAGCACGGCGGGGTTGCTCGACTGCTTCTCGACGACGGTGATCGGCTGTCCCATAGGCCGCGGCATGGTACCCATGGGGTCCGCGACACCGCCACATCACCCGCCGCGATCCACGAGGAGCACCGATGGCCACCGAGACGATCGAGCTGCGAGGCCACATCGTCGACTCGCTCCTGCTCGCGAAGGTGCTCGATCGGATCGTCGACGCGGGGATCGCCTACGAGCTCACCGACGTGCAGATCGGCCGCACGAACCTGGACCCCAGCCAGGCCCGCATCATCCTCGAGGGGCCGCAGGACGAGCTCGACCGGCTCGTGGACGACCTCCAGGTGCACGGCGCGAACCGCGTGTCATCGGGCACCACACTCCTCGTGGCCGCCGACCGCGACGGCGTGCTTCCGGTGGGCTTCTACTCGACGACCAACTTGGCCACCGACGTGCTCGTCGACGGGGTGTGGCTGGCGCTCGAGAACCCAGAGATGGACTGCGGCATCGTCGTGGACGGCGCCCGCGCACGCACGATCCCGATGCACCGCGTCAAGGCCGGCGATCGGATCGTGGTGGGGAGCGGTGGTGTGCGGGTGCACGCGCCCGCGAAGACGCGCGGACCATCAGCCTTCGAGTTCATGAACAGCGAGGTCTCCAGCGAGAAGCCCAAGGCACTGATCGTGCAGGAGGTGGCCAACCGGATGCGTGCGGCGCGTGACAACGGCGGCCGGATCCTCGCTGTCTGCGGGCCCGCGGTGGTGCACACCGGTGGCGGCCCTGACGTCGCCCGGCTCGTCGAAGCCGGTTGGATCGACGTGCTGTTCGCCGGAAACGGGTTCGCCACCCACGACATCGAGTCGAACGTGCTCGGCACGTCGCTCGGCGTGTCGCTCGCCGAGGGCACGTCCACCGAGGGAGGCCACTCCAACCACCTGCGCGTCATCAACGAGGTCCGCCGCCATGGCTCGATCGCGGCCGCAGTGGAGGCCGGCTACATCACCGGCGGGGTCATGGCCACGTGCGTGCGGCGCTCGGTGCCCTTCGTGCTCGGCGGCTCGATCCGCGACGACGGCCCGCTGCCCGATGTCTGCACCGACACCGCCGCGGCGGCGGACGCCATGCGCGCCGAGATCCCTGGCGTGGCCGTGGCGCTGATGCTCGCATCCACGCTCCACTCGATCGCGGTCGGC
>JBQTKH010000246.1:0-12233 GCA_052386335.1 Microthrixaceae bacterium
GCGTATCCCGGGCGTCCGGGCGCCGGCTGGGGGGGTCTGGGGCTGTTCCCCCGCGGGGGGGCCGCGCCGCCGCCCCGGCCGACCTCCCGCCGTGGGGGGGGGGCGGCCCACGACTGGAGCTCATCCCTGACCCGTTCCGGCGCCCGCGGGTCGGCAAAGGTGGCCGTGCCGACCTGGACCGCGCTGGCCCCCGCGAGCAGGAGCTCGGCGGCGTCGACCCCCCGGCTCACGCCTCCCACGCCCACGATCGGCAGCGTGGGCAGCGCCGCGTGCACGTCGTGGACCGCCCGCACGGCGATCGGGTGGATGGCGGGTCCGGAGAGACCCCCGCCCCGGGGCCCGGAGCCCAGCCGGTAGCGACCTGACTCGGGGTCGATGGCCATGGCGAGGACGGTGTTCACGAGGGTCACCGCTTCGGCACCGGCCGCCTGCGCCGCCGCCGCGATGGGCACGAGGTAGGTGACGTTGGGGCTGAGCTTGGCCCAGCGGGGTCGACCGCAGGCCTCCGTCGCGGCGATGGCGTCCGAGGTGGCCGACTCGGAGTGGGCGAAGAGGTCGCGTGCCGCCTCGGTGTTCGGGCACGACAGGTTCACCTCGACCGCCACCACCTCGGCGGGGGCGCCGGCGAGCAGACGGGCCGCCGCCTCGTACTCCCCCACGCTTCGACCCCAGATCGACACCACCACGGTGGCGCCCGCCGCGACGAGCGCGGGGAGGTCGTCGGTCAGCCACGCCTCCACGCCGGGTCCCTGCAGACCCACGCTGTTGATCATCCCCGCGGCCGTCTCGTGCACCCGCAGCGCCGGGTTGCCAGCCCACGCCTGAGCAGACAGGGACTTCACCACCACCGCCCCGAGCGCGGCGAGATCGAGGTAGGCCCCGAGCTCCGCGCCATGGCCGGCGGTGCCCGACGCCGTCATCACCGGGTTGCGCAGCAACACCGACCCGACACGAGTGGTCAGATCGACGACGGGCGCGGGCCGGTTCGTCACAGAGGCAGCGGGGGGTGGTCGCGGTCGATGCCGGCGTGGAACTCCTGGATCGTGCGCACGCGCAGCTCGTGGGCTGCTCGGTCGAGGATGCCACTTGCGGCGGCGAGCCCCGCAGCCGCCGTGGTGAGGCAGGGGATCCCGTGGACGGCTGCCTCAGCGCGGATGTGCGCACCATCCGCGCGCGCCCCGCGACCGCGAGGGCTGTTCACCACCAGGTGCACCTGGCCCGACGAGATCAGGTCGACCGCGTCGGTGCCGGTGGCCTCGCCCACCTTCGCGACGCGGGTGGCCACGGGCACGCCCGCCTCCTCCAGCGCGGCGGCGGTACCGGAGGTGGCGGCGATGGTGAACCCTGCCGCGATGAACCGTTTGGCCGCGTCGATTCCCACCACCTTGTCGCGGTCAGCCAGGGACATGAACACGCAGCCTGCCTCGGGGAGGCGATCCCCCGCCGCGAGCTGCGCCTTGGCGAAGGCGAGCCCGAACGTCGTGTCGATGCCCATGACCTCACCCGTGCTGCGCATCTCAGGACCGAGCACCGAGTCGGCTTCCGGGAAGCGACTGAAGGGGAGCACCGCCTCCTTGATGGCGACGTAGCCGCCCGGCGCGGGATCGCACAGCAGCCCCTCGGCGCGGAGATCGGCGAGCGTCGCCCCCACCATCACACGAGCCGCGATCTTCACGAGTGGAACGCCGGTGGCCTTGGCCACGAAGGGCACCGTGCGGCTTGCGCGGGGGTTCGCCTCGATGACGAACACCTGGTTGGCCTTCACTGCGTACTGGACGTTGATCAGGCCCACCACCTCGAGCTCAGTGGCGATGGCGCAGGTGTGACCCTCGATCACCGCGATCGTCTCCGGCGACAGCGAGTACGGCGGGAGCGCGCATGCTGAGTCGCCCGAGTGGACGCCGGCCTCCACGACGTGCTCCATGACACCGCCGATCATCACCTCGCCGGTGTGATCTCGGATGGCATCGACGTCGACCTCGGTGGCGTCCTCGAGGAAGCGGTCGACGAGCACCGGGCGCTCCGCGGACAGCCCACCCTCCTTGCCGAGGCTCCCGAACCGGGCCAGGTTGTCCATCGCGGTCCGCAACGTGTCGTCGTCGTAGACGATCTCCATCGCCCGCCCGCCGAGCACGTACGAGGGGCGCATGAGGACGGGGTAGCCGATGCGCGCCGCGATGGCCTGCGCCTGCTCGAGCGTGGTAGCCGTTCCCCCCGCGGGCTGTGGGATCTCGAGGCGGGCGCAGAGCGCGTTCCACCGCTCCCGATCCTCCGCGAGGTCGATGGACTCGGGCGACGTGCCGAGCACGAGCCCCTTCGGGAGTGCCCCGGAGAGCTTGAGCGGCGTCTGCCCACCGAGCCCCACGATCACGCCCACCAGGTCACCGGACGCCTGCTCGGCCTCGATGACGATGAGGGCGTCCTCGAGGGTGAGCGGCTCGAAGTAGAGGCGGTCGGAGGTGTCGTAGTCGGTGGACACGGTCTCCGGGTTGCAGTTGAGCATGACCGTCTCGAAGCCGGCGTCGGACAGCGCGAAGCTGGCGTGCACGCAGCAGTAGTCGAACTCGATGCCCTGGCCGATCCGGTTGGGTCCGGAGCCGAGGATCAGCACCTTGCGCCGGCCGGTGTGGGTGACCTCGTCCTCGTCCTCGTAGGTGGAGTAGTGGTACGGGGTGTTGGCCTCGAACTCGGCGGCACAGGTGTCGACGGTCTTGAAGGTGACCCGCACCCCCGCGTCGAGTCGGCGCGAACGGACCTCGTCCTCGGGCACGCCCCAGAGCCACGCCATCTGCGCATCCGCGAACCCGAGGCGCTTCGCGCGTCGCCAGGAACGAGGTGTCATCCCCTCGATCCCGGCCTCAGCGAGGGCGGCGCGCTCCTCGACGACCGCGAGGAGCTGGTCGAGGAACCACGGATCGACCTTCGTGCGCTCGGCGAGGACCTCCACCGAGATCCCGCGGCGCAGCGCGGCCTCGAGGTGGAACGGCCGATCAGGGGTGGCGATGGCGGCCTGGGTGAGGAGCTCCTCGTCGGAGAGCGACTCGAGCACCGCCTCGCCGGGATCGCAGGCGAGGCCGAGACGACCGAGCTCGAGCGAGCGCAGGGCCTTTTGCATCGACTCGGGGAACGTGCGGCCGATGGCCATCGCCTCCCCCACCGACTGCATCGATGTGCCCAGCACTCCCGGCGTGCCGGGGAACTTCTCGAACGCCCACCGAGGCACCTTGGTGACGACGTAGTCGATCGTCGGCTCGAAGCTGGCCGGCGTCGCCTTGGTGATGTCGTTGGGGATCTCGTCGAGCGTGTACCCGACCGCCAGCTTGGCGGCGATCTTGGCGATCGGGAAGCCCGTGGCCTTGGACGCCAGCGCCGAGGATCGGGACACCCGCGGGTTCATCTCGATGATGACCATCTGTCCGTCGGCCGGGTTCAGCGCGAACTGCACGTTCGAGCCACCCGTCTCCACACCGACGCGGCGGATGCAGGCGAACGCTGCGTCGCGCATGAGCTGATACTCGACATCGCTGAGCGTCTGCGCGGGGGCGACGGTGATGGAGTCGCCGGTGTGCACGCCCATGGGGTCGAGGTTCTCGATCGAGCAGATGATCACGCAGTTGTCCGCTGTGTCGCGCATCACCTCGAGCTCGTACTCCTTCCACCCGGCGATGGAGCGCTCGATCAGGATCTCGTTGATCGGGCTGGCCGTGAGCCCGAAGGCCGCCATGCGGGCGAACTCCTCCGCCGTGGCCGCGATGCCCGTGCCCTTGCCGCCGAGGATGTACGCGGGGCGGATCACCACGGGCAGACCGATGCGCCCGATGACCTCGTCGGCCTCCGCCATCGTGTGCGCCACGCCCGATTCGGGCACCTGGAGCCCGATGCCCTGCATCGCCTCCTTGAACGCCTCACGGTCCTCGGCGGTGCGGATGGCCTCAGCGTTCGCCCCGATCAGCTCAGGCGTGCCCGGCGTGCCGACGGCACCGCGCGCGACGAGCTGCATGGCGAGGTTGAGCGCGGTCTGTCCGCCGAGCGTGGGCAGCACCGCATCGGGCTGCTCGCGATCGATGATGCGGCACAGGATGTCGACGTCGAGCGGTTCGATGTAGGTGGCGTCGGCGAACTCCGGGTCGGTCATGATCGTCGCGGGGTTCGAGTTGGCGAGGATGACGCGGTAGCCCTCCTCCTTCAGCACCTTGCAGGCCTGGGTCCCGGAGTAGTCGAACTCGCAGGCCTGACCGATCACGATGGGGCCCGCCCCGATGAGCAGGATCGATTGGATGTCGGTGCGCTTGGGCATCAGGCCACCCCCCGGTCGGCCATCGGGTGCCCAGGCGGCGCGACGCGCCGCTCGGTGACGCCGAGCATCGCGGCGAACTGCTCGAAGAGATAGGCGCTGTCGTGGGGACCGGGCCCGGCCTCCGGGTGGTGCTGCACGCTGAACGCGGGTGCGTCGAGCACCCGTAGCCCTTCGCACACGCCGTCGTTGAGGTTCACGTGGCTCATCTCCGCGCGTCCGCCGAGCGAGTCGGCATCCACCGCGAAGTTGTGGTTCTGGCTGGTGATCTCCACCTTGCCGGTGGCGAGGTTCCGCACCGGGTGGTTGCCGCCGTGGTGACCGAAGGGCAGCTTCACGGTGGCGGCGCCGAGTGCCCGCCCGAGAAGCTGGTGACCCAAGCAGATGCCGAAGATCGGCACGTTGCCGAGCAGCGCCGCGATGGCCTCGGACGCGTACGGCACGGCGGCCGGGTCGCCCGGGCCGTTGGAGAGGAACACCCCGGCCGGGTCGCGAGCGAGCACGTCCGCGGCGCTCGTCGACGCCGGCACGACCTCGAGATCGAACCACGACGCGAGGTGGTGCAGGATCGTCCGCTTGATGCCGAAGTCGTAGGCGACCACGAGCGGCCGAGCCCCGTCGGCGAGGCGGTACGGCGCCGTGGTGGTGACCAGTGCGACGAGGTCGACGCCGTCGGTGCCCGGCTCGGCGTGAGCAGCGGCGAGGAGGCCCGTCTCGTCCACCAGATCGAGGGGTCCGAACGCGCCGGGGATGGCTCCGACCTGCCGGATGCGGCGCGTGAGCTTGCGGGTATCGACGCCGGCGATCCCCGGGATCCCATAGGCCCGCAGCTGCGCATCGAGGTCGGCTTCGCTGCGCCAGCTCGACCGTCGTCGAGCGAGGTCCCGCACGATGATGCCGCGACAGAAGGGCCGGCGGGATTCGAAGTCGGCCAGGTTCACGCCGTAGTTCCCGATGTGGGGGTAGGTGAAGGTGATGATCTGCCCGGCGTACGACGGGTCGGTGACCACCTCCTGGTAGCCGGCCAGCACGGTGTTGAACACCACCTCACCCGCGGCAGCGGGTGAGGGATCGGCACCGATGGCCTCACCCTCGAAGGTGGTGCCGTCAGCGAGCACGAGGAGCGCGTCACGCACCGTCATCGTTGCGCCTCGCCGTCGATCACGACGGGCTCACCGTGGAGCACGGTGTGACGCACCTTGCCGCGCAGCTCGCGCCCCGCATAGGGCGTGTTCCGACTGCGGCTCGCCAGGAGGGCGGGATCCACCGTCCAGGTCTGCTCTGGGTCGAGCACCACGAGGTTGGCGGGCGAGCCCGCCTCGATCGGGCCGCCGTGCGCGCCGTCCACGCCGAGGATCGCGGCGGGACGCCAGGACAGGAGGGCGAGCACGTCGGCGATGGGGAGATCGAGCTCGGTGAGGGCCAGGGCGAGCGCTGTCTCGAGGCCGAGCATCCCCGGCGGTGCCTGGTCGAAGGCCGCCTCCTTCGCCTCTTGGGTGTGCGGAGCGTGATCGGTGGCGATGCAGTCGATCGTGCCGTCGGCCAGGCCAGCGCGCACGGCTGCGACGTCCGCGTCGGTGCGCAGCGGGGGGTTGACCTTGAACACCGGGTCGTAGGACGCGCACGCCGCATGGGTGAGCGTGAAGTGATGGGTGGTGGCCTCGCAGCTCACCGGGAGGCCGGCTGCTTTGGCGGCGCGCACCATCTCCACCGATCCGGCCGTCGACAGGTGCTGGAAGTGCACGCGCGACCCGGTGAGCCGGGCAAGCGCGATGTCGCGCATCACCAACAGCTCCTCGGCCTCTGCCGGCTGGCCGGGGATGCCCAGTCGGGATGACCACGCGCCCTCGTGCATGTGCCCGCCCGCGGAGAGCACCGGGTCCTCGCAGTGCTGAGCGAGCACCACCGACCCACCTCCGTCGAGCTTGATGCCGCCTGCGTACTCCAGGGCTCGGCGCATCAGGCGCGCATCAGCCACGCCCGCGCCGTCGTCGGTGAAGAACCGCACCCCGAGAGCAGCCATCTCGGCCAGCGGCGCCAGCTGCTCCCCCGCTCGCCCGACCGTGATCGCCCCCGAGGGAAGCACATCGCAAGGTGCGGCGCGCCCGAGCTCGAGCACCTCGCGCACGATTCCTGCGTGGTCGATGGCCGGTGTGGTGTTGGGCATCGCGAGGATGCACGTGTAGCCGCCCAGCGCGGCCGCCCGGGCCCCGGTCTCGATGGTCTCCGCTTCCTCTTGTCCAGGTTCGCGCAGGTGACTGTGCAGGTCGACGAAGCCGGGGGCGACGACACACCCCGTGGCGTCGAGCACTCGGTCCGCAGACAGGTCCGCGCCCACAGCGGCGACGCGACCATCCGCATCGACCACGACATCGGCGATTCGGTCGCCCGTGGCATCGATGACGCGACCTCCCTTGATGGCGATCGCGGACATCAGCGCAGCACTCCTTCGGGTTCCAGTGCGAGCAATCGGGCTGGGTCAGCCGCCACCTCAGGGCCGAGCACCTTGTCCACTCCAGAACCGAGCAACAGGTACAGCACCGCCATCCGAACGGCGACGCCATTGCGGACCTGGTCGATGATCACCGACCGGGGGAGGTCAGCCACCTCGGCACTGATCTCCACCCCGCGGTTCATCGGCCCAGGGTGCATCACGAGCGCGTCGTCGCGCATCTGGGCGACGCGTCGGATGTCGAGCCCGTACCGGGCTGAGTACTCGCGCAGCGTCGGCACGAGGTGCTCGGTCATGCGCTCGCGCTGCATGCGCAGGAGGTAGACGACATCGAGGTCGGGCAGCACGGCGTCAAGGTCGTGGCTCACGCGAACGGGCCAACCGTCGAGGTTCGGCGGGAGCAGGGTCGGGGGGGCGACGAGCGTGACCTCCGCGCCGAGCGCGGTGAACGCCAGCACGTCTGAGCGCGCGACGCGGCTGTGCTTCACGTCGCCGACGATCCCGATGCGCTGGCCCTCGAGCGATCCCTTCGACTCCCGGATCGTGTAGCAGTCGAGCAGGGCTTGCGTGGGGTGCTCGTGCCAGCCGTCCCCGGCGTTCACGACGCTCACCCGATCCCCGAGCCAGCGGGCGATCTGCCACGGCACGCCCGAGGAGCCGTGGCGCACGACGATGGCGTCGACGCCCATCGCCTCGATGGTGAGCACCGTGTCGCGCAGGGACTCGCCCTTCTTCACGGACGAGGACCCGACGCTGAAGGTCATCGTGTCGGCGGAGAGACGCTTGGCGGCCTGCTCGAAGCTGAGCCGGGTTCGGGTGGAGTCCTCGTAGAACAGCCACACCACGTTCTTGCCCCGCAGCGCCGGCACCTTGGGGATGGCCCGCTTGCTCACCTCCGCGAATCTGTCGGTGAGGTGGAGGAGCTGGTCGATCTCCGAGGGGCTGAGGTCGGCGATGGAGAGCAGGTGGCTCATCGCCCCTCCTTCACGAGCTCGCCGAGATCCACGCCGGTGGGGCTGACGTTGACCATCTCGTCCCGGCGGGTGGGCAGGTTCTTGCCGACGTAGTCGGGACGGATCGGCAGCTCGCGGTGGCCCCGGTCAACCATCACGGCGAGCTGCACGGCCCGGACGCGGCCGTAGGACGTCAGGGCATCGAGGGCGGCGCGGATCGTGCGGCCGGTGAACAGCACGTCGTCGACGAGCACGACGATGGCACCGTCGAGGTCGACCGGGATGTCGGTGACCGCCTCGGGGAGCACCGGCCGGATGCCGATGTCGTCACGGTAGAGCGCGACGTCGAGCGTGCCGACCGGCACCTCGGTGCCGTCGATCTCCTGGAGCGCCTCGGCGAAGGCCTCGGCCATCAGCACGCCGCCGGTCTGGAGCCCGACCACCACGACGCCCTCGAGGCCGTGGTTCCGCTCCACGATCTCGTGCGCCATGCGCCAGATCGCCCGACGGACGTCGTCGGCATCCATGACCTGGCTCCTGGGAACGAAAACGCCCCCGTACGGAGGCGTTGAGCGTCGTTCTCGTTCGGCCACGGCCGGTCCTTCCTGTCCGTGCGAGCCTCACGGGACTCGCTTCACGGTCAGAGGGGCACCTTAGCAGCAGCGCCAGACCGCGAGCTCACCCGAGGTGCCCACCGGAGCGAAGCCGACGCTGCGAGCCACGGCCTCCGACGCAGGGTTGTCGGGGTGGCAGCACGCCGTGAGGGAGTCGATGGCGAGCTCGCTGAGCGCCCATCGTGCGAACAGGCGGGCTGCCCGCACGGCAAGTCCCCGCCCGCGGTGGGCCGGGCTCACCCACCAGCCCATGTCGGCGCTGCGGCCGTCCGCGTCGATGTGGGCCAGGCCCACCTCACCGGCCACGATGCCATCGAGGTCGACGACGAGATCGAGGGCGAGGCCGCGGGACCGACGGTCGGCCTCACCGGCGATCCAGCGCGCCGCTGCGGCAGTGTCGCTCGGCTCGGGAACGCCGGTCCACCGGATGATGTCGGGATCCGCCCACGCGGCCGCCAACGCGTCGGCGTCGACGACCGACCAGGGGCGCAGCGCCAGCACCCCGTCCCGAAGCGGCGGATCCGGGAGCGGGAGCGGCACCTGGTTCATCGGATCAGGTCGAGGGACACCAACAGCTCACGCAGATCGTCCGCCCCGGTGAACTGCACCGCTCGCATCCCGAGCCCCGAGGCCGCGTCGACGTTGGCGAGCGTGTCGTCGATGAAGAGCGCTCGATCGGCCGCAACATCGAGCCCGGCGAGCGCTGCCTCGAACGCACCTCGTTCGGGCTTGGCCAGGCCGAGGTCCGCGGAGCCGACCACGACATCGAAGACATCCCCGATGCCGCACAGCTCCAGATCGACCATGAGGTGGCTGCTGGCGTTGGAGAGCAGCGCGACGGGAACGAGGGAGCGCACGGCCTCGACCAGCTCGACCACGGCGAGGTCGATCTGCCAGGTGGCCGTGGCCCAGGCCTCGGCGACGGCCAGCGCATCCACGTCGTGATGGGCAGACACCACCGCGCCGATCTCCTCGCACCACGCCTCGAACGGGAGCCGCCCGTCGATGACGCGCTGCAGCCGCTCCTCGTCGAGTCCGACCTCGGTGATCGTGCCCGACGGAAGCCCCAGGCGCGCGTCAGCCTCCGGGCCATAGCGCGGGTCCCAGTGACGGATCACCCCGTCGAGATCGATGATCAGCCCGTCCACCAGCGGGTTCAGCGGGGCGGGGTCGTCCTCCGGCGCGACCGTCGAGGCATCGGGTCGGACCTCCTTCGCGACACGAGCCAGCAGGCCGTTCACGAAGCGCCCCGACGCGTCGGTGGAGAACCGAGAGGCCAGCTCGACGGTCTCGGCCAGGACGACGCCGGTGGGGACGTCGAGGCGGGCGATGAGCTCGGCGGAGCCCATCCTCAGCGCGGCGCGATCCAGCGCGGGCATACGAGCCAGCGTCCAGTCCTTGGCGTAGCGCTCGAGGAGGGCGTCGATCCGCTCGCGGTGCTCGTCGACCGCCAGCACGAGCGCGGCAGCGAAGTCGTCTGCGGAGACGGGCAGCGCAGCGAGGACCGCGGCGCCTGTGGTGCCCTTGGCCTCTGCCTCGTAGAGCAGGCCGAGCGCTCGTTCGCGAGCCGCTCGCCGCTCCGTGGCGAGGGACATCGTCACGCTCGGGTGATGTACTCGCCGGTGCGAGTGTCGACCTTGACGCGGTCGCCGGGGCCGACGAACAGCGGCACCTGGAGCACGAGCCCGGTCTCCAGCGTGGCCGGCTTGCGGGCACCTGAGACGCGGTCGCCCTGGACGCCGGGCTCGGTCTCGGCGATGTTGAGCTCGACTGCGGCGGGCAGGTCGGAGCCGACGATCTCGTCGCCGTACATCATCAGGGTGACCGTGGAACCGTCCACGATGTAGTGCACGGCGTCGCTGAGCGCTGCGGGCGGCACGTGCAGCTGCTCATAGCTCTCGTTGTCCATGAACACGTAGTCGTCCGCATCGCGGTACAGGAACTGCATGTCGCGCTTGTCGATCATCGCTTGATCGAGCTTCTCGTCGGCTCGGAACGTGCGATCGGCCTGGCCGCCGTTGCGCATGTTTCGCAGCGTGGTGCGCACGAAGGCACCGCCCTTGCCGGGCTTCACGTGCTGGAAGTCGACGACCTGGAACAGCCCTTCGGGAAGGTTCAGGGACATGCCCTTCTTCAGATCGTTGGTGGAGACAGCAGGCATGGTGGGGACCTCAGGGGTGGGACTTGGGGGCGCAGGTCAGCGTGCGGCACCCGTTGGCGGTGACCACGACGGTGTCCTCGACGCGGACGCCGCCATGCCCGGGAAGGTAGACACCGGGCTCCACGGTGACAACATGGCCAGGGGCAAGCGTAGCAGTGGAGGTCCCGTTGACCCCAGGCGCCTCGTGGATGTCGAGGCCCACTCCGTGTCCGGTGCCGTGCACGAAGGCGTCACCCCATCCGGCGTCCTCGATCACCGCGCGGCACGCCTCGTCGACGTCGCGCGTGAGCCCGCCCCCCCGCACCGCGGCCACACCTGCCGCCTGGGCGGCGGTGACGACGGACATCATGCGCCGCTGGGTGTCATCGATCGCCTCCACACCTCCGACGGGAACCGTGCGGGTCATGTCGGAGTGGTAGCCCTCGACGAGGGCCCCGAAGTCGATGACGACGAGCTCGCCGCGCCGGATCGTCCGCCCTTCTGGCTCGTGATGGGGGCGGGACCCGTTGGGACCTGAGGCGACGATCGTCGGGAAGCTGACGTCGTCGGCGCCGAGACGCCGCATCTCGCCGTCGAGGGCGCGGGCGAACCCCGTCTCGGTGGGCTCGCCGTCGAGCAGCTCGAGCACGTTCGCAAGGGCCTGGTCGGCGAGGCCGCAGGCCGCCTCGATCCGCGCGACCTCGCCCGCGTCCTTGACGATGCGGAGGTCCTCGATGACCCCGTTGGTGGGGACGAGCTCCCGACCCGGGAACCACTCCTGGGCGTAGCTGCGCTGATCAGCCCAGGAGATGTGATCCGCTTCGAGCCCGATCCTCGCGGCGCCCGCGAGGCGACCGGTGATGCGCTCCTTCTGGTGCGCGAGCGTGCGGCCGATCTCGATCGTCGCGGCAACGCCAGCCGCCGCGAGCTGTGCGGTCGCCCGCTCCTCGTAGCGGGCATCGGTGACGAAGAGCAGGCCCTCCTCGTCGACGACGAGCGTTCCGGCCGTGCCGGTGAACCCCGTCAGGTAGCGGATGTTGGTGAGGTGGGTGACGAGCAGCGCATCGCAGCCGACGTCGGCGAGGGCGACCTGCACGCGGCGACCGCGCCCGGCAACGTCCATCGGCAGCAGCGGGACGGTGCTCACGCCAGCAGCCGGGCGACCGCGGCGACCGCGAGCTGGTAGCCGTGACCGCCGAGCCCCGAGATCGTGCCGGTGGCCACCGGGGCGATCACCGACGTGTTGCGCCACGGCTCACGCCGGATCGGGTTGGAGATGTGCAGCTCGATGATCGGCCCCTCGAACGACGCGAGTGCGTCGTGGATCCCCCACGCGTAGTGCGTGAAGGCGCCCGCGTTCACGATGAGCGCCGCGCATCGGCCGCGCGCCCCGTGGATGGCGTCGATGAGGTCGCCTTCGTGGTTGGACTGCACGTGCTCGAGGACGAGATCGTGCGCGTCAGCCACCGCCTTCGCCGCCATCACGTGATCGTCGAGCGTGCTCGTGCCGTAGACCTCAGGCTCTCGCTCGCCGAGCAGGTTCAGGTTCGGCCCGGACAACACCAGCACGACGCCAGTCATGGATCTCCCCGATCGATGGTCACATCTCCTCCAGCACGCTGGCCGCGAGCGCAGGGTCGACCCCCGCGATCACCTCGACGCCACCCGCGCCGTCGAGCGCGAACGTGAGGCCGTCGAGCGCCTTCTTGTCACGCCCCATCAGTTGCACGAGTCGACCCGTGTCAGCCCCCGCGGGCATCGCGGTGTCGAGCTCGTAGGC
>JBQTKH010000247.1:0-8123 GCA_052386335.1 Microthrixaceae bacterium
GTCGGCGGCAAACGGGCTAATCTGACGGGCCGTCAGGTTCTTCGCAGGGGGTCGTCAGGATGCCGAACGTCGATGGTGGGAGCCTCTGGCAGCTCGTGGAGCGCCGGGCCGAGGCCACGCCTGCTGCCCTTGCCGCGATCGACGAGGACGGCCGCACCCTCACGTGGGCCAACGCCAAGGCCGAGGCCGAGCAGGCCGCCGCCGGGCTGGCTCGCCTCGGGGTGGGGCCGGGCGACGTGGTGTCGTGGCAGCTGCCCACCTGGCTCGAAGCCAAGATCCTCGTGCTGGCGCTGGCCCGGCTCGGCGCGATCCAGAACCCGATGCTGCACATCTACCGCGAGCGCGAGGTGGGCTTCATCGTCCGTCAGGCCAAGAGCAAGCTCCTCGTCGTGCCGTCCACCTGGGGCGGGTTCGACGTCGAGGCGCTGGCGCGCGGCATCGCCGCGCAGGTCGAAGCGGAGGGGGGCTCGTTGCAGGTGCTCGTCGCCGACAAGGCACTGCCCCAAGGCGACCCGTCCACGCTGCCGCCGCCCCCGGATCCCAGCGTCGACGCGGTGCGCTGGTACTTCTACACCTCGGGCACCACGGCCGACCCGAAGGGTGCGCAGCACACCGACCGCACGATCCTGGCCAGCGCGCTCGGCATGAACGCCTGCCTCGGCGTGACCGATGCCGACAAGAACGCCGTCGTGTTCCCGTTCACCCACATCGGGGGCATCGGGTGGCTGTTCTCGGCGCTCGCGGTCGGGTTCCCCACCGTGTACATCGAGCGCTTCGACCCCGCCCGCACCACCGCGCTCATCAAGGAGCACGACGTCACGATGGCGGGTGCGGGCACGCCGTTCCACATGGCGTACCTGGCCGCGCAGCGCGCCAACTCGGACGAGCGCCTGTTCCCGAACGTGCGCGTGTACTGCGGTGGTGGTGCGCCGAAGCCACCCCAGCTCCACTACGACATCAAGGCGGAGATGGGTGGCGTCGGCATCGTGTCGGGCTACGGCCTCACCGAGGCGCCCATCATCGCCATGGGCACGATCCATGACACCGACGAGCAGCTCGCCAACACCGAGGGCAAGGCCACTCCGGGGGTGCAGCTTCGGGCGGTCACGCTCGAGGGCAAGGAGGCCGGCATCGGCGAGGAGGGCGAGATCCGCGCCAAGGCGCCGCAGATGATGAAGGGCTACCTCGACGCGTCGCTCGAGGCCGAGGCCTTCGACGACGACGGCTGGTTCCGCACCGGCGACCTCGGCCGCATCGACGCCGAAGGCATGGTGACGATCACGGGACGCGTGAAGGACATCATCATCCGCAACATGGAGAACATCTCGGCCAAGGAGGTCGAGGACATCCTGTTCCGCAGCCCCGACATCGCCGATGTGGCCGTGATCGGCGTGCCCGATCCCAAGACCGGCGAGCGCGTCTGCGCGGTGGTCGTCCCCGCGGACCCGGCCGACCCGATCACGTTCGACGAGATGGTGGCGTGGTGCCGCGCTGAGGGGCTGATGACCCAGAAGCTTCCCGAGCGCCTCGAGCTCGTCGACGCGCTGCCACGCAACCCCACCGGCAAGGTTCTGAAGTTCCAACTACGCGATCAGTTCAGCGACAGCTGAGGAAGGACCAACTCAACATGGCACTGCTCACGGGCAAGGTCGCGATCGTCACGGGCGCCGGGCACGGCATCGGGCGGGCGCATGCGCTCGAGCTGGCCAAGCACGGTGCCAGCGTCGTGGTCAACGACCTCGGCACCTCGGTCACCGGCGACGGCGCGGACGAGAAGGCGGCGGACCTCACCGTCGAGCTGATCACGAGCCGCGGCGGCACCGCGGTCGCCAACTACGACGACGTGTCCGACTACGAGGCCGCCGGACGCATGGTGACCCAAGCCGTCGACCTGTACGGCAAGCTCGACGTGCTCGTGAACAACGCCGGCATCGTGCGTGACACGGCCATCTGGAACATGACCGAGGCGGACTTCGATGCGGTGATCAAGGTGCACCTCAAGGGCAGCTGGGCGCCCTCGCACCACGCGGCCAGGCACTGGCGGGAGCGAGCCAAGGCAGGCGAGGTCTTCACCGGCAGGGTGATCAACACCACCTCCGGGGCCGGCCTGGTCGGCAACTTCGGTCAGACCAACTACGCCACGGCGAAGGCCGGCATCGCCGGGTTCACGCAGACGCTGTCGCTCGAGCTGTACAAGCTCGGCGTGACGGTCAACGCGGTGGGTCCAGCGGCGGCCACCCGCATCACGGGCACGATGCCCGGCGCGCCGACCGTGATCGAGGCCGACGAGGTGCCCGATGACGAGTGGAACCGGATGGACCCTGCTGTGTCGTCGCCGCTGGTGGCCTGGCTGGCCAGCGACGAGAGCCAGCACGTCACCGGCCAGGTCATCCGTGCTGTCGCCGAGGACATCGTGTGGATGCAGGGCTGGAGCGAAGGGGCCAAGATCTCCAATGGCGGCAAGCGCTGGGATGCCACCACGCTCGGGCAGCAGCTCGCCACCGACGTCTTCAAGACCCGCGCCCCCGGCCTCCGGTACTGAGCCGGCGACCCGCCACCCCCATCTGTGGAACCTGACGCGCGGCATGCGGACGTGAGGTACCAGAGATCGGGTGGGTTGGGGGTCCTCGTGGGGCCGGGGGTGGTGCGCGACGGCTGTGTCGACGGGCTGCGGGCCTTTGCTCGTCGGGTGGGCTGCGGCGTCGTGAACACGTGGGGAGCGAAGGGCGTGTTCGCCTGGGACGACCCGCTGCACTTCGGCACCGCTGGCCTGCAGGCGCGCGACTTCGAGCTGGCGGGCCTGGGCGAGGTCGACGTGCTCGTGACGAGCGGCCTCGACGCCGATGAGGTGACGTCGCAGCCATGGCTCGGGCGGGCCGAGGTGATCGACGTTGCGCCGACGGACCTTGCGTCGATCGAGCTCGACCTGCCGGCCGGCACGACCGTGCGACCAGCGCTCTACACAGAGCTCGCCGCGGTCGTCGGTCCGATGTACGCGGTGCCCGGATCACCACCCGCCCGTGCCGCCGCGCTGGCGGCGTCGTTGCCAGCGGATGGGCTGGTGGTGGCCGAACCTGGCCTGGTCGGCTTCTGGATCGCTCGCACGTTCCCCACGCAGCGACCGGGCAGCGTGCTCGTGCCCGCAGCAGGGGCCGCGGCCGCCGCGTGGTCCGCGGCGTCGAGCGCGGCGACGCTGGGTCGACCCGTGGTCCTGGTCGCCTCGTCGCCGCCATCGCCGGCGCCCCCGGGTGTGAGCGTCGATGTCTGGGATCCCGCGGAGGTGGAGCTCGACCCCGTCGCGCTCATCGCGGTCGCCGGTGCGATCGTCGCCTGGGGCGGGCCCGAAGCGCCCGGGTAGCTGCCCGCGCGTCCTCACCGTCGCGGGTTCGGGGCAGGGGTGAGCGGTGGGCAGGTGCTGGTGCCCCGAACCGCATCGCGTTGCTGCAGTCGTCTGGCTCAGCGCCAGCCGAAGGACCGGGTGCAGCCGGGCCAGTGGCCCCAGCCGCCCTGGTTGTACAGGCGCTTGCCCATCTCGATCTGGGTCTCGCGGCTTGCCTCGTGCGGGTAACCGGTGCCGCCCACGGCGTTCCACGAGCTGAGGGAGAACTGAAGGCCGCCGTAGTAGCCGTTGCCAGTGTTGGTGGCCCAGTTGCCGCCGGCCTCGCACTGGGCGAGTCGCTCCCAGCTGGCCGGGTCGTTCGGGTCACCTGACGCCCTGGGCGCCGGTGCCGGGGCGGGAGCCGGAGCAGGCGCAGGGGCGGGTCGGGGAGCCACGGCGGGCGCCGGAGCGGGTGCCGGTGCCGGGGTGGGTGCCACCTCGATCGAGGCCGGCGTCACCGACACCGCCTGGGACTCCAGGCGGTTGAACCAACCTGCCGCCCCGCCGGACTGGCGGGGGTTGTGCGCTCGTGCGGTCGCCGAGGGCTGGGCGCTGGCGGAATCGCTCGTCGTGACGACGAGACCGACCGGTAGGGCGAGTGCGGTGAGCACCGCCAAGCCGATCAGGAGGGCCCGTCGCGACAAGCGCGGCGAGCCGTTGGTACTCGGGGGGTTGTTCCCGGACATGGTGCAGTCCTCCTGTTGAGGGGGAGGCCGGGGCGCGCGTCGAGTGGATGGGAAAGATCGACGGATCACTGCGCCCCAGCGGCGGGCCGCGCTCGAGGCGGCTGGTGAGTTACGAAATGGTAACCCGGTTGCGACACGAAACTGCAACATTCACCGATGTGATTTCTGGCACTAGGGGATCTGACGGACCGTCAGGAACACCCAAGTCAAGCCGAGCGGTCAGCGATTCCGGGGCAATCCGAGGCCACGGCCGGCGATGATCTCCCGCTGGACCTCACTGGAGCCGCCGTAGATCGTCGTCACCACGGCATGGCGGAACGCGTGCTCCACCAGCCCCCGGAGCACCGTGCCGGGCCCGTCGCCGCCGACGAGACCGGCGGCCCCGAGCAGGTCGAGCAGCTCAGCGGAGGCTCGGACGAACGCCTCGGTGATGTGGAGCTTGGCCATCGAGCCCTCCACCTGGGGCATCTCGCCCTGGGCCGACAGCCAAGCCGTGCGGTAGAGCAGGAGCCGCCCCACCTCGAGCTCGGTGCTCCATCGAGCGAGCGCGCTCCGCAGGATCACGTCGTCGAACGGCCGCACCCCGTCGGCCCCGGGTTGCCGCGCCCAGGACGCGACCGACTCCACGAGCTGATGCGGCTCACCCCAGTTGGCGCCGCTCCGCTCGTAGACGAGCGCCGCGTGCATCACCGACCACCCGGCGTCGATGTCGCCGACGCGGTACGAGTCGGGGACCCGCACCCCGTTGTAGAAGGTGATGTTCGTGCGCTCCCCGCCCATCGTGGCCATCGGCGTGATCTCGATCCCCGGGCTCTTCATCGGCACGAGGAACATCGTGAGGCCCTTGTGCTTCGGGGCATCGGGGTTCGTGCGGGTGAGCAGGAACACGTAGTGCGCCTCGTGCGCCATCGTCGTGAACACCTTCTGCCCGTCGATCACCCACTGGTCGCCGTCACGCACGGCCCGAGTGGCCACGGCAGCGACATCCGACCCTGCGTCAGGCTCGCTGTAGCCGAGGCAGCACATGACCTCGCCGGCCAGGATGCGGGGCAGGATGCTGGCCTTCTGCTCCTCGGTGCCGCAGACGAGCAGGGTGGCGCCGACCATCGACGCGATGTTGAGGCCGTCGATCGGCGCGCCCGACGCGTAGAGCTCCTGCATGAGGAGCGTCTGGTCGATCGCGCTCCGACCGAGGCCGCCGACCTCGGTGGGCCAACCTGACGCGAGGTAGCCCCGCTCGCAGAGGGCCTTGTGGAAGCCCCAGTCGTGCATCGTGCCGGTGGCGTGCGCGCGGTCGACGATCTCCTCGGAGAGGTGCTCGTCGATGAACGAGCGCACCTCTGTGCGGAAGGCCTCGGTCTCGGCCTCGAAGCGGAAGTCCATGCCGGCGCGGGTCGGGCGAGCCGTCACAGGGGTGGGCGACGGTGCCTCAGCGCCCCAGCGCCGCTGTGCGATGAGGTCGAGCTCACGGTGGGGTTGGCCGAGCAGCAGGCGGGTGGCCTTCGCTCGCCGCACCTGGAGCTGGACGTCGTACTCGAGCATGAACCCGTAGCCGCCGTGCACGTGCAAGCTGAACCCGGTGGCTTCGTCGGCTACCGAGCCGCAGTACCACGACGCCTGTGCCGCCAGCATCGGGGCCGCCGGCTCGCCCTCGTCGAGGGCCCAGATCGCCTCGTAGGCGAGCAGGCGCGCACCGTCGACGCGCTCGTGGAGGTCGGCGAAGCGGTGCTGGATCGTCTGGAAGCTGCCGATGGGCACCCCGAACTGGTGGCGATCCATGGCGTAGCGAACCCCGAGATCGAGCGAGGCGCGCGCCAGCCCGGCCTGGGCCACCGCCGTGAGCGCCCGCCACTCGTCGAGCGTGCGCGCCCACTCGTTCGTGGCCTCGGCCCGGACGGCGAGGATGTCGCCTCCGTCGCGGCCGACCGGGGCGATGGCCAGCCCAGCCAGCGTCGCCCGCAGCGGGCCGCGGCGCCCCGTCATGGCGACGAGGTGGTCCCCGTCGAGGGCGACGATGTGCTCGGCGATCGCGGCGAAGGGCGTTGGGGTGGGCGCGTCGCCGGCCGCGAGTCGCAGCGTCACCGGCGCGCGGTTGACGATCGAGGCCAACCGAGACGCCGCCGGCACGCCGTCGAGGCGGGCGAGCAGTCGTGCGGCCACGGCCGTCTCCACGAGGGGGATGAGCCCGAGGTGCGCCCCGTGCACCTCGACGGCCACCGCGAGATCCGTGAGGGACGCGTCGGCGCCGCCCCGCTCCTCGGGCAGCGCCATGTACGGCAGCCCCATGTCGATGACCGCCGCCCACAGCGCCGGATCGAACCCCTGTCCCTCGAGCTCGCGCACCCGCTCGCCGTGGGACTCCTTCGCGTAGAGGCGCTGCGCGGCGTCCCGGAGGGCGTCCTGATCGGGGGTGAAGGAGAGGTCCATCCGGTCCTGTCGGCGAGATCTGACGGGTCGTCAGATAGTGTGCCATCATCCCTCGCGGCATGGCAGATCAGCTCTTCCTGCACGAGGTGGTCGACATCGTCGGCCGCGGCGGGCGGGCCTACATGGACCACACCGTGGGCTTCGATGCGGGCGCGGCCGCCGGGAAGGGGCTGGCCCTGCTCGGCACCTGGGAGGTGGTGGGCTCCACGGGGCGGTGGCCCCAGGTCGTCAACGTGTGGGAGATCGACGGGTGGGACGGCTGGGCGCGGCTCGGCCAGCGCACCAACGTCGACAAGGCGGCCAACGCCGAGCTGGCCCAGTGGTGGGACGAGGCGTACCGGCACCGCAGCGGTGGGTTCGACCGCCTCCTCCGTGGCGCGCCGGGCTGCCCGTCACGCGCGTCGCTCACCAACGACGGGGTGCGCGGCAGCTGGTTCGTGCACGAGCAGTCCGAGGTTCGCCCCGGTGCAGGCGCGGAGTACCTGGCCGCCACCCTCGCCGAGCGGGTGCCCGCCATGGCCGAGCGCGGCATCACCCTGGTGGGCCTCTACGACAGCGTGCTCGCCGACACCGAGGTCTGCACGATCTGGGCCACCGACCTGCGCACCCACACCGATCTCCTGCGCACCGGCGACCCATGGCGGGCAACGGCCCGCGAGTGGTGCACGCGCTGGCGCGAGGAGCTCATGACCCCTGGCCCCCGCTCCCCCCTGGCTCCTCTGGAGGAACCGCAGTGACCACCCCGCTCGGCAGCCTCCGGATCATCGAGTGCTCGATGCTCGGCCCTGGCGCGATCACCACCACGCTCGCCGACCTCGGCGCCGACGTCATCAAGGTGGAGCCGCCGTCGGGCGACTACATCCGAGAGATGACCTGGCCGATCGTGGAGGGCACCTCGCTCATGCACCTCCACATCAGCCGGGGCAAGCGCTCGATCACGATCGACCTCCGCACCGAGGAGGGCCGCGCCGTCTTCCTCGAGCTCGTGGCCGGCGCCGACGCAGTGATCGAGGCCATGCGCCCGGGCGGCCTCGAGCGCCGCGGCGTGGGCTACGAGGCCTGCAAGGCGGTGAACCCTCGGATCGTGTTCTGCACCATCTCCGGGTACGGCATGACCGGCCCCTACAAGGACATGCCGAGCCACGGCATCGCCTATGACGTGTGGGCCGGGCTCGTGCAGCCGGTCACCACCGAGGACGGCTTCTGCGCCATCCCCGAGCACCCGTCGGTGGGCATCCACGCCGGGCCGCTGTTCGGTGCACTGGCGGTGCTCGCTGGTGTCACCCGCGCCCGGGCCACGGGCGAGCCCTGTCAGCTCGAGGTGGCGCAATCCGACGCCGCGGCGGCGATGGACTGGTTGCGCAGCGAGACCTACCGCGCCTACGAGCGCCCCAAGTCGGAGGTCACTGGCAACAAGGCCGACGGCTACGAGCGCCGCGCCCCCGGTACGGCGGGCATGCGCGATGGCGTGCGCTACCAGTTCTACGAGACCTCCGACGGCCACATCCTCTTCATGTCGTCCGAGCGCGAGTTCTGGGAGAACTTCTGCAACGGCATCGGCCGCCCCGACCTCTTCGAGCGCCACCCCGGCTCCAAGTACGCCGACCACGCCCGCGGCAACGAGGAGCTGC
>JBQTKH010000248.1:0-13794 GCA_052386335.1 Microthrixaceae bacterium
CCGCGAGTACCTTGCCAGCGGACCAGCACCCGTCGTGGGGGCCGGCGGAAGGGACGATGACATGGTGACCAAGCGACTCGGATCGCTCGCCCTGGCCGCGATGCTCGGCTTCACGATGGTGGCCTGCGGCGGTGGCGACGACAAGACCGCCACCGAGGAGACCACCACGACGGCCGACTCCAACGGCGACAACGACCTGACCGCGTTCACCGAGGACTGCGCAGAGCTCACGCAGGCGTTCGCGGGGGCCTACGCATCGATCGGTGCCGGGCTCGGCGGTGCCGCCGGGAACGAGCTCGAAGACGCGGCCGAGTACTTCGAGAACGTGGCCGACAACCTGCCCAAGGAGATCCGGGCCGACTTCCAGCTGTTCGCCGAGGCCTACGCCGAGTTCGCCAGGGGGATGGCCGATCTGGACATCGACCTGAGCAACCCGGCCTCGATGGACCCCGAGCAGATGGCCAAGCTCCAAGAGCTCGGCGAGTCCCTCGAGGGTCCGGAGATCGAAGAGGCGTCCGCCAACGTCGAGGCCTACCTCGAGGCCGAGTGCGGCAGCGGCTGACCGCCCGTCAGTAGCCGAGGCGCTCCATGGCCTTGGGGCGGCTCTGCCAGTCCTTGTCGACCTTCACGAGCAGCTCGAGGTAGGTGCCCTCGGGCAGCTGGGCGCGCACAGCGATGCCGACCTCCTTGAGCACCTGGCCCTTGTGACCGATCACGATGCCCTTCTGGCTGTCGCGCTCGACGAGGATCTCGCAGCGGATCAGCGGCCAGTCCCATTCGGTGACCCTCGCGGCGATCGAGTGCGGCAGCTCGTCTCGGGTGCGCCGCAGCAGCTGCTCGCGCACGAGCTCGGCCACCATGAACGCCTCGGGCACGTCGGTGACCATGTCGTCGGGGAAGTACTGGGGACCTTCGGGGAGACGGCTGATCAGGTGCCCGACGAGCTCCTCGACCCCGTCGCCCGTCTTGGCCGACACGGGGAAGTACTCGCTGAGCGAGAGCCCGCTCGCGGCGGTGAGCTGCTCGGCGATCTCCTTGTTCGAGGCCTTGTCGACCTTGTTGACGATGCAGACCGCGTCCTTGGGAACGAGGTTGGCCACCCACTGGTCGCCTCGGCCGAAGGGCTGCGTGGCATCGAGCACGAAGCACACGATGTCGACGTCGCCGATCGTGCCCTGCGCCGTGGCGTTGAGCCGCGTGCCGAGCGCGGTGCGGGGCTTGTGGATGCCCGGCGTGTCGACGAACACCACCTGGCTCTCGGGTCGGGTGAGCACGCCCATGATTCGCGTGCGTGTTGTCTGGGGCTTGTTCGAGGTGATCGCCACCTTGGTGCCCAGGATCCGATTGAGGAGGGTGGACTTCCCCACGTTGGGTCGGCCCACGAGGGTGACGAAGCCCGATCGCATCAGCGTGCGTCCTTCAGCTCGGCGACCTGGTGGGTCTCCAGTCGGTGCAGGCGGACGTGGCCGATCCGCCGACCCTGGACGCGCTGGGCGGTGAGGCGCCAGCCGCCGACCTCCACGGCTTCGCCCTCCACGGGCACGTGCCCCAGCTCGGAGAGCAGCAGCCCGCCGATGGTGTCCCAGTCGCCCTCGGGCAGCTGCGCGTGGATGAGATCGTTCACCTCGTCGAGCGCCATGCGAGCGTTGACCCGCACATCGCCTCCCGGGAGCGGCTCGATCATCGGGTCTTCCACGTCGAACTCGTCGACGATCTCGCCGAGCAGCTCCTCGATGATGTCCTCGAGGGTGACGAGCCCGGCGGTGCCGCCGTACTCGTCGACCACCACCGCCATGTGGAAGCGCTCCACCTGCATCTCGCGCAGGAGGTCGGCCACGCCCTTGGTCTCGGGCACGAACTTCGCCGGTCTCGCGAGCGCGGACACGGGCTGCTCCTCGTTGCCGTCTCGCTCGGCGCGCATGAGGTCCTTGGCGTGCACGATGCCCACGACGTCGTCGATGCCGTCACCACACGCCGGGATGCGGCTGTAGCCGTTGAGGATGACGACCTCCATCGCGTCGACCACGCGGAACTCCGCGGTGACCGTGACCATGTCGGTACGGGGCACCATCACCTCGCGCACGACGGTGTCGCCCAGCTCGATCACCGACTCGATGAGCTGACGCTCCTCGGCCTCGATGACCGAGTCCTCGAGCGCCATGTCGGCCACCGCGAGGAGCTCCTCCTCCGACATGTACGGGCCCCGCTTGAGGCCCTTGCCGGGGAGGAGCACGTTGGTGAGGCCGATCAGGCCCCGCGAGATCAGGCGCAGCGGACCCCACCGGGCCAGCACTCGGATCGGCCCGGCGAACGCGAGGGCAGCGCGGTCGGTGTGCTGGATGGCCCACGTCTTGGGTGCCACCTCGGCGAGGACGAAGAACAGCGTGACGTTCAGCGCGGTGGCCCCGACCACACCCCAGCCGCCGAAGAGCCGGCTGGCCAGCACGCCGAGGGTGGTCGACTGCACGAGCTGGGTGGCCAGCACGAGGAGCAGCGTCGGGTTGAGCCACTCCTGGTGCTCCACGAGGGCGAGGAGCGACGTGCCGCGCTTGCCGGCGGTCTCCGCCAGCGCCTGGGCCTTCGCGCGCGACACCCGGGTGAGCGCGGTCTCCGCGACGGCGAGGACGATCGACACCAGGAACAGCACGATGACGACGGCGGCGAGCGCCCAGTCGGCGCTGGTCATGTGCGAGCCCTCATCGGTTGTGGTGGTACCGGTCGAGCAGCTCGCGCTCGCGCGCCTGCATCACGGCGGTCTCCTCAGGATCGGCGTGGTCCATGCCGAGCACGTGGAGGATGCCGTGCACGACGAGCAGCGCGAGCTCGTCGTCGTAGCTGCCGGCATGGTCGGGCGCCTGGCGGGACGCGACCGACGGGCAGATCACGATGTCGCCGAGCAGCATCGGGAGGTCGCCCACATCGGGGGGTTCGCGATCGGGCCCGGTGGCGCCAGAGTCGGGCCAGCGCCCGCCGTCGAGCGGATCGTCGATGGGGAACGCGAGCACGTCGGTGGGGCCCTCGACATCCATGAAGCGCTTGTTGAGCTCGGCCATGACGTCCTCGTCGACGAACAGCAGGGAGAGCTCGGCATCGCCGCGCACGCCGGAGTCGTGGAGCGCGCGGCGGGCCAGATCGACCCAACGGGCGAGGTCGACCTCGTGGTCGGACTGCTCGTCCACCCCGAACACGTCGACCTCCCCCTCGTCGGGCGGGCGCCGCTTGCGATTGACCATCGGCATCGGCGGGAGGTCGTCGGGCGTGATCCCGTCGGGGAGATCCGAGGGATCGGGACGGTCGGGGCCTTCGGTGCCGTCGGGCTCGCCGGGCATCAGCGCGGTCCTTGCGGCGGGGTGGCCCGCTCGTACGCGTCGACGATGTCCTGCACGATGCGATGGCGCACGACGTCGCCGCTCGTGAGGTGCACCCACCCCAACCCGTCGATCCCGGCCAGGATGCGCTCGAGGTCGCCGATGCCGCTGCGGCCACCGCCGACGTCGACCTGGGTGGTGTCGCCGGTGACGACCGCCTTCGACCCGAAGCCGATCCGCGTGAGGAACATCTTCATCTGCTCGGGGGTGGTGTTCTGCGCCTCGTCGAGGATGATGAAGCTGGCGTTGAGCGTGCGGCCCCGCATGAACGCGAGCGGTGCCACCTCGACGGCGCCGCGCTCGAGCAGCTTGCCCGCGGCTTCGGTTCCCACCATGTCGTGCAGGGCATCCCACAGCGGCCGGAGGTAGGGGTCGATCTTCGCCATGAGGTCGCCGGGCAGGAAGCCGAGCCGCTCGCCAGCCTCGACGGCGGGGCGGGTGAGGATGATCCGGTCGACTTGCTTGGCCTGCAGCGCCTGGACGGCCATCGCGACCGCCAGCCAGCTCTTGCCGGTGCCGGCCGGGCCGAGGCCGAAGGTGATGACGTTGTCGCGGATGGCGTCGACGTAGCGCTTCTGGCCGCTCGACTTCGGCCGCACGGGGCGACCGGTGGCCGGTCGGAGCACCTCGGCCGTCAGGATCTCCGCCGGCCGCTCGTCGGCGCGCACCATGGCGACGCTGCGCCGCACCGTGCCGGCGTCGAGCCGGTGACCCTGCTCCACGAGAACGACGAGGTCCTCCAGGAGGGCAGCCACCCGCTCGGCATCGACGCCCTCGAGGGCGATCTCATTGCCCCGCACGTGGATCGTCACCCCCGGAAACGCTGCCTCGATCGCACGCAGCACCTCGTCTCGCTCGCCGAGGAGGGCGGGCATCAGATGGTTGCTGGGGACGGAGATCTTCACCTGGGTGCTGGACACGACGCAGCAAGGCTAGTGGCGACACCGCCCGCACCGGTCCTCGGGCTGCCGATCGTCCTACGCTCGTGGCCGTGGATGACCGGCGTGGCGACGACCTCCTCCGCGGCCCGCGCGCCACGAGCTTCTCGACGCGCCTCGACCAGTGGGTGGCCGACGCCCGGATCGACGAGGCCGCGCTGGGGCGAGCCCGCGAGCGCTGGCTCCGCGAGGTCGCCGATCACGAGGCGACCTTCGGTGGTGTGCTCATCGACCTCGCGGAGCGGTCGGCACCGGTGGTGATCCACGTTCGCGGCGGGCGCCGCCTCCACGGGACGATCCGCGCCATCGGTGCGGACTTCGCGGCCGTCGAGCTCACGACCGGCGCAGCGGTGCTCGTGGCGACCAAGGCCATCACCCAGGTGCGCACGGCCCCCCAGGTGCCGTCCACGGTGGGCGACCGCGTCGTGCGCACCGAGCTGCGGCTCGCCGACGTGCTCAGCGAGCTGGCCGCCGACCGGGAGCGCATCGCGGTGGTGACCAGGGGCGGTGACACCATTGCCGGCGAGCTGCGCAGCGTCGGCCAGGATGTCGTCGTGCTGCGCACCCAAGCGACCGAGCCGGCTGCCGCCTACGTGCCGCTCGGCACCATCGACGAGGTGCTCATCGGCTGACGCTCACTTCTTGGCGCTCGTGTCGGGGTAGAGGTGCTCGAGGGAGCCCGGCTCGATCCGGGACGACTCGATGAACGCATCGACGTCGTCGGCCTTGAGGCGGATCACTCGGCCGAGGCGGTAAGCGGGCAGGTCGCCCAGATCGATGAAGCGGTACAGGGTGCGGGGCGTGATGCCGAGCCGCCTGGCCGCGTCCTGCGTTGAGAGCCACTCGATCTCGGGTCCTGCCATGCCTGCACCCTATACCCGCCTTTGGGGTTACGTCTTGCTGTTCCATGTGCTTTCATTCGCCATAGACAGCGCGAATGCCGCGAAGGAGAACGCATGCGTCGCAGCGAACTGGGCACTGTGGCCGGGGGGACGGGCGTCGGGGTCGCGGGCGAGGTCCACGCACCGCGGGTGATCCAGCGGCGCCCGGGACTGCCCGGGGGGCGGGCCGTGCTCGGCGGGCTGCTGATGGCGATCGCGGCCTCGGGCGTGTTCGCCGCGTACGCCGGCGCCGGCAAGGCGCCGCAAGAGGCGCTGGTGGTCGCGAGTCGCGACATCCGAGTCGGCGAGACGATCGAGGCCGATGACATCCACCTCGTGCGCGGCGCCCTTCCCGCTGGCGCGAGCGCTCGGGCGTTCTCCTCGGAGCGGGAGGTGATCGGACGCGTCGCACTCGGTCCGATCGGGACGGGGGAGCTCGTGCAGGCCGGTGCGATCACCGCCGAGCGCCCGCGCGCCGCGGGCGTGGAGGTGGCGATCACCCTGCCCCGCGAGCAGATCGCGGTCGGCCGTCTCAAGCAGGGCGAGCGCGTCGACGTGTACGTCACCGACGACCAGCGCACGTCGTCGGTGGTGCGCGATGCCGAGGTGGTGATGATCGCCAGCCGCGAGGACGGGTCGCTCACGAGCGAGCGGGAGATCAGCATCGTCATCTCCGTTCCATCTGACGACGCGGTCGCTGCCCTGGTGCACGCACTGCGCCCCGGGGCGGTCACCGTGGTCCGCTCCACGTTCGCGGGGCCGGACGAACGCGAACCGGTGGTGGTCTTCGAGGCGGAGGGATGACCGCGGAGCGGTTCGTCCTCCTGGGGCTCGCCCAGGTCCGCTCCGCTTGGTTCCGTGATGTCTCCCACTGGGCGACCTCTGCTGCGCTTCCCGTGGAGTTCGTCAAGGCGATGTCGATCGATGAGGTGCGCGTGCGCCTGCAGTCTGGGCGCTCCTACTCTGCCCTGCTGCTCGACGACTCCATCCCGGGGCTGGATCGAGACCTGGTCGACCTCGCCCTGCACAGCGGGTGCTCGGTGGTGCTCGTCAGCAGCGGTCGGCACGCCACGAGCCGGGCCGATCTCGGTGCCTCGGCGCACCTACCCCTCGGCTTCGGACGCGACGATCTCGTTCAGGTGCTGTCGCACGTCGCCGCACCGGTCGCCTCCACAGAGGCCGCCGCGACCGACGCGGTCCGAGACACGCCGGTGCCGCACGGCTACCGAGGTCGGCTGATCGCGGTCACGGGCTCCGGTGGCACCGGACGTTCAACGGTTGCGATGGCGCTCGCGCAGGGCCTGGCGTCCGACCCGCGGCACGCCGACCTCGTGTGCCTCGCCGACCTCGCGCTCCACGCCGACCTGGCGATGCTGCACGACGCGCGTGACGTGGTCCCCGGCGTCATCGAGCTGGTCGAGGCGCATCGCGCGGGCACGCCGTCCATCGACACCGTGCGGGCCCTCACCTGGCGGGTCGATGCCCGCGGGTACCACCTGCTGCTCGGGCTTCGCCGTCATCGCGACTGGACCTCGCTGCGACCCCGCGCGTTCGATGCCGCGCTCGACAGTCTCCGCCGAGGGTTCCGCCTCGTGGTGGCCGACGTCGACGGCGACGTCGAGGGAGAGCGCGCCACTGGTTCGGTCGACGTCCAGGACCGGAATGCGATGGCGCGCATCGTGTCCGAGGCTGCCGACGTCGTCGCGGTCGTCGGCTCGCCGGGGTTGCACGGCCTGCACGCGCTCCTGCGGGTCACCCGAGACCTGCTCGAGCACGGTGTCTCGGGGCGGCGGATCCTGCCCGTCGTCAACCGCTCACATCGGAGCCCCAGAGTCAGGGCCGAGGTGGCCCGGGCCTTCGGCGAGCTGCTCCTGGCGGGCGCCGGACCAGACCACGGCGTGCCGACACCGATCCACCTGGGCGTCCGACGGAACATCGAGACCGTGGTGCGTGATGGTGGGCGCTTCCACGACCCGTGGCTCGCGGCAGTGTGCGGACCTGTGCTCGCGGTGCTGGACGCTGACACCGACGTCCAACATCCGGAGGCCCGATCTACCGAGCCCGTGGCGATCGTCCCGGGATCGCTCGGTTCCTGGACCGTCCAAGACGGCGGAGACGACCTGCACACCGAGGCGGGCTGATGGGGGCGGACCGGATCGCGCCGCTCGAGGAGATCGAGCGAGCGGTCCAGGAGCGAGCCGCCGACATCTCCCTCGACATGGGGAGCGACACCGGGGGCGACAAGCTCCGCGCGCTCATCGCGGACGAGGTCGCGCGCTGGTCGCTCGATCACCGCCGCGGCATCCGGCCGTTCGACGTCGCACAACCCACCGCGCTCGCCGAGCGCGCCTACCGGAACCTCGCCGGCTACGGCCCACTCGAGCCGCTCCTCGCGGACGACGACGTGTGGGAGATCATGATCAACGCTCCCGATCAGATCTTCGTCAAGCGCCACTCCGGAGCGAGCGGGTATCACGACGAGGTGTTCCACGACGACGAGCATGTGCTGCGCACGCTCACGAAGGTCCTCGACGACGCGTCGGGATCGCACCGCAAGCTCGATCCGGCCGAGGGGCTCCAGGATGCGCAGCTCGACAACGGCTCCCGCCTCCACATCGTCCACGGCGACGTCAGCAACGGCGGCCACACGATGGTGAACATCCGCAAGTTCACGGGGGTGGCGTTCCGCCACCTCGATCAGCTCGTCGAGCGCGACATGCTGTCCCGACAGGTCGCCTCCTTCCTGTCCACCTGCGTGCGCTCGGGCATGACCATCTTGATCGCCGGCGCTCCCGGGTCAGGCAAGACCACGCTGCTCTCGTGCTGCGCCGCGGAGCTCGATCCATCGCTCCGGATCGTCGTCGCAGAGGAGGTGTTCGAGGCTGACGTACCGCTGCCGAACGTTGCCAGCATGCAGACCCGCGCCGCCCGACCAGATCGACCGGCGATCGACCTGCGCAAGCTCGTGGGGGGCTTCCTGCGCATGGCGCCGGATGTGGCCATCGTAGGCGAGGTGCGATACCGTGAGGCGCTACCTCGCGATGGTTACCCACGGTGCGAGTCGGTGACCAGGGCGAACGCGCCCCGGAGGGCGGCCTGAAGACCGCGATCACCGCTGTCGGCGATCGTTGAGATGGCGCCGGGCTTCGGGGAGTCTTTGTGGAGGCCGCCGCTTCCTATGCGCCTGGTGAGCTCGTGCGACGAAAGCGAAGGACATTCCGGCCCCGGTGTCCCCGACCGCCGGCAGGCGGCGCGATCGCCGGTGTGGGGTTGCTAATCCGTCGGTGGGAACGTTGCTGGGCCGAGCAGGCGGTCGAGGAGTCTTCGCTCGCCCGGCCACGCTTCCTCGATCGCCTCGCGTGGCACCCGCCGCGCCGCGAAGCGGAGCGCCAGCGCGACGACCACGACGTCGTCGAGCGGCCCGATCACGGGGAGGAACTCAGGGATCAGGTCGATCGGGCTGATCACCCACACTGCGGCGATCGCCACGGCGATCTTCGCGGAGCGCGGAACCCGAGGGTCCTTGCGTAGTCGGCGGAGTGTGGTCGCGCACGCCGGCAGGAAGTTGGCGAGGTCCTTGGCCAGCCCCGGGGGTAGACGTCTCGCCAAGAGGATCAAGACAACCCACGATGCGAGAACAATCCCGAGGCCGAGCAGAAGCAACGGGATCCAACGCACCACCAGACTCTACGTATACGAGCGTGAACGGTGACCTGCGAAACGCCGGCTCCGGGGCGCGCCCGATGCGCCGATAGCTGGCGGTCCTCGTAGGGCTTGGCGACGGAGTATCGAGCGCCCGTTCGGTGTGAATTTGAACGACCGCTGTGGGGTCCTACGCCCGGGAACGCGAGATGATTCGCCGATGCCAGCGAGACCCTCGATCACATGGACAACGGTCACTCTGGATTGCTCCGACGCCGAAACGCTGGCGGCGTTCTACGCCGACGTGTTCGGCTGGGAGATCAACGCTCGCGACGGCGCCGGCTGGGTGCAGGTCCGGGACCCGAATGGCGGGATGGGTCTGAACTTCCAGGCCGACGATTGGTACGAGCCGCCGACATGGCCCGAGAAACCAGGAGAGCAGACCAAGATGCTGCACTTCGAGATCCTCGTCGATGATGTCGAAGCTGCCGTCGAGCTGGTCTTGCGTGCCGGAGGCGCCGAGGCACCGCCACAGCCATCGGACCGCGACCGGACTCGGTTGCGTGTGATGCTGGATCCGGCTGGTCACCCGTTCTGCCTGTTCGTCCACGGCGAGTAGTGCAGGCGCGACGCGCCGCAGGTTCCCGCGTGGGGCTCTCAACTACGCGCCGTTCGGTGTCACCTGGAGAACTCTGGGGCGCGTGGTCCGGCGCGCGTGTCATTTACCTGTCAATGGCTGGCCCACCGGTGACTCGAGCGCAGCTCGCAGGGGCGATCTCGGGTCTCTCTCTCGATGACTCGCCGGTCGCGGTGCACGTGTCCTTGCGGTCGTTCCCACGCGTCGATGGCGGCCCCGCCAACCTCGTGGGCGCGTTCCTGGATCGAGGTTGCACCCTGCTGGTACCGACGATGGCCAACACGCTCTTCAGCATCCCGGCGCCGCTCAACGACCGACCCCTCCGCAACGCCACCGACTACGACGCGAAGGACGCACGCGCGGCCCACGACCCCTGGCCCGGCCTCAGCGACATCTACGACCACTCACGCACCGAAACGGATCCCGACCTCGGCGCCACGCCCGCCTACGTGGCGAGCCATCCCGAGCGCGTCCGATCGAAGCGCTCGCCAGGATCGCTCGCAGCAATAGGCCCACTCGCCGATCAGCTGATGGCCGCCGAGACCAACGACGACATGTTTGGCCCGTACCGAGCCCTCGTCGCTCTCGGAGCGCGCGTGCTCCTCATCGGCGTCGGCCTGGACCGCCTGACCATCCTCCATCTCGCCGAGGTCGAAGCAGGCCGCCGACCGTTCATCTACTGGGGACGCGGCCCCGACGGTAAGCCGATGCGATCACGCGGCGGCGCGTGCTCTGACGGCTTCACCAACCTCGAGCCCGTGCTCGCCTCCCTCGAGACCACCACCCGCGTGGGCGAAAGCACGTGGCGGATCTTCCCTGCACGAGAGCTCATCGCCACCGCGGCGGAAGCAATCAGGTCAAACCCGTCGATCACCCGGTGCGACGACCCAGCGTGCATCGAATGTTCCGACGCCGTCGCCGGAGGTCCGATCGAATAGCCCGCGATGCGATGCCGATAGGTCGGGCTCGCTTCGCCGTCGGTGGCGCGTTACGGAGCGCGTTCTGGCGCGTGCTGCGTATCGGCGAGCTGCCGCGGATCGCAGTTATGGCGCGTCGGTCACGGGCGGGTGAGTGCGGCCGAGGCGGGGGGCGAACCGGCCGGCGGATGCGGTGTAGCGGGCGTAGTCGGCGCCATGTGTCGCGAGTAGGTAGGGCTCCTCCACGTACCGGACCTGGACCTCTAGCGCCGCCAGGAGAGCGAGGACTCCGATTACGGCGACGGCGTTGCCGACCATGAGGGTGAGACCGGTTGCGGTGATCAGCATCGCGGTGAAGATCGGGTTGCGCACGGATGCGAACACGCCCGTTGTGACGAGGCCGGTTCGCTCGGAGGGATCGACGCCGATCCGCCATGAGGCGCCCATCTGGAGCTGGGCTGTGGCGGTGCCGATGATGCCGAGGACCGCGACGACGGTGCCGATGATGTGTGCGGCGGTCGTGTCCAAGGCAGAGAGCGGAGCGAGGCCGACAAGGCCGGCGACGGGGGCAGCGATCCCGGCGCCCAGGGCGGCGACGAAGGCGAGCTTCGCCCACCACTGCATGGTCCCGACGGTGGCGTGGATTCGTAGCCCGGTGTCACCAGTGCGTCGGAACTGCAGCCAGGTGCGCCATCCGAATGCGACGATCCCGAACATGGCGTAGAGGATGAGGGCTTCGACGTTCATCAGTCGCACCCGTCCTCGCAGACGATCTCGCCCTGCCATGCCTCGCGTCCTTCCCGAACTGCGAAGTAGGCGATGACGAACCCGCCGGCTGGGTCGAGCCACGTCCAGCCGATCAGGGCGTAGCTGGTGAGGCCCAGGAACGTTGACACCGATAGCCACGCGCAGAGGCGTGTCTCGGCGGCGTCGGCGATCAGTAGTCGGGACCCCATTTTCTCGCCGACTTTGCGCTTCATTCGGGCGAGCACTGGCATCAACACGATGGAGAGCCCGGTGAGCATGATCCCCACGGCGCTGTTGTCGGGTTCCTCGCCAGCGATCAGGTTCTGGCTGCCCTCGAAGACGACGTAGGCGGCGAGGGCGAAGAAGGTGATGGCGATGAACCGAAGCGCCCGTCGTTCCTTCGCGTGATTCACGCCTTCACCGCGCACCTCCGCACGGAGCCGGGCGAGCACGACGACGGCGGCGGCGACCTCGATCGCAGAGTCCACGCCGAAGCCGACCAGCGAGACGAGACCGGCGATCGCACCGGCAGTCACCGCGATGGCCCCCTCGATGGCGTTGTAGCCGATCGTTGCCTGTTCCAGGCTGACCGCTCTGCGGGCAAGCGGGCGAGCTGCTTGCACGGTCGTCATGCGTCGCTGCCGTAGGTCGGGCAGAGCAGCACGCTTTCGCCGGTGGCGCTGAGCAGACCTTCGGCTGCACGGAGGAGTTCGAGGAGCTCGGGATGCGCTACGGCGTAATACGTGGAGCGGCCTTCGGCCCGCGCCGTGACAAGTCCGCACTCCCGAAGGCACGCGATGTGTCCCGAGACGGTGGACTGGGCGAGCCCCAGGTGGTCGGTCAACTCGACTACACGGTGCTCACCCAATGCCAGATGCTGGACGATCGCTAGCCGCGTTGCGTCGGCGAGACTCCGGAACAGACACACCGCAGCCGTTAGATCGGTTGACTGGGCTATCATCGGCATACACCGATGTTAGGGCGAACGACTCCACAAGTCAACTGGCGGCGACAGGCCGCCTAATGCCCGCAATGCGCTCGCGGCGCCATCGGGCTCGCCCGCGACAGAACGACACGGTCCAGCGTCCCCGGCGGTAGCAGCGTGAGTATCCGCGCGACGCGCCGTTAGGTCCCTGGCTGGCGACGGTTGGGAGCGGATTCTTGAGCGCCCGATCGCAGCATTCTCCAACGGCATCTCGGGGGTGGTGTCCGGAGCTCGTTTAGCCGCTGGTGTCTGCGGGTCGGAGGATGGCGCAGTACCCGTCGCACGCGGCGGGGTCTTGGTCTGCGGCGCGTGCTGCGAGGTGGCGGAGCCGGTGGCGGGTGTCGGTCAGCTCACGGATGCGGTGGTCGAGGTCGGTGAGACGTTGATGGATGAGGTCGGTGACGTGTCCGCATGGGGGTTGGCCGTCGTCGGAGATCGCCAGTACCTGTCGGATCTCCGCGAGGGTGAGTCCGGCGGTTTGGGCGTGGCGGATGAACTCGAGACGGTCGACGGCTTCGGGTCCGTAGTCGCGATAGTTCGATGGTGTGCGCTCTGGTGCGGCGAGCAGTCCGGTGGATTCCCAGAAGCGGATCGTCTTGGTGGTGATGCCGGTCGTGGCCGCGAGCTCGCCGATCCTCATGTCTCGAACCTCCCCTTGACCTTCCCGTGCGATGGAAGGTTTACGGTAGCTGACGAGGGCGGGAATCCGCCCCGTGTGGAGGAGTGCCATGAAGCTCGAACTGCTGTACTTCGATGACTGCCCGAACTGGAAGATCGCGGCCGAACGCCTGGACGCGATCGCGTTGACCCGGGGTCTTGCTGTGGAGCGCCGCCTCGTCACCACCGCTGCCGAGGCCGAAGCTGCCCGGTTCCGGGGCTCACCAACGGTGCTTGTCGACGGACGAGACCCGTTCGCGTCAGGTGACGAGCCGTTCGGGTTGGCCTGTCGCGTGTACCAGACACCGGATGGCCCGGCGGGGTCGCCCACCATCGAACAGCTCGAGGTCGCGGTCGATGCGTGAGGGTGGTCTTGCCCCGGTTGCTGCTGTCGCGGCGATCGTGTGCTGCGGCGGTACGGCGCTCGCCGCGGGGCTTGTCGGCGGCGTCGCGTTCGCGGCGGTCGGGCGGCTTACCGCGGTCACAGCCGTCGGTCTCGGCCTCGTGGTCCTCATCACACGGCGGCTCGACCGTCGCCATCTCGACCGGGAACCGTCCGAACCTACAAATGCTTCCGACCGATTGACACAGGACCGGGAGACACCACGATGACCGACACCTACGACTTGATCGTGATCGGGGCGGGCATGGCCGGCGCGGCTGCTGCGAACAAGTGCGCGTCGGAGGGATGGCGGGTTGCGATCGTCGACGAGCTGCCCTACGGCGGCACCTGTGCGCTGCGGGGCTGCGACCCCAAGAAGATCCTGCGCCGAGGGGCAGAGATCATCGACAGCGCCCGACTCATGCGCGGGAAGGGCATCGACGACAGCGGACTGTCGCTCAACTGGGCCGACCTGATGCAGCACAAGCGGGGCTTCACCGATCCGGTGCCCCACAACATGGAGACGGGCCTGTCCCGCAACGGTGTCGAGACGCTCCATGGCACGGCAACCTTCGAGACCGAGAACCGGCTCGTCATCGACGGCCGTGCGCGTGAGTCGAGGCACTTCCTGATCGCCACA
>JBQTKH010000249.1:0-29191 GCA_052386335.1 Microthrixaceae bacterium
TCACCCCGGCGAGCCACCCTGACGACATCCCGCTTGAACTCGGGAGGGAACTTCTTGGGCATCGGAACATCCTTCCCGCCCGGACACACCGGGCGTAAGAGATGTCAACCGAACCTGCAGCAATCCCGCCCCGTTCTGGAGCTTGTTCGCCTCGCTGAAGCCGAACGAGCGCATCCAGACCATTTCGCCACTGCTCAATAAGTGCCGCCAGATCCTGCTGCGCCCATCCGTACGCAACTGCGTCGGTCAGTCCAAGACGACGCTGGACCTGGGAGCGGCGCTCGACTCCGGGAAGCTGCTGTTCATCCCGCTCCCTGAAGGCGTGCTTGGTGACGAGGCAGCCAGCCTGCTGGGCAGCCTCTTGGTGAGCCGGATCTACTCCGCGACCCAGTCCCGGATCGCCCAACCCGAGGCCAAACGTCAACCCGTCACGCTCTACCTGGACGAGGCCCACCGTCTGACCGGCTCAGCCATCGGGCTGGAGAACCTGCTGGCGCAGGCGAGAGCCACGAAGCTGTCGGTCGTTCTGGCGACGCAATTCCTGCAGCAGTATCCGCCCGACATCCGCCTGGCTGTTCTGTCTAACGCCCGCAGCAAGATCCTCTACCAACCGACGGCGAAGGACGCGCAGCTCTACGCCGCGGAACTCAAGCCGTTCGTCACGGCCGAGGAACTGCAAGGGCTGCGCCGCTTCGAGGTCGTCGCCCAACTGGTAGCCAACCAACGGGTGACCGAGCCAGTCACCGCCACAACGGCCCCACCGACCGCCGAGACAGGCAACGGCGACGAGGCCCGAGCCCAGTCTCGGGAGCAGTACGGCCGCAGGCGCGAGGACATCGAGGCGGAGCTGCGAGCCCGTCACGCCACGGTCACGACGTCCACGCCGATCGGCCGCCAACGAAAGCAGGCGTCATGAGACGTCCGATCGCCCAGCCGAGTAGGTGTCCGGTCGGGTGTCCGCTCGCACCACGAACGCTGACGCATCAGCCCAGGTCAGCGGGCAGAACCGAGGCGGATGTCGCAGCGAAAGATGACGTGACCTGGAGGGAACGTCCATGACCTCCAACAAATACGTGACGACCAGGGCCGTCACTGAGCTGCGGCAACGCCTGAGCGACGACGATTGGGCGATCGTCAGCGACGTCGAGCGCATGCGGCTGGCCTCGGCCCTTGATCTTCAGGCGTTGGCGTCGCTGCGGGGAGAGGTACAGGTGCGCCAGTTTCGTCGTCGGCTTCAGCGTCTGTTCGAGCTGGACATCCTGGCCCGACTGGACCGGCGCGTCGGTGGCGCCAGGTCCGGCTCTACGGGTTGGGTCTATGCGCTCGGTCTGGCTGGGCAACGTCTGGTTGACCCTGGTGATGGCACCTCGGTGCGTCGTCCGTGGACGCCACGGCCTTCGTGGCTGAATCACGCCCTGGCCAGCAGCCACCTGTACGTCGTGCTGCGGCAAGCCGATCAGGCCGGCGACATCAGGCTCCTCGACTATCAGTCCGAGCCGCTGTGCTGGCGACCGATCGACGCCGCCGAAGGTCAGGCGACCCTCAAGCCCGATGCCTTCGTCCGCTTCGAGGTCGGTGACTTCGTCGCCAGCGTCTTCGTCGAGGTCGACATGGCCACCGAGTCACCGGCCACCCTGCACACCAAGTGTGAAACCTACCGCGGGCACTGGCTGACCGACGCCGAGCAAACCGACCACGGCGTCTATCCCGAGGTGCTTTGGCTGGTGCCGACTGCTGGGCGGCGGCGGGTGCTGGAGAAGGTCATCGACCGCCAACCGGAGGAGACCAGAGCACTGCATCGGGTCCGCCTCTACGACGACGCCCGGGCCGCCTTCATCGAACCCCCGTAGCCAGCTCGCCTGAACCCGATCGATCATCAACCGTAAACAGGAGAACGCTCTCATGGAAGGAGCACCACAACCCCCATCACCATCACCAAATCAACACAACGCGAACGAGGTCGAGGCGGCGCTGCCGCCGGAGCTGCGCCTCATGCCCTGGCGCGACGAGCTCGTCGAGGGCGTCGGCTTCGGCCCCCGCTCGATGTACGTCGAGATGTGCTGGCTACCCGTCATGGGACCAACCACAACCTGGCTCTACCGACGTCTCGGCAGCTGGGCCGAGTTCAATCCCGAAGGCGTCACGGTCGACACCGTTGACCTGTCGACCTCGATGGGCCTCGGCGAGAGCCTGGCCCGCAACGCCGGCATCGCCAAAGCCATCGGTCGCCTCATCCGCTTCGAGGCCGCTCGCTGGCAGGCCGACGAGCTGCACGTTCGAACCGCCCTGGCACCTTTGCCACACCGCAGTGCCAAGCAACTGCGAGGCGCGGCCCGTCGCCTGCATGAGGAGATGCTGAGGCGGCCACCGAACGAGATCACCGAGCGGCACGGAGCCGCCCGATGAGCCCCGTCGGACCAGAAGCCACCGGCATCGTTGACAAGGGTGGGCAACGCCCACCCTTGTCAGCAGAAGCTGTCACTCCCGAGAAGCCCAGCGTCTACGTAGCTTCACTCTCGGACTACAACGCCGGACGACTGCACGGCACCTGGCTCGACCCCGCGCAGGACCTCGAGGACGTCCGGCAGACCGTCTCGGAGATGCTCAGCCGTAGCCGGACACCTGGGGCGGAGGAGTACGCCATCCACGACTTCAGCGGCTTCGGTCGCCACGTCGAGCTTGGGGAGTACACACCACTCGAGCGAGTCCACGCGCTGGCACTCGGCATGCGGGAGAACGGCATGAGCTTCGCTGCCTGGTGGTCGTACACGAACCCGTTGTCGAGCGATGAGGTCGAGCTGCAGCAGCAGTTCCACGACGACTACCTCGGCACCTGGGACCGCGTTGAGGACTTCGCCGAACAGCGCCTCGACGATCTCGGAGCGGTCGACATCGCCCGCCAAGTCCCTGTCTGGCTCCAGTCCTACCTGGCCCTCGACATCGAAGGCTTCGCCCGGGACCTGGTGCTCGGCGGCGACATCGTCGCCATCGAGGACATCCACGGCGTCCACATCTTCGAAGGAAACATGGGATGAGCGCTGTTGACCATTCCACAACGTCCGACTCGTTGCGCAATCACGCAACGCATGAGACAATGGGCGCAACAACTAAGCCGGAAGGAGGCACCATGGCCAGCAAGCAGAACCGAACCTTCGGCAGCGTCCTGCGAGAGCTGCGCGAGGAACGTGGCCTGAGCGTCCGGTCGCTGGCCACCGCCGCCGGGTTGAACGCCTCATCGGTCTCCCGGCTCGAGAACGACGAGATGGGCGCCAGCGACGACACAGTCCGCCGCCTCGCCAAGGTGCTCAAAGCCAACTACCGAGAGCTGTCCACGCTGGCGGGCGGCAACCTGCCGAACTTCGCTCCCTACCTGCGCGCCAAGTACGACCTTTCACCCGAAGCCATCAAGGAACTCGAGGGCCACTTCGCCGCCGTCACCAAGCAGCGCGCCAAGCCCAGCCGGGGGCGTGGAGGAAGGAAGTGAAGCTGCTGGCCGATCTGCGCAGCCTGAGTCCCCAGCGGCGCCTCACTACCCTGGAGGCGTACGGGATCGCGGAGCGGCAAGCCACCAGGCTCCTCCAGCGCTCCGGCATCACCGCCAGCCCCGTACCGACCGAGGTCATCACCGAACTGCCCTTCGTCCGAGTCGCCACACGAAGGCTCCTACCCGCCTCGGGTGCCACTCGTTGGGTCAAGCCCCGCTGGGTGATCCTGCTCAACGACCTGGAGTCACCATCGAGGCAGCGGTTCTCGCTCGCCCACGAGCTGAAGCACATCGTCGACCACACCCATCGACAGGTGGCGGGTGCTCTGGACACGCCGACCAAGCACCTCGCCAACGAACGTCTCTGCGACTACTTCGCGGCCTGTTTGCTGATGCCCCGAAACTGGGTCAAGCAGGCCTACGGCTCCGGGGTGCAAGATGTCGTCGCGCTGGCTGAGCGCTTCGAAGTCTCGCCGCAAGCCATGCAGGTCCGCCTGCTGCAGCTTGGGCTCGTCGATCGCCTCGGCCGTTGCCGTGGAATCGACAACACCATCTCGGACATCTACCTCCGGTCAGCACCGGCCTCGCCGCTTGGACTAGCGGCCTAGTGGGTTGAAGTAACGCGCCTTCGGCGCGTCAATAGGTATGTAAACGAGGGTAAGCACATGGAGGAGAGTCATCCGGCAAGTGTCGCGGAGTCACCTGTCGACACCGTCGATCCATCAGCGAAGCGGGCGGTGATCTACCTGAGGGTGAGTACACCCGATCAAGCGGTGCGTCATGGGACGGACGACGGCTACTCCCTACCGACGCAGCGCAGTGAAGCGTTCAAGAAAGCCGCATCCCTTGGCGCCGCAGTGGTCGAGGAGTACATCGACAAGGACAGTGCGACGAGCGCAGACAAGCGTCCGGGCTTCCAGCGACTGGTGGAACGAGTCGTCGGGAACGGGGACGTCGACTACGTCATCGTCTACAAACTTGATCGCTTCGCCCGGAACCGGCTCGACGACGCGCTCATCACGATGAAGCTCGAGGCTGCCGGCGCCAGCCTGGTGTCCTGCGTCGAGCAGATCGACGGCACGGCATCGGGTCAGCTACTGCAGGGCATGTTGGCCGTGATGAACGAGTTCTACTCCCGCAACCTCGGAGACGAGATCCGACGCAAGACAGTCGCCAAGGCGAAGGCAGGCGGCACCCCCTACCAGGCTCCGACCGGCTACCTCAACGTGCAGGACGGGATCGATGTGCGGTACGTCATCCCGGATCCTGACCGAGCGCCGCATGTCAGGTGGGCCTTCGAGGCTTATGCCACAGGCGACTGGACGGTGCTCTCGCTGACTGAGGGGCTCGCTGATCGCGGACTCCTCAGCAGGGGCACGAAACGGGCGCCTGCAAAGCCACTGCACACAACGAACGTTCAGCGGATGCTGCGGAGCCCGTATTACAAGGGCATCGTTCGCTACAAGGGTGTCGATTATCAGGGCAGCCATGAGCCGCTTGTGTCAGCTGAGACCTGGCAACGCGTCCAGGACATCCTCGATGGCCACCGCTCAGGGGAGAAATCTCGGGAGCACCCGCACTACCTCAAGGGCACGATCTTCTGCGGTCATTGCGGAAGCCGCCTATGCGTCAGCCACTCGCGTGGACGGTTGGGGACCGTCTACACCTACTTCTTTTGCCTAGGGCGGCAGCAGCGCCGAACGAATTGCACACTCAAGGCGCGGTCGATCGAGCTGGTCGAGGATCAGGTGGCCGCGGTCTACAGCGAAGTACGGGCGAGTGTTCAGCTGCTCGATCAACTGCGAGATGTGCTGCTCGCGGAACTCGCGGCTCATCGTCTCACCGCCGAGCGGGACCAGGACCGTCAGAGGCGCCGAATACGAGATCTAGAAGCTGAGCGGCGAAAGCTCCTCGAGCTCCACTACAACGACGCACTGCCTGCGGAGCTGTTCAAGGAGGAGCAGCAGCGCATAGGCCGGGAACTCACGACTGCGAAGGCGGTGTCCGAGGGTGCGCTTGCAACCCTGCAGGAGGTCAAGGCGAACGTGGAGCGCGCGCTGGAGTGGGCCAAGGACTGTCGAGGTGCGTACACCGCGGGCAAGCCGACGGTCCGGCGCCAGATGAATCAGGCGTTCTTCGAGGGCATCTGGATCACGGAGGAAGGAGTGGTCCGCTACGAGCTAGCAGAGCCGCTGGCATCATTACTGGCGCTTGGTACCTACCTGCGAGCATCCCCGCCGAAACTGGTGTTCAGTCACGAACGCAGGGTCGAACATGAACGAACCCCCGTCTATGAGGACGGGGGTTCGAAAGGGACTGCATTGGTGGAGGTGATGGGACTCGAACCCACGGCCTCTTCGATGCGACCGAAGCGCTCTAGCCAACTGAGCTACACCCCCGAGGGAGACGACAGGGTAGCGCGCCCGCTGGGCGGTCCTGCCAGCTCAGCCCACAGGGAGGCTCAGGTGCCGGAACGGCGGAGCAGCAGCTGCGGATCGGGAGCGGTGCGCCGCGGGGCGGGGCGCAGGTAGCGCACCTTCTCCTCGCGGTCGGCGCTTTGCTGCTGGAGGCTCACGAGCAGGCCGACGTAGCCGAGGAAGCCGAGGTCGACGACGGCGTGGAGCATCCACACCGAGCCACCCAGCACGACGGCCAAGAGGAAGGTGACCGCGACCGCACCGAGCAGGGTGAGGAAGACGTCGCGGCGACGGCGACGCACCTCGGCACGGCGCATGGCGGCCTGTGACGGTGCGGGACGCCCAACCACACGGCGAGCAGCCGGCGGGATGTAGCGCGGGGGGTCGTACCGGCCGACGTCGAGGTGGGAGAGCGAGCCGTTGCGGCCGCCCGGGGTGGTGCGCTCGAGCACCGAGAGCTGGGTGCGGAACGTCGCGATCGAGTCGCCCGGACGGGTCTCCCGACGATTCTGGAGGTAGGGGGGAAGCAGCACTGCGGCCCAGATCGCCGCCAGAATGATGAGTACGAGCACGGTGGTCACGCTCCGTTGCCGTCCTTCTCTTGCTGAGGGACCGTACCTGGCGCCTTGCGAGCGGTGGTGGATGCTCGGCGGCCCGGAGTGGTCCAGCGGGTGTGCAACGATCCGATGCCGTCCATGTCGGGCGGCGGTCGATCGTTACGGTTGTACTACGAACCGATGGCCGCGCGCCACAGAACCTGCAATCTTTTGCAAGCACCCCGCTGTGTCAAGCAAGCGCCACGGCGTCGCGAACAGGACGATTCGGGCGCTGATCTGGGGCTACAGCTCGAGATCGTCGTCGAGCGGGCCCCGACGGTAGGTGCCGTTTCGGCCCCCCGTCTTCTCCCAGAGCGCCACGTCGCCGATCACCATGCCCCGGTCGACGGACTTGCACATGTCGTAGATCGTGAGGGCGGCCACGGAGCACGCGGTGAGCGCCTCCATCTCCACGCCGGTGCGGTCGACGGTGTCCACCGCGGCCTCCACCTCGACCCACGTGTCCTCGATGCGGAAGTTGATGAGCACCGCCCCGACGAGGAGCGGGTGGCAGAGCGGGATGAGGTCGGGGGTGCGCTTGGCGGCCTGGATGCCAGCGACGCGCGCCACCGCCAGCACGTCGCCCTTGGTGACCGCACCGCGCGCGATGAGCGCGGTCGTGTCGGGCTGCATGTGCACCCGGGCCCGAGCGACAGCACGACGATGGCTCGGTTCCTTGGGCGTGACGTCGACCATGCGGGCTCGGCCCAGCGGATCGAGGTGCGTGAGGCCGTGGTCGGACATGGCCGGATCCTACTCCCGCGGGTGGCCCGGGCCGACTGGACCCTGGGCGCGAGCCCTACCCGCCGATCTGGCTCATCGACCGGCGCGGGCGCACGAACTGCACCTGGTTGATGGCGTGCCCAGCCCACTTCGCACCCACACAGGCCTCGATCGCCGCGGACAGGTCGTCGTCGGTGCCACCGGAGCGCAGCACGCCTCGCAGGTCGTGGTCCTCGAGCGAGAAGAGGCAGCTCCGCAGCTGGCCGTCGGCGGTGAGGCGGATGCGGTCGCACTGCTCGCAGAACGGGCGCGTGACGCTCGGGATGACCCCGACCTCGCCGCCACCGTCGAGGTAGCGGAACCGCTCCGCGGGCTCGTGCCCCCGAGTGATCGCGGCCAAGGGGAAGACGGCCTCGATCTGCTCGAGGATCTCTCGCTGGGAGACGACCTGGTCGTTGCGCCACGCCTCGCCCCCGTCGAGGGGCATGAACTCGATGAAGCGGATCGTCACGCCCTGCTCCCGGCCGTACCGGGCGATCTCGACGATCTCGTCGTCGTTGGCACCCCGCACCACCACCACGTTCACCTTCACGGGGGTGAGACCTGCCTCGACGGCGGCCTCGATGCCGTCGAGCACGTTCGTGAGCTCGTCGCGGCGGGTCATCTCGGCGAAGCGCTCGGGCCGCAGCGAGTCGAGCGACACGTTCACGCGCCGCAACCCCGCCATGGCGAGGTCGCCCGCGCACGAGCGCAAGGTGGCCCCGTTCGTGGTGAGGGCCAGATCAACCGGAAGCGTCGCCAGCTTGCTCACGAGCACGGGGAGGTGCGCCCGCACCGTGGGCTCACCGCCGGTGAGGCGGATCGAGCGCACGCCGTGACGCTCGACGAGCAGCCGGGCCACCCGCTCGAGCTCCTCGAAGGTGAGCACCTCTGAGCGCGGCAACCACGTCATGCCCTCCTCGGGCATGCAGTACGTGCAGCGGAAGTTGCACCGGTCGGTGACCGAGATCCGCAGGTCGCGGTGGACCCGCCCGAAGGAGTCGACCAGCGGTCGAGGCACGTCGGCGGGAGCGGCGGTCACCGGCTCAGGCTACGGGCTGGCTCGAGGTCCGCGCCCACCCACCGTTCTCGGGCGGTCTCGTACGCGCGACGCGTCGCAGACCGCCCGAGAACAGGTCAGACCTCGGCGCGCAGCAGGACGAGCACGGGCTCGCCCGCCGCGATGCCGGTGCCGTCGGGCAGGAGCGCGAGACCGTGGGCCCGCGCCATGCCGGTGAGGTGGTGCGAGCCCTGGCCGCCCGCCGAGCGCACATGGAGCACACCGTCGGCATCGCGCGCCCCCACCACCCGCACGAGGTGCAGCTTGCCGTCAGGGTGGCGCGCGAGCGCCTCGCCTGCGACCGCCGCGACCGGCGGACGGTGCCAGCGCGCGGCGGGGTGGCCGGCCATGCGCCGAAGGGCGGGGCGGGCGAGCAGCTCGTAGCTCACCATCGACGACACCGGGTTGCCGGGCAGCCCGAAGACGGGCGTGCCCTCCCCCACCACGCCGAACGCGAACGGCTTGGCGGGACGGATGGCGATCTGCATCCAGCGCATGTCGCCGATGCGGTCGAGCACCACCTTTACGAGGTCGATGTCACCCATCGACACCCCACCGCTCGTGATCACCGCATCGCACGTTGCGGCGCCCCGCTCGATGGCCGCGGTGATCTCGGCCTCGTCGTCGGGCACGAGCCCGAGGTCGACGGGCTCGACGCCGTCTTCGGTGAGCAGGGCGAGCAGCGTGCGCCCGTTCGACTCGCGGATCTGACCTGGCTCGAGCGGGCGGCCGTCGGGGATCAGCTCGTCCCCCGTCGACAGCACGCCCACCCGCAGGCGGCGATGGGCGGCGACCTCCACCACGCCGATGGTGGCGAGCACCCCGAGGTGCCCGGGGGTCAGCTCCTCGCCCGCCTCGAAGACGAGATCGCCGACCCGCACGTCGTCGCCGGCGACGCGCACGTGATCGCCCACCGCGGCCGCCGCGCTGATCCGCACCACCGACCCGCCGTCGAGGCGTTCCGTGCGCTCGACCATCACGACCGCGTCGGCCCCGTCGGGCATGGGCGCGCCGGTGAAGATCCGCATCGCCTCCCCGCGCGCCAGCGAGCGCGGTGCGGGGTGCCCGGCCGCCACCTCCGCCACCACCGGGAGCTCCACCGGCGACGCATCGGATGCCCCGACGGTGTCCGCAGCGATCACCGCGTAGCCATCCATCGCCGTGTTCGCAAAGGGCGGCACCGCCTCCCGCGAGGTGATCCGCTCGGCCAGCACCAACCCGAGTGCACCGGCCACCGGCACGGTGGTGGGCGATCCCGCCGCCACGCGCTCGAGCACGTGGGCTTGCGCGTCAGTCAGCGGGAGGAGCGACATGGCCGCGATCCTACGGAGGGCGCCCACCCCACTCGTTCTCGGGCGGTTCCTCCGTCTCGGCGACGGGAAACCCGCCCGAGAACAGCGGGGGACGGGTCAGACGATGCCGTGCTCGCGCACGTAGGCACCGAGCCACGCGCGGAACTCGGGACCGAGGTCGGGGCGGGCGAGGGCCAGCTCGACGGTGGCGCGGAGGTAGTCGAGCTTGTTGCCGACGTCGTACCGGCCCTCGACGAACGTGTAGCCGAGCACCTCCTCGGAGGCGAGGAGCAGCCCGATTGCGTCGGTGAGCTGGATCTCGCCGCCGCGGCCCGGCTTCACCTGGTCGAGCGCATCGAAGATCGCAGCGGTGAAGACGTACCGACCGAGCACGGCGTACGACGACGGCTCGGTGCCGGGATCGGGCTTCTCCACGATGCTCTTGATGCGCAGCAGACGCTCACCTGCGGGCTCGTAGTCGACGCAGCCGTACAGGCCGATCTGCTCTGGTGGGAACTCCTTGCAGGAGAGCACCGACGATCCGGTGCGCTCGTGGACCTCGATCATCTCGGCGAGCACGGTGGAGGCGTCGTCCATGATGTCGTCGCCGAGCAGCACGACGAAGGGCGAGTCGCCCACGTGCTTGCGGGCCACGTTGACCGCATGGCCGAGCCCGAGCGCCTCCCCCTGGCGCACGTAGTGGATGTCGGCGAGCTCGGACAGGCGCATGACCTGGTCGAGCTCCTCGTCCTTGCCCTTGGAGCGCAGCTCAGCCTCGAGCTCGATGCTGCGGTCGAAGTGGTCCTCCAGGCTTCGCTTGCCGCGTCCGGTGATGATGAGGATGTCATCGATCCCCGATCGCACCGCCTCCTCCACCACGTACTGGATGGCCGGCTTGTCGACGACCGGGAGCATCTCCTTGGGCTGCGCCTTCGTGGCCGGCAAGAAGCGCGTGCCGAGGCCCGCCGCGGGGATGACGGCCTTGCGAACGGGGGTCATCCGGCGAGGGTAGCGAGTGCGGCGCGGGCGCCGTGCTCCGTGGTCCGTGCGCGTCAGGAGAGCGTGCGCTCCTCACCGCGGAGCAGTCGGTCGATGTTCCCGCGGTGACGGATGACGACGAGCGCGCCACAGGCAGCGAAGGCCGCAACCTCCATCAGCGCGCGGCCGTGAGCGACCGCCGCAACGGGCAGCGCGACGGCGATCGCCACCGACGCCACCGACGCGGTGCGGCTCACCTTGGCGAGCACCACCCAGCTCACCGCCAAGACCACCGCCGCCACGGGCAGGAGGACGATCGTCATACCCGCGGCGGTCGCGACGCCCTTGCCCCCGCGGAACCGTCGTGTGACCGGCAGCACGTGTCCGACGACGGCGGCGAGACCGCAGGCCACGGCGACCCCTCGGTTCGCCGACGCCAGTCCGACACCCGCCGCCACCGCCCCCTTGCACAGGTCGCCCGCCAGCACGAGCGCCCCGGCCCGACGCCCCATCGTCCGGTAGGCGTTCGATGCGCCGGGGTTCCCCGACCCCTCCAGGGTGGGATCGCGGCCCTCGCGGCGGCCCACGACCAGGGCCGTGGGGAACGTCCCCAACAGGTAGGCGGGAACCACGAGCGCCCACCAGAGGTCCACGGCTCCAGGCTAGAGGCGGCCCCACATGGCGACGCGATCGTCCGCCCCGCTACGCTGGCACTCTCCTAGCCCGAGTGCCAGCACACCCTCGGGCGGATCCGCGAGCGCAAGACGGAGGACAGGGCGTGCCCACCTACGAGTACCGGTGCAAGGCCTGCGGCCACCACCTGGAGGTCGTGCAGGCGTTCACCGACGACGCCCTCACCACCTGCCCATCCTGCGAGGCCAGCGAGCTGCGCAAGGTCTTCGGGTCCGTCGGCATCGCGTTCAAGGGCAGCGGGTTCTACAAGAACGACAGCCGCGGCAAGTCCTCCACGTCCACGTCGAGCACGTCATCGACGACGGGCGGCGGCTCGGACACGTCGTCGAGCGGCAGCTCGAACGGCTCCTCGTCAGGATCGTCGGACACCTCATCGTCCACGCCATCCACCAGCACCACCTCCGACGCGAAGTCGGCCTAGTCCCACCGCTGGCGCGCCGATAGCGTCCCGGCCGGCTTCCCCCGCCTGACCTGCCCCGATCCTGCAGGAGGCGCGCGATGCGCCCACCGACCCGGCCGTTCGCCCGCGGCCACCGTTTCCTGTCGCCCGGGCTCTGGTTGCGGCGCGACCCGCGCCTGTGGTGGCTCGCCGTGGGTGCGTGCGCGCTCACGGTGGGTCTGGTCGTGTCCACGATCGTCGGCGCGGCCGACCGCACCCGCGCCGCGTGGGGTCGGTCGGAACGGGTGCTCGTCGCCACCCACGACCTCGCCCCGGGCGACCGCATCGATCGGGAGGACGTCCCGCTCGTCGATCGCCCCACCGCGATGCTGCCCGGCCGTGTGCTCCGACGCCTGCCCGACCGCGCGATTGCTCGGTCGACGATCCTCGCTGGTGAGGTGGTGGTCGCGCCACGCCTCACCACTGGCAGCCTGAGCGCCGTGGCGGCCCGCTTGCCCCCCGGCACGCGCGCGATCGCCATCCCGATCGAGCTGGGAACGGCCCCTCCGCTGGACACGGGCGACCTCGTCGACGTGCTGGTCGCGCTGCCCCCGGAGCTGGCCGCTGGCCGGCCCCCGGGGTTCGCGGTCGCCACCGATGCGCTCGTGGTCGCGCTCGACGACAGCGCGGTCACGATCGCGGTGCCACGAGCCACCGCCCCGCGGATCGCGGTGGCCCTGGGCCAGGGTGCGGTCACGCTCGCCCTCGTGGGCGCCGAGGCGCCCTAGCGAAGCGTGTAGAGCACGAGCACGCCGACGCCGACGGCGACGCGGTAGATCACGAACGGGGCGAAGGTGCGGGTGCGGATCAGCCGCAACGTGCCCCACACAGCCAACCAGCCGGTGATGCCCGACGCGACGATCCCCCACAGGAACGGCGCCACGAAGCCGTCGGGGACGCCACCTTCGCCGGCGACGTCCACGGCCTTGAAGAGCAGGGCCCCAGCCGTGATCGGCAGGCTCATCAGGAACGCAAAGCGCGCGGCGCCGTCTCGTCCGAGTCCGGCGAGGCGCCCGACGGTCATCGTCACCCCCGAGCGCGACACGCCTGGCTGCAGCGCCACCGCCTGACCGACGCCCATGAGCAACGCGTCCCGCAAGCGCACGTCGCTGATCTCCCTCGTGCCCGTCCGACCGTCGGCCCACGCGAGCACGCCGCCGAACACGATGAGCATCAGGGCGATGAGCCAGATGTACCCGGTCTTGCGCTCGATCACGTCGGCGAACAGTCCGCCGGTGATTCCGGCCGGCACGGTCGACACGACGAGCAGCCACGCCAGCCGACCGTCGGTCGTCGTGGCCGCGTCCCGCCGCAGCCCGGCCCGCGCGTAGCGGACGACGTCGGTGCGGAAGTACGCGATGGCACCGATCAGCGTGCCGAGGTGGAGCGCGACGTCGAAGGTCTTCTCCAGGGACGTCTGACCCGCGAAGTCGTCCCAGCCGAAGAGCCATGGCACGAGGCGAAGGTGCCCACTCGAGGAGATGGGCAGGAACTCGGAGAGCCCTTGGGTGATGCCGAGGACGATGGCGTGGAGGATCGGCACGAGGCCCGGACGCTAGTGGTGCTACGAGCCGGACAGGGCCACGTCGGGGATCACGAGGGTGACGCCGCCCGTGCCGTCCGTCTGCCACTCGAGGTCGGCGCCCACCTCGGCGATGTCGAGCAGGAGACGCTGGATGGTCGAGGCGATCGTGGCTTCCCGGACGGGCTCGGCCAGCGCGCCGTTGCGCACCATCAGGCCCGCGACACCCACCGAGAAGTCGCCCGACACCGGGTTCACCCCAGAGTGCAGCCCAGCCATCGAGGTCACGAACAGCCCGTTGTCCACGCGTCCGAGAACCTCTTCGTGCGTGCCAGCGCCCGGCGCCACCGCCAGCGCGGGTGCACCGACACCCGGCGTGGAAGCCAGGCCACGCTGCGCCGAACCGGTCGACGCGGCGCCGGAGCGCCGCCCCGTGTAGGTGTTGTGCAGGAACCCCTGGAGCATGCCGTTGGCCACCAGCTGGTTGCGACGACACGCCAGACCCTCTCCGTCGAAGATCTCGGCGCCGAGGCTCCGGACGTCGGTGGGGTCGTCGACAAAGGTGAGCAGCGGCGACGCGATCGCCTCACCGACGCGATCAGCGAACGGGGAGCGCCCCTTGAGCACCGCCTCGCCGCTGAGCATCCCGCCGACGATCCCCAGGATGGTGGCCGTCATCCGCGGTTCGAGCACGAGCGCGACGCGCTGCGTGGGCGGCTTGGTGGAACCGAGCAGGCGCGTGGCCCGCAGGATGGCGTCCGACGCGGCGTCGTCGACCGAGAGGTCGGACATCTCCCGACCGACGGACCATCCCGATTCGATCTGCGTCTCCCCATCGTGCACGGCGAGGGCCTGCACGATGAGGAAGCTCATCCCGGACCGACCCCAGGATCGGATGCCGGTGCTCGTGGCCACGGCGCCCTCCCCCATGGAGTCGTTGTACATCGCCATGCGCACGCCCTTGACGCGCGGGTCACGGCTGACCGTGGCCTGCTCGAGCTCGAGCGCCATGGCGACCTTGTCCGCGGTAGGCACCGCGGACAATCCCTCCGGCCACAGCGACAGGTCGGCGGCTTCCACACCGTCGGGCACGGCGAGTCCGTTGAACTCATCGGGCTCACCGAAGGTCGCGTTGTCGCGCGCCTCGGCCAGGGCGTCGAGCACCGCCCCCTCATCGAGGGTGCCCGCATAGGCGAAGCCCTCGCGGTGATCGACGATGACTCGCACGCCGATCCCGGCCGAGCTGGCCTGCGTGAGCGACTCGACCTCGCCGCCGTAGGCCTTCACCGAGGTGCTCGTGCCGCGGGCCACATAGGCCTCGACCTGCTCACCAGGACCCGCCATCTCGGCGATGCGCGCGGCGACATCGAGCAGCTCAGCGTTCGTTCCAGCCATCAGGCCGTTCCCCCGACCGTGAGCGCGGGCACTCGCATTGTGGGGATGCCATCCCCGACGGGCACGCCTTGGCCATCCTTGCCGCACATGCCCGGGCTCCCCATGGCGAAGTCGTTGCCGACCGCGTCGATGCCTGCGAGCACCTCCGGCCCGTTGCCGATGAGGTTGCCCTCCCTGATCGGCTCGGTGATGCGGCCGTCCTCGATGAGGTAGGCCTCGGTCATGCCGAACACGAAGTCGCCCGTGGCCGTGTTCACCTGGCCCCCGCCCAGGTGCGCGACGTACACCCCGTTCGGCGTGGACGCCACAATGTCGTCGGGGTCGTCAGGACCGGCCAGCACATAGGTGTTGGTCATGCGCACCATCGGGAGGTGCTTGTAGCTCTGACGCCGGCCGTTCCCGGAGCGAGGGCGACCCTCCTTGCGTGACCGCATCAGGTCCCACATGTAGTCCGTGAGGATCCCGTCTTCGATGAGCACGTTCCGCGACGCGAGGCTGCCCTCGTCGTCGATCGCGATGCACCCCCACTCCTCGGCCATCGTGCCGTCGTCGACGAGCGTGATGCGCGGGTCGGCGACGCGCTCACCGATCCGCCCGGCGAACACCGAGGCGCCCTTGCCGACGAGGTCGGCCTCGAGCCCATGACCGCAGGCCTCGTGGAAGAGCACGCCGCCACCGCCCGGCCCGATCACGACGGGCATCGTGCCCGACGGCGCCGGCCGCGCCGCCAGCTTCAACAGCGCCCGTTCGGCGGCCTCGCGGGCGAGATCCTCGACGTCGTAGGCGTCGAAGAGCTCGAACCCAACGGTGCGCCCGAGCGACTGGTACCCGGTCTGCATGCCGGTGTCGCCCGACGCCACCGCGATCACGGAGAACATCGTGCGGACCTGATCGTCCTCGGTGAGCAGACCATCGCTGTTGGCGACGAGGATGCGGCGGCGGGCGTCGCCGTAGCGCGCGGTCACCTGGGTGATCGACGACCCTGCCGCGCGCGCCGCCTCGTTGGCTCGACCGAGCAGCTCCACCTTGCGGGCCTTGGCAACATCCTCGGGAAGCACCGCGATCTCGTGGTGACGTGGCGCATCCTGGCGGGTGAGGGCGACCTCGCGGACCCCGCCACCGCCACCGCGGGCCGCTGCACCAGCCGCCTCAGCGGCGGCCGCGAGTCCCTCCTCGGTGAGGTCGGCGGTGTGGGCGAAGCCGGTGGTCTCACCGACGATGACGCGGATCCCCGCCCCACGGTCGCGCCCCGACATGAGGTGCTCCACCTTGCCGTCGTCGAAGACCGCGTTCGACGACGCCTTGTCCTCCACGAAGATCTCGGCGAGATCACCCCCCGTGCGCAGCGCTGCGCCCAGGGTCCGCTGGATCAGGTCATGGTCGAGCACGCTGGCTCCTCCGCTGGGTCGTCCCGCCTTTGACCCGGTGGCCAGGGCGCGGAATATCGTACCCGGATGCCCTTGATGCCCGGTCTGCACAGCAGCGTGAAGCTCATGGTGGCCGAGGCGGACACCGCGATCGCGCTGCACAGCGGAGATGTGCCGGTCCTCGGCACCCCGCGGGTGATCGCGCTGTGCGAGGAGGCGGCCATCCTCGCCCTCGCCGACCTGCTTCCCGCCGGTCAGACCACCGTCGGCATGCGGGTGCAGGTCGACCACCTCGCGCCAACCCACGTGGGCTCGTCGGTTGCCGCCGAAGCCACGCTCGAGCGGGTCGAGGGTCGCCGACTCACGTTCACCGTGTCGGTCAGCGACCACTGCGGCCTCGTCGCCGCCGGCAAGGTCACGCGGGTGATCGTCGACACCGCCCAGTTCCTCGACAAGGCGCGCTGAGCGCTACACCCGCTCCAGGAACGTGCACAGCACGCTCCACCAATGGGCGGAGCTCTCGAACTGGGGGCTGTGGGCGGCGTTCGGCACCACCACGAGCTCGCCATGCGGGAGTGCCTCGGCCATTCGCTGCGAGGGCCCCACGAAGGGCTGATCGTGCTCACCGACGATGACGAGCGCGGGCATCGTGAGGGTTCGAAGGTCGTCGAGTCGATCGTGCCCGCTTGCCACATCGGTGATCGTCGCGATCATCGCCGCGTACATCGCGGGAGAGCTCGACAGCATCTTGCGCTGACTGAACTCCTGGTAGCCCGGCCGTTCGGCCTTCAGGCGCCGGTCGACCTCGTTGCCGAGCCCCTCCCCGTCAGGGAGCGCGTCCTGCGCTGCCATCAGGGCTGCCATCCCGTCGGTGCGCGCGATCGTGATCGCCAGCTCGACCATGGCCGGGTCGGCCCGCAGCGCTCGGTGGGAGGTGTCCATCAGGACGATGGCCTCGAACCGATCCGGGGCCTCGACGACGGCCGTCTGCAGCACCATCCCACCCATGGAGTGGCCGAGTGCCACCACAGTGCTCCACCCCATCGCGTCGAGCAGCGCCAGGAGATCCGATGCGAAGCACTCGAAGCTGTAGCACCCCTCGTCAGCAGGCTGCGCGCTGTCACCGTGGCCCCGCTGGTCGGGCGCGATCGCGTGCCAGCCGAGCTCGGCCAGCGCGTCGAGCCAGTCGGTGAAGTCCTCTTTGGCCCCCGTGAAGCCGTGCACCAGCAGCAGCGGTCGCCCGCCGACGCCCGCCTCGGCCACCGAGAGCACGGCGGCCCCGTGCATCCCCACCACCTCGATGTCCCGCACCTGCAATCGATCGACCCCCGCGTTGGTGCTGCTCGGCCGATCGAGCGTAACGCCACCGCCTGATGGCGGGGGTTGGACCCACCGCTGAGGCGAGGATCCACGCCCACGACGCCTACGATGGGCACCGGTGATGGACGGGGGGAGGCACGGTTGAACCGAAAGCAGCTCATCTCCCTCTCCGTGCGCATCAGCATGAGCCTGGTGATGCTCGCCGTGCTGATCTGGCGCGTGCCGTCCTTCGACGTGGACGAGGTCGTGCCCGTGATCTCGGCCCGCACCATCGTGTGGCTGACCATCGCCGCCATCCTCACCCTGATCGGACTCGTGCTGTCCGCATTGCGGTGGCAGCGCGTGCTCGAGGTGCTGGGACTGCAAGCGGGGTTGCGCCACCTCGTGTCGCACTACCTCGCGTGCAGTTCGTGTCGAACGTCCTGCCGACGACCATCGGTGGCGATGTGCTGCGGGTGACGCGCCTCTCACGTGAGACCGGCGAGTCGCCCAAGACGTTCGCGTCCGTCGTGCTCGAACGGCTCACCGGCTGGCTCGTGCTCCCCGTGATCAGCGTGGCGGGCTTCCTCGTCAACCCGCCGCTGCAGCACCTCGGCACCGCCACCCGCGTCGCCTTGGGCCTGGCGTTCGCCACGCTGCTCGGGCTTGGCATCCTGCTCTACGCCGTCGCCGACCAGCGGATCGGCGGGCGCTTCGCGGCCAAGGAAGGGTGGCGCCGCTTCGCCGGGGCGGTCCACCTCGGCCTCGATCGGTTGCGCCACCAACCCAAGGCAGCCGCCAACCTGCTGCTCGTCGGGTTCGCGTATCAGCTCGTCCTCGTCCTGGCTGCGGTCGCCGCCGCGCAGGCCCTCGGCGTCCGTCCCGCCGGCCTCACCGCCCTGCTCGCCTTCTTCCCCGCCGTCGCGATCGCGCAGGTGCTGCCCATCGGGATCTCGGGGTTGGGCGTGCGCGAGGGCGCCTTCGTGCTCTTCCTCGGCCCCCTCGGCGTGGCCTCCGAAGATGCCATCGCGCTGGGACTGCTCCTCTACCTCCTCAACCTCGGGGTCAGCCTCCTCGGGGCCCCGGCCTTCGCCGTGGGGGGTCGCGTGCCCGAGGGCCGCGAGGCCCTGGCCACGGTGGCCTAGCGCCACCTGCTAGCCCATCGGCATGACCGACGTGGGCGCTCGCCAGGACGACGACCCCGCGATCGCGCGCCTTCGGTGGTGGAAGGAGGTGGCGTTTGGCATCGCGGTGTACGCCGTCTACTCCGCGGTGCGCAACCGCTTCGGCTCCGCGGGAGGCGACCCGGCACCGGCGTTCGAGCACGCTCGCTGGATCATCGACCTCGAGCAGGCGCTGCAGCTCTACGTCGAGCCGAGCATCCAGCGGTGGTACCTCAGCCTTCCTGGTCACGGCCTCATCCGAGCCTGGAACGTGTACTACGGGGTGGCGCACTTCCTCGTGACCTTCGTCGCGCTCGTGTGGCTCTTCCGGCGGGATCCGACCCGGTATCCGGTGTGGCGGACCACGCTGGCGCTCACCACCTGCCTCGCCGTCATCGGGTTCGCTGCCTACTCGCTGATGCCACCGCGCCTCCTCGACGACCCGGGCGAGTTCGGCGCCTGTCAGATCTACGCGCCGGAGGCTGCTGCGGCCGCAACGCCCGGTGATCTCACCGCTCCTGGTTGCGACCGGTACGGCTACGTCGACACAGTCGCCCGCTACGGCGGCTGGATCTCCTTCGGCGCCGACGGCATGAAGGAGGTGTCCAACCAGTACGCGGCGATGCCGAGCATGCACATCGGATGGTCGACGTGGAGCGCGATCGTGCTCCTTCCTCTCGTTCGGCGTCGATGGGCGAAGGTGCTTGTCGGGCTCTACCCCGTGATCACCCTCGTGTGCATCGTGCTCACGGCCAATCACTACTGGATCGACGGCGTGGGAGGTCTGCTGTGCCTCGCCGCCGGCTACGGCTTGGCCCGCCTCGTCACCGGCCGCACCGCCGGGCGAGCGCGCCTCGAGCCAGCCAACCCGTAGCGGGCCACCCGCACCGGGCGCGTGGTGGAGACTGCGCCGATGCCTTCCTACGAGCGGCTCCTGGTGGAGCGCGACGCCAACCTCGATGGTCTCCTCACGATCACGCTGGACCGGCCCGACAAGCTGAACGCGCTCGACATCCAGCTGCACGATGAGCTGCAGCGCCTGTGCGCCGAGCTGGAGACCGATCACGCCACACGGGTCGTCATCGTGACCGGCTCGGGCCGAGCGTTCTCGGCGGGCGCGCAGCTCGGCGATCGACGGCCGGAGCCCCCGATCAACGATCTCGATCGGCGGGCGCGCGCCCACCTCGGTGGCCGCACCTGCGAGATGCTCGAGCGTCTGCCACAGGTCACGATCGCCGCGGTGAACGGGCTGGCCGTCGGCGGGGGCCTCGTGCTCGTCACGTGCTGCGACCTCCGCGTGGCCGCCGAGTCGGCTTGGTTCTCCATCCCGGAGGTGGAGCTCGGCCTTCCGCTCACCTGGCAGGCCCTGCCGCGACTGATGCGCGAGCTGGGACCCGCACGCACCAAGGAGCTGGTCATGGCCTGCGAGCGGTTCACGAGCGCGCAGGCCCTGCAGTGGGGGTTCCTGAACCGGGTCGTGCCCGACGACCAGGTGGTTGCCGAGGCACGAAGCCTCGCGGCGCGCCTCCTGTCGATGGACGCGCTGACCCTGGCGATGACCAAGAGCGCCTGCGCCGCCCTCGAGAACGCCATGGTGCCGAAGGAGGTCACCTGGAGCGACGCCGAGCTGATGCTCCTCGCCTACCGCCAAGCCAGCATCCGAGACCGACGGACGCCGGGCTAGGTCGTCACCTGCATGGCTCCCGGCACCGACCCGGGAGTACCGTTGGGCCCCTTGCCGCTCCTCGACTCGATCACCTCGCCAGCAGACCTGCGCGACCTGACCTACCCGCAGCTCGACGAGCTGGCAGCGGAGATCAGGCACTTCATCGTCGATGCGGTCACCCGGGCGGGGAGCGGCCATCTCGGATCGAACCTCGGTGCCGTGGAGCTCACGCTGGCCCTCCACCGCGTGTTCGACTCGCCACGCGACATCCTGCTGTGGGACACCGGCCATCAGGCGTACGTCCACAAGATCGTCACGGGTCGCATGGCCGGGTTCGAACAGCTCCGGCAGCAAGGCGGGATGTCCGGCTACCCGTCGCGCGAGGAGTCGGACCACGACTGGATCGAGAACAGCCACGCCTCGACGGTCATCAGCTACGCGCACGGCCTCGCGGTGGCCCAGGAGCACGAGGACGGTGACCGCCGCAGGATCGTCGCAGTGATCGGCGACGGATCGCTCACCGGAGGGATGGCGTTCGAGGGCCTCAACAACCTCGGCCACTCCGGCCGCAAGGCGATCCTCGTCCTCAACGACAACGGTCGTTCATACGCCCCCACGGTCTCGCGCCTCGGGGAGAGCCTCGCCCGCCTTCGCGTCAACCCGAGCTACCTGCGCAACCGGGCCCGCCTCGACCGCGTGATCCGTGACCTGCCCGTGGTGGGGCACCAGGTCGAGCGGAGCCTCGACGCCTTCGTGGCGGCGGTGCGCGAGATGTTCGAGCCGCCGGCCTTCTTCGAGAACCTCGGGGTGCGCTACACCGGACCGTTCGACGGTCACGACATCGAGGGCGTCGAGAAGGCACTGCGCAACGCGGCGGCCTTCGACGGGCCGATCGTGGTCCACGTGCTCACCCAGAAGGGCCGCGGGCATGCGCCTGCGGAGAACGACCCGATCAAGCGCCTCCACGACATCGGGATGCCCAAGCCGGGCAGCTACACCGCCGCGTTCACCGAGGCGATGATCAAGGAGGGCGAGGCGCGCCCCGAGCTCATCGCGATCACCGCCGCCATGCCTGACTCGACCGGCCTGCTCCCGTTCGGTGAGCGCTTCCCGGGACGGCTGATCGACGTCGGCATCGCCGAGCAGCACGCGGTCACCTCAGCGGCCGGAATGGCGATGGGTGGACTCCGCCCGGTGGTGGCGCTCTACTCCACCTTCCTCACGCGTGCCATCGATCAGGTCACCTACGACGTGGGCCTGCACGGTCAGCCGGTGGTGTTCTGCCTCGATCGGGCCGGCATCACCGGCGACGACGGCCCGTCCCACCACGGCGTGCTCGACATGGCCCTGCTCACCAAGGTCCCCGGCATGACGTTGTTCGCTCCCTCCTCGTACCAGGAGCTCGGCACGATGCTCCACGACGCCCTCGATCTCTGCTCCGGGCCCGCGGCGATCCGGTGGTCGAAGACCGCGGCGCCCTCGGTGGGCGACGACCAGGTCGGCTCGGGGCTCCGTGGTCGCAAGGTCCGCACCGGGCGCGACATCTGCTTCCTGGCTGTGGGCAAGATGCTCGCCGCCGCTGAGGAGGCCGCTGCTGCGCTCGCGGCGGACGGCATCGACGCGACCGTGTGGGACGTGCGGGTCGTGCCACTCGATCCCGAGATGCTCGCCGACGCCGCGACGCATCCGATCGTGCTCACCGCCGAGGACGGCATCCGCGAGGGTGGCGTGGGCGCGATGATCGCCGATGCGATCTCGAGGCTCGACCTCACGGCCGCGCCCCCGCGGGTTCGGGTGCTCGGCACCCCCATCGAGTACATCCCGCACGCGAAGCCCGATGCGATCCACGCCGAGCTCGGTCTCGACGGGCCGGGTCTCGCCGCCGAGGCCCGCGCCCTGGTCGCCGCCCTTCGCTCCTGACCCCACAACCCCGTTCTGTGCACCGTCAGCACCGCATGGCGGTGGTGCCGGTGCAAAGCTCGGTTGAGGTCAGGTGTAGTAGGGGTTCTCGCCCGAGTCGTGGTCGGTCGTGTCGATGACCTCGGTGACCTCGGGGATCGCTTCCTTGATGGAGCGGGCGATGCCGTCACGCAGGGTCATCGCCGACACCGCGCAGCCCTGGCAACCGCCGCCCATCGTCACGTAGACCTTGTCGCCGTCGACCCCCTTCAGCTCCGCGAAGCCACCGTGGGCCGCGAGCGCGGGGTTGATCTGCTCCTTGAGCAGCTGCTCGACCTGCTCGGCAACCGAACCCGTGAGCTCCAGGTGCTTCCCCGAGAGCGGGTCGGGCCGGTTCGGGTTGCGCAGCACAAGGCCAGCCCCGCCGCCGGCTGGGACATCGAGGGTGGCGCCGGTCAGCTGCTCGATGCTGCCCGCCGGCACGATGACGGGGAGGCCGTCCTGCTGGTAGATCGCGTCGGCCTCGTCGGCCTCGGCGATCGGGTCGAAGCTGAGGTCGTAGGCGTACTCGACGCCGTTCGTGCCGGTGATCTCCACGCGCAGCGCCAGCCCGGAGGGCTCCTCCTCGGCCTCGCGGAGCTCAAGGATCCGCGCGATGGCGTCGGGGGTGACGGTGAAGACGACCACATCGGTCGCGGTGGTGGCATCGGCCATGCAGCCAGGGTAACGAGCGCGTTCTGGAAGTCCTGCACTCGCGGCGAACCAAGCCGTGTCGCGCTGCTCGGCGTGACGGATCCAGAGGGGTCCGCCAGACGCGCCGATCCGGACATACCGGGCCGAATCGGGACAACCGCCCACGCCGGACGGGGAAAATTGGTCCGTCTGACCCTGGTGGCCTGGTGTCCCCAGATGGATTCTTGGACCAGCACCCGACGGGTCCACCTGGAGGGAGCGACTCGGTGATCGCTGGTCCCGTGCTTGTCAGCACGTCGGTGACCAGTCGTCGGTCGAGCCCCGGCGGGCGGGGCTCGGCCGTCACCACCGATCGGGCGGATCAGCCTGATTCGAGCTCGGTGGTGAGCTCGAGCCAGCGCTCCTCGGTCTCGGTCCGGCGCGCCTGGACGATCGCGAGGTCCGCCCCCAGCCGCGCCAGCGCCTCGTGATCTCCGGCCGAGGCTGCCGCCTCCACCTTCGCCGTGAGGGCAGTGAGCTCGCGCTCGATGCGGGCCAGGTCCTTGTCCGCTCCCTTGAGCAGGTGACGAAGGGTGCTCGGTGACCGGCCGACCCGCGCCGGCCTCGTCGCTGCCGCTGACACCGCGCCTCGCCGCGCCACACGGGGAGCGGTGGCGGTGACCGAGGGGGCGCTCCTCCCCCCGTCGGCGATCCGGGCCCGACGCTCGGCCTCCCACCGCGCGTAGCCACCCGCGCGCCGCCCGGCGAAGCCCTTGCCGTCGAGCACGAGCACATCGGCGACGGTGCGCTCCAGGAACGCCCGATCGTGGCTCACGACGATGAGGGCTCCGGGCCAGTCGTCGAGGAAGTCCTCGAGCGCGCGCAGCGTGTCGAGGTCGAGGTCGTTGGTCGGTTCGTCGAGGAGGAGGACGTTGGGCTTCTTGGCCAACGTGAGCAGCAGCTGCACACGGCGACGCTCACCACCCGAGAGCAGGCTGATCGGCGCCCATTGCGCGTCGTCGTCGAACCAGAAGGCCTCGAGCAGGCGAGCGTCGGTCCAGTCCGGCTGACGATTCGGACCGGCGATCGCCTCCCGCACCCGCTTGTCGGGGTCGAGCGACTCGCCCCGCTGGTCGTACACCGCCACCCGTGCCGTCGACCCCGTGACGACGCGGCCCTCACGGGGCTCCCGACGACCAGCGAGGATGTCGAGCAGGGTGGTCTTGCCGACGCCGTTGGCACCCACGATGCCGAGGCGCTCGCGCGGGTCGAGTGCCAGGTCGACGCCCCGGAACAGCCAGTGGTCGTCATAGCCGTCGCCAACGTCGTGCAGCTCGACCACCTGATCACCCAGGCGGGGCGTCTCGACATGCAGCGGCAGGTCGCCGGTCCGGGCTGCTGTTTCCGCGCGTCCCGACACGACAGCCGTGGCGGCCTGGATCCGGGCCTGGGGCTTTCGTGTGCGAGCCGGCGCGCCTCGCCGCAGCCACGCGAGCTCCGCCCGTGCCAGGTTGCGCCGCTTCGCCTCCGCGCCCGCGGCTCGGTCCTCGCGCTCGGCGCGGGCATCGAGCCAGCTCTGGTACCCACCCACGTGGAGGTAGCCCTTGCCGCGGTCGAGCTCGAGCACCGAGGTGGTCACCCGGTCGAGCACGTGCCGGTCGTGGGTGACGAGGATGAGGCCGCCACTGAAGCGGGCCAGCCAGTCCTCGAGCCACGCGATGCCATCGAGGTCGAGATGGTTGGTGGGCTCGTCGAGGATGAGCAGGTCGCCGTCGTCGGCGTGGCCGCCCGGTCCGCCCACCGCGACGAGGGCGCGGGCGAGCGCGACCCGCTTCACCTGACCGCCGGAGAGCGTGGCGACGTCGGCGTCCATCGCCGCGCCCATGCCGAGTCGGTCCAGCACAGCGGCACCCTCCCATCCGTGGCCCACCACGGTGGCGACGGTGCCCTCGGGCAGAGGGGCGTCCTGGTCGAGCACGGAGATGCGCGCGCCGCGCCCACGACGAACGGAACCACCCTCGGGCTCGCGCGTCCCGGCCAGCACGTTGAGGAGCGTCGACTTGCCGCAACCGTTGATGCCGACGACGCCGAGACGGTCGCCACTCGCAACCGTCACCGACAGGTTGCTGAAGAGCGGCTTGCCCGGCCGGCTCACGCTGAGATCGGTGGCGTCGACGAGGATCACCGCCGCATCCTCCCACCGGGTCCGCGGGCGACCACAACCCCATCGGTACCGTCACACGATGCGCGACGACGGGATCTTGTCCGACCCCATCGACCTCGACCATGCCCCCAGCCGGCGTCCGACCTACCCCCGCGTCGAGGCGATGCGAGGCCTCGTCGTGGAGCACCGCGCCAGCGGCATCGTCGGGTCGATCGTGTCGTTCAACGATATCGAGGTCGTGCTGAGCGATCGCGGCAACGTCCACCGCCCGCTTCGACCGACGCCCGGCGGCTTCATGGTGAGCGGCCAGACCTGCACCCTTGTGGCGCCGGTCCGGGCGGCGCAGAAGGCGACCGGCGTCACCGCGTCGGGCTCGATCGCGTCGCCGAACGTGCGGGCCCGGGTCGCGCGGGCCAGCCGGATCCTCGTCGAAGGCATCCACGATGCGGAGCTCGTCGAGAAGGTGTGGGGCGACGATCTCCGCGAGGTGGGTGTCGTCGTGGAGCGGCTCGACGGCATGGACGATCTGACGGCCGTCGTGCGCAACCTCGCGCCCGGCCCCGGTCGGCGCATTGGCATCCTGCTCGACCACCTCGTTGCAGGATCCAAGGAGACCCGAGCCGCCGACGAGATCCGTCACCCGCACGTGCTCGTCACCGGCACGCCCTTCGTCGACGTGTGGGCTGCGGTTCGGCCCGCAGTGGCAGGCATCCCCGCGTGGCCCGTCGTGCCCCTCGGGGTGCCGTGGAAGCAGGGCGTGCTCGACCGGCTCGGGCGGACCGAGACGGCCGGCGAGTTCTGGCGGCACCTGCTCGGGCGGGTTCGCACCTACCGCGACCTCGAGCCCGCCCTCGTCGGTGCGGTCGAGCAGCTCATCGACTTCGTCACCAGCGACTGACGAGCACCTAGTCTCCGGCTCATGTCGGACGAGTCAGCCACCACACCGGTCACCTACACGCTCGAGGACGGCGTTGCCGTGCTCCGCCTCGATGACGGCAAGGTCAACGTCATCAGCCACCGGCTCATCGATCTGCTCCACAAGTACCTCAGCAACGCCGAGGGCGAGGCCCGGGCCGTGGCCATCGTGGGTCGGCCCGGCAAGCTGTCGGCTGGCTTCGACCTCACCGAGATGACCGCGGGCATCGAGCGCACGCGTGCCCTCGTCGGCGCGGGCGGCAAGCTCCTCATGCGGATCTTCGGCCACCCCCAGCCCGTCGTGGTCGCCGTCACCGGCCACGCGCTGGCCGCAGGAGCGCTGCTCACCCTGGCCTGCGACACGCGCATCGGCGCCGACGGCCCCGCCAAGATCGGCCTCAACGAGACGGCGATCGGGATGGGCCTTCCCAAGTACGCGACGGAGCTCGCCCACGCGCGCCTCGCTCCCGCTCACCTCACCCGCGGCGCGATCCAAGCGGAGATCTACGACCCGGCGGGGGCCGTCGAGGCCGGCTACCTCGACCGCGTCGTGGCCGCCGACGTGTGCGAGGCGACGGCCATCGCGGAGGCGCGTCGGCTCGGCGAGTACCGCACGGGTGCCTACAGCCACACCAAGCTCGCGCTGCGCGGGGCCCTCATCGAACGAGTGATGGCCGGCATCGACGGCGACATGGCCAGCATCACCGCGCCCACGACCTGACCGCCCCAGCTCCCAAACCGAGCCGGCGCCCGTGAGCGCGGGAGTACCTTTTGCCCGTGTTGCGCCGTCGGAGCAGCGAGCCGCTCGTCGGCCGTCAGCGGGAGCTGGACGTCGCCCGTGAGCTGCTCGCGGGTGCGTCGCAGGGCGTCCCCCAGCTCCTCGTGCTGAGCGGCGAGGCCGGGATCGGCAAGACCCGCCTCGCCCGCGCCATCAGCGCCCACGCCCTGAGCCAGGGTGGCCGCACCCTGTGGGGGGCCGGCCAGGAGGACCTGTCGCTCCCCTACCTGCCGCTCACCATGGCCCTCGGACCGCTGCACGAGGACGGCCCGTGGCTGCTCGGTCGCGCCTCGACGCCGTCCGACCCCACCACCGACCCCACCCGGTCATGGGGGGAGGTGGCGGAGATCCTCCTCGCCGCCGCCCGACGGCCCGTGGTGCTCGTCATCGACGACCTCCAATGGGTCGACCCCGCCAGCCAGGCCCTCCTGATGCACCTGCTCGTCGTGCTCGACCACGCCTCGGGCTCGCGACCCGTCCAGCTCCTGACGATCGTCACCGTCCGCACCCCCGTCACCGACGCACGGGTGGGGCGCACCCTGTCGCGCCTCGAGCGCGAGCCCCACACCGTGTCCATCGAGCTCGGCGGCCTCGACCGCGCTGAGATGCGTGATCTGCTCTCGACGCTGAGCCCGGCCCCCGCCTCGGCCGCCCTGCTCCAGCAGGTGATGGAGTCCACCTCTGGCAGCCCGCTGCTCGCGCAGAGCATCGTGCGCCGCGGGGTGAGCGAGGGTCGCCTGGCAGTCGCGGGTGGGACGCTTGCGCCAGAGCCCCTCGACCCGCTGCGAGTCAGCCCCGACGAGCTCGATCGCTCGGTGATCGACGCCCTCGCGGTCGTGAGCCAGCCCTGCCGCGACCTCCTCACCATCGCTGCCTTCCTGGGGGACCACCACCGGATCGTCGAGGTCGCAGAGATCGCCGGGATCACGCCGGAGGCCGCCGACGCACTGGTCGAGGAGGCCGTCGATGCGGGCTTGCTCCGCGACCTCACCAACCGCTGCGCCTTCGCCTCGTCCCAGGTCCGCCATGTGCTGTTCCACGCACCGAGCCTGCGGGCGCGCCAGCGCATCCACCTCCGGATCGCCGACACCCTCGAGGCCCGCGCCGACGAGACCGAGGCGATCGCCATCGCGCACCACCTCTGGCGATCGGGCGACGGTGTCGAGCGCTCGCGGGTCGCGCGCTGGGCGACGCGGGCGGCGCTGCGAGCCATGAGCTTGGGCGCGTGGGCCGACGCCGGCATCGCGGCTGAACGAGCGCTGGCAGCCGCGCCCCCCGAAGCGCCGTGGCAGGACCTCGCCGAGCTCCATCTGCTCGTCACCGACGCGGCCAGCCGCGACTTCGACCTCGCCACGGCCCATCGGCACGGCACGACGGCGATCGAGCTGGCTCGAGCACACGGCGACGAGATCCGGTGGGGACGAGCGGTCGGTCGCCTCGCGAGAACGCTCGTGACCAACGCGGGGGAGTCCGGGCTGGGCTCGAGTCCGACGCAGCTCATCGGGGACTACCTGCGCAGCAACCCAGGGGCCGACCCGTCGATGCGCGCCGAGCTGCTGAGCCTGCTCGCGGAGATCTGGGCGGCAACCGGCCAGACCGACGAAGCCGTGGCGGCCACGGCCGACGCCCGAGCGCTGCTGGACGACACGACGCCCCCAACGGTGACGGCGGCGGTGTGGGTGGCGGAGGGTTTGGCACGGTGGACGCGCCTCGAGCTGGACGCGGCCATCGAAGCGTACGAGCGCGCCATGCGGACCGGCACGGACCTTCCCGGGGTGTCACCGGGGATGTACGCAGCGGTCCGCCGCAACCTCGTCGACCACCTGGCCGGACGAGTCGACCGGGCCACCGCCTCCGTGGCCACGCTGCTTCCGCGGCTCGCCTCCTCGCAGGTGTGGGGCGAGCACGGCCTGGCCGCCGCGGGGGCGACGAGCCTCGCGCTCGTCCATGGCCGCTTCGACGACGTGGAGCGGCTCGGGGCGATGGCGGAGCTCGCGGTGAGCCGATCGGCGTACCTCGAGCCAACTGCCATCGCGGTGCCGGCCATGGCTCTCGGCCGCGCCCTGCGCGGGGACGGATCGGGCGCTCGGGATGCCATCCACCGCATGGGTGCGGGCCCAGGGACCACGGCGCGCTACGAGATCGCGATCGACGCGCTGCTCGGCGACACCGAGCGCGTCCGTCGGGCCCTGCGCGAGCGCGCCTGGCGCCCACCCGATCCTGAGCCTGAGATGCGAGACCTCCCCGTTGCCGTCCTGTTCGCCGAGGTGGCCACCGCCCTCGAAGACCCCGACATGGCCTCAGCGGCGCTCGCTCCGCTCATGGCCGCGCGTCGCAAGGGCGTCGTCCTCTCCCAGGGCTGGGCGGTGCTCATCACACGGCTCATCGCCGATTGCCTTGTGGTCGTCGACGAGCTCCACGAAGCGGACGAGTGGCTCGCGGTCGCAGCGGAGGAGGCAACCACCAGCGGGCTGACGGTCGAGGCCGCCCGCGTCTCGCTCAGCCGAGCGCGCCGAACCGCCCGCGACGAGCTCGCTCCCCCGCATCTGCGCCACCAGCACGCGACCGACGCCGCCCACGCCCTCGACGCGCTCGGTGCACTGTCGCTCGCGGCGGCCGCGCGGCGCCTT
>JBQTKH010000250.1:0-12768 GCA_052386335.1 Microthrixaceae bacterium
AAGTGTTCCGTCGCCGACGTGTTCAACGCGGCTCGAGCGAAGATTGCCTCCTAGTGGCGCGCGGACCGATGCGCCAGGTGTGCCAGACGTGTCGCGACGGCGACGACTTCGTCACCTGGGAGGTCGAAGGCCCCGGCCTTTGGCGGTATTCATGCGCGAGCCCCGTGCATGGCGAGTCCGGTTACTCGTGGCTCAGCACGGGCCGTAGCCCCCTCGACGGGGCCGGCCATGACGGCCTCTCCGAGGAGCTTGGTATCTACGACGCCCTGCTCCGGTGCCTCACTCCCGGCGAGACATACATCGAGTACGGCATCGTGGAGTATCGGTACGCCGTCGCCAACCCGGGCGAGTACAAGCACCTCGTCAAGCTCTACGACCACACGCAAGCCGCCCTCGACCGTGGTGAGGGACTCGAGTACTCCGCGTCGGCGTTCATCGGTGGCGCACTCGGCCGCCTCTACCACCGTGACGGACTCCTGACGCGCGTCGACACGAAGGCCACGGGATTCTGGTCCTACAACGGAACACTTCACGGCTGGGCACTCAAGCCCGGGCCGGACAATGACACCGTTCGCACCTGGGCCGACTTTGCGGCCAAGCAGGGCCTCAAGCCGAAGGAATGGCCGAAGGAACTCCTTACGTAGTCAACGACCGCCGCGGCGGGCAGGCCCTGAGCGCGGCGACGGTGGACCATCATCGCCACGCTGCGCCCCGATGTCGAGCTCACCTACGACCCCGACGCCCGCGCCCGGGCCGTTCGGGAGCGCCTCGACGACCTGTGCGCCAACCAGGTCGCCGCCCTCGAGACCCTTGAGTTGAAGGCTGACGTGTGTTGGTCCGTACGCCGGGCCGCAGCAAGGAACCTTCCGTTGGACGAGACCTAGCCGGCCGACGAGTCCAGCAGGGATAGCGTTCCCACGTGGCTGACCTTGCTCCCTCGGTCGTCGCCGCCGCGAGCGGGCTGATCGGTGCTGCCATCGGCGGCTCTGTTACGTACGGCGTGGCCCGTCAGCAGATTCGTGCTTCCCGCGATACTCAAGAGGCCGATCGCCGAAGGGAGGCGGTGCAACGGCGACGAGAGCTGTATGCAGGTTTCATAGCCGCAGCGACCCAGGTGGTCGGATCGTGGCTCGGCATCATGGGCAGACCTATAGACGAAGCCACTCTGCGAGCCGCTGATGACGACAGGGAGGACCACTACCGCGAGCTGCAGAAGCTGGCAGCAATGGTTCGAATCAGCGCGTCGTCGGAGGTTGCCGCTGCGGCCGAAGTTCTCCTGACGGAGGTACGGCGCACGCAGGCGAGCGTTCGAGCAGCCCTTCAGGCGGGCACGGCAGACGTGCCGAGCGCGGAGTGGGACGAATTGGAGGCAGCGTTCGCCGACGCGCGAGATCGTTTCGTGGAAGTGGTTAGAGCCATCCGTCGCGGAGACTGAACCTCACGCACCCGCTGCCGCGTTCCGAAGCGCCCAGCCACCCCCGACCGATCACCTCACGGCACGCCACGCGAGACGAGCGTGGCGGTTCGGAGCGGGGTCCACTGCTCAGGGCGCGGCACCTGCACGCAACGCTTGATCCGCGATGACGTGCGGTTGCTCTCGTGGTCGACACCTAGAGGACGAAGTCCACGGTTTCGGCGTTCAAGTCGACGTTTGTTGTACTCCGAGCGGCGTCTAGCCAAGCCCTAGCGTGCACGTGCGTCCCACTGCGCTCGTTCGCCCACCATGGCCGGTACTTCCGTGCTGACGCTGGCAGCGGCCGCTGAAGGATTCGCTCAACTTCACCGAAGCTCAGCCGCACGACTGACTCCGTCCGATTCTCGAGGTACTCGCGCAGCGGCGCGTAGGTCGAACTTCTGCGATCGGGTGCCTGGGCCACCGTGCGCGGGGTGTACGAGCCAACGAGCCAGTTGATGAAGCGCTCGGGGTGCTGCACGTAGGTGGTGATGGTGTTGCGAGCCTTTCCGGCAGCACGCAACTCGGCTTCATAGCGATCGAGCGCGCCTCGAAGATCGTCTTCCGTCCAGCCCTTCGTTCTAGCCATACACATATCTATTGCCGAGGGTGACCTCCCTGTCAAGGTTGATGAATCCGGGCGCGTGGACTCGTCCGTTCAGACGGGAGGACTGCGGACCACCAGCTCGATGTCCTCCTCGTGCATGAGGACCGGGGCGTCGTCAACGTCGAGGTAACGGCTGTCTTGAGTCGACGATCGCCGGCATCGCCACCCTCGTCGGGCTGGTGCTCTCCGTCGTCCGCATCGCGTGGCGGCGGGGGCTCATCGAGGAAGAAGCCTGTTGCACGCCGAACTACACGGCTGTAATCTGGGGGTCTTCCCCTTCGGGACCCGGGTCGATTCTCGGGGTCCCCAGCAGTCGAACCATGACATGCGTCCCGGAGGTGAACCGTGCCCGACCAGCCGCTCGACTACGAGCAGTGCACGCCCGACGAGCGTGAGGTCCTGCTCGACCACCTCCTCACGCAGCGCAACGCGCTGCTCGACGAGGCCCTCCGCGTCCTCCTCGCCGCCAATCACCTCGAGGACTTCCGCGCCGACGGTTCCCTCACGATGGCCGACTGGCTCGCCTACCGCTGCAACATCTCCCGAACCACGGCCGGTCAGTGGGTGCGAGCCGCTACCGCGCTGGAGAACCTGCCTCGCATCCGGGCGCGCTTCGTGTCGGGCCACCTCAGCTTCGAGCAGCTCCGCCTCGCCCTCAGCTTCGCCACGCCCGCCGACGACGAGCACCTCGCCGAGCTCCTGCCGTCGCTGAGCTGCGCCGAGGTCGAGGTGCTGGCCAAGCAGCGGCGACGGGCCCGCCAGAGCGAGCACGACGAGGCCCGCCGGCTCACCCATCTGCGCTTCCGACGCGACCGCTCCGGCCTGGGCACCCGCGTGTCGGGCTTCTTCGCCAACGACGACGCCGCCATCGTCGAGTCCGCCCTGAACCGCCGAGCCGAGGCCGCCGGGCCCGATCCCGAGACCGGCCTGTGGGCGCCCCACGAGCGACGCACGGCCGGCGCCCTGCGCGACCTGTGCGCCGAGGACCTCGCCCGATCCGCGGCCGAGGGCTCCGAGCCCGACGCCGCGATGGTCGTCATCCACGCCCCCGCCGCGCTGCTCGAGCGCCTCAGCGAGCCCGAGCGCGACGCGGCGGGCAACGCCACCATCAACGGCCACCCGATCACCGACGCCGTGCTGCGCCGACTCCTGTGCGACACCCGCATCGAGGTGAGCTTCGACACGCCCGACGGTCGCACCGTCGGCGTCGGCCGTGCCACCCGCAACCCGCCCGCCTGGCTCCGCCGCCGGGTGATCGGGCGAGACCATGGCCGTTGCCGCTGGCCAGGGTGCAGCAGACCACTCCGTCACCTCCACCACATGATCCACTGGACCCGCGGCGGCCCCACCGACGCGGCCAATCTCTTCGGCGTGTGCTGGCACCATCACCACCTCCTCCACGAAGGGGGGTGGGACGCCAGCGGCGACGCCGACAGTGAGATCGTCGTCACCAGCCCGTACGGGCGCACCCTCCGAAGTCGGGCAGGACCGATCGCCGCGTGAGGCACGCGGTTCGGCCAACGGCGCGTCGCCGCGCGCACCACCGCGCCTCTGAGGGTCCCGGCATCACGGGCGCCGGCTCCGAACTCGTGCCCGTGGGCCCGGAGGACCTCGCAACGCAGGTCGGGCCGGCCTGAGCTGACGGCGAATCGACCCTGGGCGCTGCGGCCGCAGTCCCGTAGCATCGGTGCGTGGCCTTCGAGCGAATCACCGTCGATCCGGAGCGCATGGGTGGCGTGCCCTGCATCCGCGACCTCCGGGTGACCGTCGGCATGGTGCTCGGCCAGCTCGCCACCGGCCGAACCACCGAGCAGGTGCTGGAGGACTACCCCTACCTCGAGCGCGAAGATGTCCTCGCCGCCCTCGAGTACGCCGCCGCCCGCGTCAACGAGCGTGAGGTGCCGGTGTCCCGCACTGCATGAAGCTGCTGCTCGACGCGAACCTCTCACCCCAGCTCGTGGCGGTGCTGGCGAGCGCTGGCTACGAGGCTGTCCACGTCGACAGCGAAGGTCTGCTCGGCGCCTCTGACGCAGCGATCTTCGACCACGCCAGTGAACGCGGACTCGTGGTCGTCACCGCCGACAGCGACTTCCCGATGCTGCTCGCCCTCCGCCGGGCCGCCAACCCATCGGTGATTCACCTTCGTGATGTCGCCGAGCTCACCCCCGACGTCCACGGTGCTCTGCTCATCGCGAACCTTCCCGCCATCGAGGACGCCCTCCAGCGGGGTGCCATCGTGTCGATGAGCCCAACCCGCGTCGCCATCCGAGACCTCCCGATCCGGTAACGAGCGCCGCGGGTCCTCGACCTGGCCCCTCCGAGCAGACAGCGCACGTCGAGCGATACCGCACGCCTCCCCTCTGCCTCGTTCCCGTTCCATCGCCCCCACCCGCCCCCCGGAACTGCGCCAAGATCCCCACCCATGGGGCGTCTTGTACCGGATGAGTTTCCGTTGGCGTCGTTGCGCAACGATGCGGAGCGGCGGGTGGTGGAGGCGTTCCGGGATGGGTTGAGCGATGGGTGGCTGATCCTTCCTGACGTCGGGCTGCGGGCCGACCGGCGGGACCACCAGCTCGATGTCGTGCTCGTGCACGCGGACTGGGGTGTCGTCGACATCGAGGTGAAGGGCCACCGCATGCGGGTGCGAGACGGGGCGTGGTGCAGCGACGGTCGTCCCCTCGAACCGCAGCCGATGCGCCAGGCCCAGGACAACGCGTACGCGCTGCGCGACACGCTGCGAGCCCTGGGCGGGGAGCTCGGGCGGCTCGATGTCGAGTACGGCGTCGCCCTGCCCAACACCGTCGAGGTCGACGGGGTGCTGCCACCCGACACCGCCGTCGTGCAGCTCCTCCTCACCGGCTCGCTCGAGGCGCCCCAGGAGGCGATTGAGGCGCTGGTCAGCGACCGACGCGGCGGTCAGGCCCTGAGCGCGGCGGCGGTGGAGGCCATCGTCGCCACGCTGCGTCCCGACGTCGAGCTCACCTACGACCCCGACGCCCGCGCCCGGGCCGTCCGGGAGCGCCTCGACGAGCTGTGCGCCAACCAGGTCGCCGCCCTCGAGACCCTCGACGCCAACCGGCGGGCCTACGTCACCGGGCGCGCCGGCACCGGCAAGACCCGCCTCGCGATGGGGTGGGCCCGACGGGCCTTCGTGGACGACGAGCGGGTGCTGCTCACCTGCTACAACGACCCGCTCGCCGCCGGCATGGCCGCCCAGCTGCCCGACGACGAGCGCCTCGTGATCGGCGGGTTCCTGCGGGTGGCCCTCGAGCTCAACGGGATGCCCCCGCTGCCGATCCCCGAGCTCGCCGACCACGACTGGTGGACCATCACCGCCGTCGACCACCTGCACCAGCACTGGCCGCAGGTCACCGAGCGGTTCGACACGATCGTCGTCGACGAAGGCCAGGACTTCAGCCCCGCCTGGATGGACCTCCTCGAACGGCTCCTCGATCCCGACGGCTCCCGCCGGCTGCTCGTCGTCGCCGACGACGCGCAGGAGCTCTACGACCGGGGCTTCGTCGCACCGTCGGCCGACGACGGCTGGGCCGTCGCCGAGCTCGTCAACAACTGCCGCAACGTGCACGAGATCGCCCGCCTGCTGCGCCGCCACCTCGACGGCGCCCGCGCCCCCATGATCGGCCCCGGCGCCCTCGGCGTGGAATGGCTGCCGGCCGACGACCTGCGCGCCGTGATCGACGCCGTCAACGATCGCCTCGTCGACCTCCTCGAGACCGACGAACGCGACCCTGCGGCAATTGTGGTGGCGACGTGCACGACCTCCGTGCGCGACGCCCTGCGCGCCGAGCTCAGCCTCGTGCCCTGGGAGGACCGACGCATCGGCCACGTCGCCTGCGAGAACGTCCACCGCATCAAGGGCCTCGAAGCCGACTGCGTCATCCTCGCCTCACCAACCGCAGACGTCGCCGACGCGCTCCTCTACGTCGGCATCAGCCGCGCCATCTCCCAATTGGTGCTCGTCGGCCCCGAGGCGCTGGCGGCTCGGGTGGGGCTCGCCTAACTCACAACGAGCATCAGTCTGACCGCGAGACCTTTCTTCGGGTTGCTTGCCAGGTTTCGATGTCCATTCGAATCCAGAGCCTTGTGCGGCCCCGTCCACGGTCGATGATCGGACGCGGCATGTCTGGATAACGGCGCAGGTAGGTGCTCACGCTGTTGGGATGGGCAAGGCCTAGGAGCTCGGCGACCTCGTGAGCGTCGACGAGGTCCTCGGTTCTGACGCTCGGTGTCACGGGTGGAACGTTACGCAGTTGCAGGGACAGCCCAGGTCTGTCTAAACTCTTAGACAGTTGGCCCCGGCGGTGCGCAAACACCCCGGGGCCTGGCCAGAACCTGTTGAGGAGGTCCTGACGTGCCTCAGGCTACGTCTCTTGTGCGTCGCGCCCCGGGTGAGACCGTTCAGGCCGTCGTCGCAGCGGTACGCGTCGACGGCACCTTGAGTGATCAAACACTCGTGCGGCTCGAGGCGTTGATGTCTCAGTTCGCTGGCTTCGTCGAGCGCGGGTTTCACGTGCAGAACCTTGATGACGTGGGTCCCGAGATGGTGGCGTGCTTCGTTGAGGCACCAACGACGGACGGCTCGGTTCCAGGTACATCGCTGCAGTACTTCCGTCGGCTCTCGGTTCGGACACTGTTTCGCGCGGCCCGGAAGCTGGGACTTGCGGATGGGGATCCGTCGATCGACGTGACCCTCTCGCCGCGGCGGCCAGGATCATTTCGTCCTCTGGACGACGATGAGATCGATCTGTGTCGGGCAGCCGCGGTCGGCGCGGGCCAGCGACCTGCAACCGCGTGGGCGTTGTGCGAGGCGAGCGCGAGGACGGGTGAGGTGCCGTGGATCGTCCTGGAGGATCTGGATCTTGAGCGCGGTCGGGTGTGGATCCATGGCACGGCACAAACAAAGGCTCGATGGGGGCCGCTGACGACGTGGGGCACCAACCAGCTCACGCGAGACGTGGCCGGCCTGGACTCTGATCCGGAGGTGCCGATCGTCGGTGGTGGGGTTCCGGGCTCAGCGCTTGCGCAGTCATCGGCCGTCGGTCTGATCTCGAGGACGCTCACAAGGGTGGGGCTTGCTGATGCCCCGGGGGTGCGGGCGTCTTCGGTGGCCGCGTGGGCGGGCCGGAAGGTGTTCGACGAGACCGGGCGGATTGATCTGGCCGCCGCCCGGCTTGGCATGCGGAGTCTCGACCGAACCGCCCGGTTCATTGGCTGGGATTGGCGCTCCGTGGATGGCTGATCGTCGGCAGGGGGTCAGCGCGCTTGCGCGTCTTGAGGCGATCCTTGCGAACCCGGAGGTACACGAGCTCGCATCTGCGGTGCCGAGTCCCCCGCGCCACCACGGCGGACGTCCTCGCGACTACCCCGCGTTCATGGCGATCGTGTTCGAGGCTGCGATCAGCGTGTTCGGATCGGCCCGCCAGGTGGAAGCAGAGTTCGCGCACCCGACGATGTGGCGCTGGATCCGACGGCGCGTTGCGAAGCGAGTTGGGGTGCGGCTGCCGCGTCAGCCGATACGGCGCCACCACTACCTGTATCTGAGGAACCGCTACCTCACCGACCCCGTCATCCTCGACCAGCTCGGCGCGATTCACCGCGCCGCCGCTGCCCGTCAAGCTCTCGACCTTGGGCTCCTCGATCCTGGCGGCGCGGGGTCGTGGACCCATCCCCATCTCGACCGGCTCCTCCACGGGGACGGCAAGGTGATCACCCCGCTCTATCGGGCCAAGCCCGGTGACCGGCGACTCGACCGAACAACCGGTGAGCTCCGCCCGCTGCGTTACGAACCCGACGCCGACCTGCACTTCGAAGGGACCGGAGAAACCGCTTGGGGCACCAAGTTCGTGCTCCTCGCCACCCGAGGACCCGACGTGCACAGTCGGATCCTGCTCGACGTCGCGTACGTGCACACCAAGGGCGGCGAGGCCGCAACGGCGATGGGCTGCCTCGAACGCACCGCGCCGCTCGTCCCCGGCGCGCAGGGCGTCGTCTACGACACGGCCTTGCGGGGCGTGCATCACCAGACCCTCCTGCGGGAGCTGGGGCTCTTGCCCATCAACCGGGTCGCTGCCGCGAAGGCGAACCCGAAGGGGCCGCGCCGCAACCAGCGGGACCGTCGGGTCGAGAAGCTGGTCTTCGTCGAAACCAAGACCATCACCCAGCCCGACGGCGTCCCCCGCAAGGTCGATCTTTACGCCCGGGCAGGTGCGATCGGGATCGGAACCCTCGCCGCCGACGGGGCGCTGCTCTTCGTGCCGCTCGCCCGGATCCGGACCCACCGCAACGCCGACAAGGGCGGGTATCGCTGGTACAACGATTACCGCCTCCCCGACCACGTCGGCGGAGGCACGCTGACCGTCCGGCTCCACGGCGACGCGAGTGACATCGCCCGGAAGTTCAACCGGACCGAGAACGTCCGCCCCATCCCACCCGAGGATCCCGACTTCCGTGCGCTCTTCCGGCGGCGCAACGACGCCGAGTCGATCAATCGGGCCCTCGAGGACACCCTCTGGCTCCGCCGAGCTCACAGCCTCGGCCACCGGCGGCAGCTTCTCAACCTCCTCGGCTACGCGCTGATGATCAACTCGCTTGCCGTGTCACGGCACCGCGAGCCCGTCGACATCGCCGCCTGAGCCCCCCGGTCAACCAGGCCGCCCACCAAGCCGCCTCTGGGGCCACCAGAGGCCGATCCGGCGCAACTTCGGGCCCTCGGCCCGGCCCCGCTAGCATCGCCCCTTGCCCCTGGGGTCCGGTCCAGAGGTTCTCTGCCAGGTTTTGTGCATCCCCCGCCCTCGTAGCTCAGCGGATAGAGCACCGGCCTCCGGAGCCGGTGGCGCAGGTTCGAGTCCTGCCGAGGGCGCCGCCAGACTCTGCGATCCCCCGGCAATTCGGGCCTGAATTAGTCTGCACCCCACCGTTCACCTCGCAAGTCGATCGACACCACCAGACGATTCGAAGGGCCCAATGTCCATCGCCATCAGACGAATCGGCGCCGTTGCCGCACTGCTCCTCGCCTCAGGGCTGGTCTTCGCCCCACCGGCGGGCGCGGAGGCGATCATCATGACGGAGACGACCCCGGTGGACGGCACCACCGTGCAACCACCGGAAGACGTGCGCGTCGTGCACAACGTCAGCCTCAACCCAGTGACCTCCAGCATCTCCGTCAAAGACAAGCTCAATGCCGCCGTCTTGGGCTCGACCTCGTACGCCACGACGCTCGTCCTGAACGACACCATCGCGTTCGCGCCCGCCAGCCCGTTCACCGAGGCGGGAAGCCCCTACACGGTGACCGCCACGGGAGCGGCTGCGCCCACGAACACCGGTACGGCCGTAACCACCTTTACGTTCACGGTGGATACCACGGCGCCTGCCGCGCCGACCATCGACGCATTCACCAACCCGGTCAACAAGGGGAACCAGGCCGCCGTGCTCGTGAGGGGCGTCGCTGAGCTGGGCTCGACCGTGTCCGTCCTCATCGAGGACGAAACCAGCGCCTTCGTCTACAACGATACGGTAGGTACTGACCCGACGACGGGCGCCTACAGCACCTTCCTCAACGTGACCACCCTCGCCGATGGCGCCCTGAACGCGAAGGTGTCGGCCAGGGACGCCACGTCCCCCCCCAACGTCAGCGCGCTCGCCCAACGGGCTTCGTTCAAGGACACCGTCGCTCCCGCGGCACCGGCGGTGACGATCGCCGATGACCCGATCGGCGCCGGCAACCAGAGCGCCGTCACCATCTCTGGGACTTCCGGGGAAGACAACCTGACCATCAACGTCAGCGTCGACGACACCGACGCCGAAACCTTGCCCGTCACTGAATCGACCGCCAACTCGCCCGGTGGGGCATGGACGCTCGACGTCGACCTCACGACGCTCGCTCAAGGCACGATCACCGCCACCGCCACCGCCACCGACATCAACGGCAACACCGGCACCAGTGGCAACGACACCGCCACCAAGGACCTTCCTCCGTCCCTCACCGGCAGCTCGCCAGCCGACGGAGCCACGCTGCAACCGCCCGCCACGATCACGGCCACCTACGACGAGGTGCTCGACACGGTGGGATCGACCATCAGCGTGGTCGACAACACCGACCTGCCCGTCGCCGGCACCACGACCTTCGCGGACGGCGATACCACGATCGTGTTCACTCCCACCACGGCCCTGACTGACGCCGGCAGTCCGTACACGGTGACCGCCACCGCGAAGGACCTGGGGGCCAACGTTCAGGTTCCGGCCTCCGAGTTCAGCTTCTCCGTGGATGGGACCCCGCCCGCGGCACCCACCATCACCGGCGGCGACGACCGCGTGACACCTTCCAACCAGGCCGCCTTCGACCTCAGCGGGGATGCCGAGACCGGGTCGACCGTCGAGGTGAGCGTCACCGACGGCACCGACACGGTCACGGGCTCCACCACGGCGAACAGCCCGTGGTCGCTGACGCTCGACGTCTCAGCGCTGGACATCGGCTACCTGGAGGTGACAGCGACCGCGACCGACGCCGCTGGCAACACGTCGCCGACATCGGCCCTCGTGTATGTGTTCAAGTCCCCGACGAACGCCGACTTCCTCGCGGCCGCGCAGAGCGTCAGCGGCACCTACACCCCCATCCCCGGCGACCACGACGGCGACACCTTCACCGACATCTTCTGGTACGCGCCCGGCACCGCCCCCGACTTCCTCTGGCTCAGCAACGGCGACGGCACCTTCACCAGCGCCCCACAATCCATCACCGGCACCTACACCCCCATCCCCGGCGACCACGACGGCGACGGCACCACCGACATCTTCTGGTACGCACCCGGCACCGCCCCCGACCCCCTCTGGCTCAGCAACGGCAACGGCACCTTCACCGCCCGCACCCAGACGGTCGGCGGCGTCTACAGGCCGATCCCCGGCGACTATGCCGGCACGTTCGGGGGCGACATCTTCTGGTACGCACCGGGCACAGCACCAGACTCTCTGTGGGTCACCTACCTCGGCTGATTCTGCCCGCCCGGTTTCGTACCGGTGCGACGAATTAGTCTCACCAGTCACGACACAACGTCGGGCAGTCCCACCGAGACTTTGAAGGGTTCCCATGCTCGTCGCCCTCAGGCGCCTCGCCATCGTCACCGTCCTCGTCGCTGCAGCTGTCACTTGGTCCGCCACGCCGGCCCAGGCGATCACGAGCACCTCGACGACCCCCGCGGACGGGTCGACCGTGCAGCCGCCCGTCGACGTGCGTGTGGTTCACGACGTGGCCCTCGACACGACGGCTTCGACGATCACCGTCGCGAACAAGAACCTCAACTTGGTCGCTGGCGAGGTGACGTTCTCGACGACCGACTTCGTGAACGACACCATCGTCTTCACTCCCTCCAGCACCCTGGGGCAGCTGGGGAGCAGCTATTCGGTCTCGGTGCACGCTGAGGACCTGGTCGGCACCGACGAGGTCGACACGGCGTTCGTGTTCTCAGTCGACACAACCTCGCCGGTCGCTCCAACGATCACGAGCGTGGAGAACCCGGTCAACGCGGCGAACCAGACCACGTTGACCGTCGGCGGTGGAACCGACGACGACACCGCCACGGTGACCGTGTCCGTCGATGACGCCAATCCCGCCACGAGCGCAGTCAGCACCACGGTGGCCGCCGATGGGAGCTTCTCTGCGGACGTCGATGTGTCCACGCTCGACAACGGGACCCTGGATGTGAGGGTGCGGGCGACCGACGAGGCCGGGAACGAGAGCACTGAGGCAACAGCTCAAACCACGAAGGACAGCGCCGTCCCGGCCGCGCCGGGATTGACGATCGTCGACGACCCGATCACTGCGGCCAACCAAGGCGCCGTGGACATCACGGGAACCTCTGGAGAGGCGGACCTCACGATCGTCGTCAGCGTCGACGACACCAACTCCGGCACCGCGGCGATCACGAGATCAACCACCACCGCGGCGGGCGGGGCCTGGGCCGTCGAGATGAACCTGACGTCCCTGTCCGAGGGCACGATCACGGCGAGCGCCACAGCCACCGACGCTGTGGGCAACACGAGCCCAGTTGGCACAGATGCCGCCACGAAGGAGCTCGGCCCACCGCTGGTCATCTCGACGTCACCAGCGGATGAGTCGATCGTCCACCCGCCTGCAGAGATCACCGCCACCTTCAGCGAGCCCCTCGACACGGCTGACTCGACCATCACCCTCGTGGACAGCACCGAGGTGAGCATTGCCGGCACGAAGAGCTTCCGGGATGGCAACTCCACCATCGTCTTCACGCCGACCGGCGCGCTCTCCCCGGGCGGAAGCCCCTACACGGTCACCATCGCCGTCCAAGATGTTGCGAACAATGCAGGTGCCCCTACGGAGTTCGAGTTCACCATCACGAACCTGGACTTCATCTCGAGCTCCCAATCGGTCACCGGCACCTACACACCCATCCCAGGCGACTTCAACGGTGACGGCGCCGCCGACATCTTCTGGTACGCACCCGGCACCGCCCCCGACCCCCTCTGGCTCAGCAACAGCAACAGCACCTTCACCTCCGCCCCACAATCCGTCAGCGGCACGTACACCCCCATCCCCGGCGACCACGACGGCGACGGCACCACCGACATCTTCTGGTACGCACCCGGCACCGCCCCCGACACCCTCTGGCTAGATAGGAAGAGCACACGACTGAACTCCACGCACGAACCCCAGAAACGC
>JBQTKH010000251.1:0-14931 GCA_052386335.1 Microthrixaceae bacterium
CTGGCGCAGACGACCGCCGAGCTCGGCGTGCCGTCGATCCTCGTGAACAACGCGGGTGGCGTGTTCTGGAAGCCGCTGCTCGATGGCACGGAGAACGGCTGGGACGCGCTCTACCGGGCCAACCTCAAGCACGTCCTCTTGTGCACACAGCACGTGGCGCGGGCAATGGTCGACGCGGAGATCGCCGGCAGCATCATCAGCGTCACGTCGATCGAGGGCGTCCGCGCTGCGCCGGGCTACGCCGCCTACGCCGCCGCGAAGGCGGGCGTCATCAGCGTCACGAAGACGATGGCGCTCGAGCTCGCGCCCCACGGCATCCGCGTGAACGCGCTGGCGCCGGACTTCACGCTCACGGAGGGGCTGGCAGCCGTGGCCCCGCCCGACTCGGTGGACCACGCGGCGGGGATGGTGCCGCTCGGGCGCGTGGGCCACGTCGACGAGATGGCCGGCGCCGCCGTGTTCCTCGCGTCGGCGCTCAGCGCGTATGTGACGGGCCAGACGATCCACGTCGACGGCGGCACCCAGGCAGCGGGCGGCTGGTACCGCAAGCCCGGCGCCGACGAGACCGCCTGGATCCTCGGCCCCCAGCACTGACCCGCCCCGGCCCACCCCACCCCACCCCACCCCGCCCCACCCGGCCCACCTCACCCCGGTTCTCTGGTAACTCACGCACGAATACCGAGCGTCAGGTTCCAGAGAACCCGGGCTTCGCAGTATCAGCGCGGCAGGACGAGCTCGGGGAGCGGGTGGCGGAACAGCTTGGCGGCGTTCTCGCTGCACATGGCGCGGCGCTCGGCGGGGGGGATGTGGCCCCAGGCCTTGTCGATGACGGCCTGGGTGTCGGGCCAGGTGGAGTCGCCGTGGGGGTAGTCGACCTCCACCATGATGTTCTCGACGCCGATCGTGTGGCGCGTGTCGATCGTGGACGGGTCGTCGATCGTGCAGAACCAGAAGTTGCGGCGCAGCACGTCGGCCGGCCGCTCGTCCCAACCGAGGCCGTAGCCGGAGCGGTCAATGACGTTGTCGAGCCGGTCGAGCAGCATCGCCACCCAGCCGATGCCGCCCTCGGACATCGCGACCTTGAGGTCGGGCATGCGGGCCGGCCAGCCCGACCAGAGCCACTCGATGCAGGCGTGGAGCGACAGCGGGCCGAACATCGTCGCCGCCAGGGGCATGATCGCCTCGCCGCAGTCGGATGGGAACTCACCGATGCCCGACGACCCGACGTGCAGGCTCACCACCGTGTCGGTCTCGGCACAGGCCCGCAGGATCGGCTCCCAGTACTCGCTGAAGATCGACGGCAGGCCGATCTGGTGCGGGCGCTCCGGCAGCGTGACTGACCGGAAGCCCCGCGCCGCGTTGCGACGGATCTCCTGCGCACCGATCTCCGGATCGCTCAGCCAGGTGATGCCCAGCGGGATGACGCGGTCGGGATGCGGCTGCCACCACTCGTCGTGCACCCAGTCGTTGTACGCCCGGGTGGTGGCCAGGCCGAGCTCGGGGTCGGAGCACTGCGAGTACACCCGGCCGCAGAAGCCGGTGATCATCGATGGGAAGCTCATCGACGCCCACACGCCGTTGAGGTCCATGTCGTGCACGCGGGCGTCGATGTCCCAGCACCCCTTGCGCATCTGGTCGAAGCGGAACGGCTCGACCTTCACCGTCTCGGGACGGCGGCCCACCACCGCGTTCATCCCGACCTGGCTGTGCTGCTGCCCGTCGAACTCCCAGACCTCGTGGCCCCACGCGGTGGTGACGATGCGCGGCGCCCGGTCCTGGAGATGGCCGGGCAGGCGGCCGTCGAACATGTCGGGCGGTTCGACGAGGTGGTCGTCGACCGAGATGATCGTGTTGCGCACCTCGCGGGGCTCGGGCTCCGGGAGGAACAGATCGTCAGCGAGGTCAGTCATGGAGCGTCTCGATCGCGCCGGCCGGAGGCGAACCGGCTTCGCCGGTCGCCGGGAGGCACGTGCGGAGGCAGGAGCGAAGCGACGCCCGCCGACAAAATCGACGCGGAGCCGAAGGCGAGCCGGCTTCGCCGGTCGCCGAGAGGCACGTGCGGATGCAGGAGCAGCGCAGTTGTAGGCAGGAGCGAAGCGACGCCCGAAGACGCACGAGACCCAGCGACACCCGGAGCACGCATCTGCTCAGTCGATGATTGAGGGGTCGGCGCGGAGCTCGCGGCGAGCCATGGCCTCGAACAGGCCGGGGAACGACACGTGGTCGAACGGGGCGGCGAACCGCTTGAACACCTCGGGTCGCACGGGCACGCCGTTGCCGAGGGCCTCGACGTGCCACGCCTGGCGGCATCGCCACTCGAGTACCACGGCGCGGTGGTGGGCCTGCGCGATGTCGTGCCCGACGACGAACACGCCGTGGTTGGCGAGCAGCGCCATGCGAGCGTCGCCGAGCGCCTCCACGCAAGCGCGGGCGTTCTCCACCGCGTCGACCGACCCGCCGAAGTCGTCGTAGAGCGCAGGATCTTCGGGCACCATCGCGGAGGTCTGGTCGTAGACGGGCGGCACCCGGTGGAGGTCGGCCCAGATCGTGCCCCAGCGCGAGTGGTTGTGCACGGCGACGGCGGTGTCGGGACGAGCCTTGTGGAGCTCGAGGTGCAGCGGGATGGCAGGCGTGACGGTCCACTTGCCGTCGAGCACGTTGCCGTCGAGGTCGATGCGCATGATGTCCGAGGCGGTGACCTCGTCCCAGGTGAGCCCCCACGGGTTGACGAGCAGCGTGTCGTCGGGCTGCCGATAGGTGATGTGACCGGCGAGGTGGTCGTCGTAGCCCTCACGGAAGAGCATCCGGCACAGCAGCGCCACCTCAGCCTGCGGGGTGAGCGGCGGCAGGGCGGGTGCCATCGGATTGCGTCGCAGCTCGGCAGTGCTCATGTGGTCCCCCTCGGCTAGATGACACGAACGTTAGTAGGGTCGCCCTGTGAGCGCCTTCAACCACGTCGGGCTGTGCGTCACCGACCTCGCCCGGTCCCGCCGCTTCTACGAGGAGCTCTTCGGCTTCGCGCTGCGCAACGAGCTGACCGTGCCCGACAGGCCCACGGCCAAGCTGCTTCGCGTCACGCCGCCGGTGGGGCTCAGTGCCGTGTACCTCGAGCGCGACGGGTTCGTGCTGGAGCTGCTCCACTTCGACCGTCCGGGCAACGCCCCGCAGCGCGAGCGCGAGTTCACCGAGCCGGGCCTCACCCACCTGTCGGTGAGCGTCGACGACCTCGCCGCCACGTGCGCGCAGGTCGCCGAGCTCGGCGGCGAGGTGTTGGCCGACACCGACCTCGGCGGCATGGCCGTGATGATCCGCGACCCCGACGGCCAGCTCATCGAGCTGCTCCCCATGACCTACCGGGAATCTGGCGTTGCTGACGCTCGCTGAGCGAACACACACAACGCCAGAAACCAGAAGCGCCGCACCCCGGGAATCTGGCGTTGCTGACGCTCGCTGAGCGAGCTCAGACAACGCCAGAAGCCGGAAGCGGGCGGTCAGCGCTTGGGGAGCTTGATGGCGCGGTCGGCGATGATGTTCTTCTGCACCTCGGTGGCCCCGGCGCCGATCGAGGTGAACCGCTGCCACGGGTAGTTGTGCGCGGCATGGCCGCCGGCCAGCGCGTCAGGGCCGCCCTTGGCGAGCACGCCGATGGCGCCGAGCATGTCGACGTTGAGCTCGGCCAGCGCCTGAGACAGGTGGCTCCACTGGAGCTTGGCGATCGGCACCTCCGGCCAGGTCTTCTCGCCCTTGAGCACCTTGGACAGCGCCCGCGCGTTGAGCAGACGCGTGAGCTCCACCTGCGTGTACATGCGGGCGATCCGCTCGCGGATGCCCGGGTCGGCCAGCGCATCGGGGTTGTGCTCGCGCGCCATGGCGATCATCGCGTCGAGCTCTGAGCGCAGTCCGATGGCCAACCCGCCGGTGCCGACGCGCTCGTGGGTGAGCGTGCCCATGGCAACGGTCCAGCCCTCGCCCTCACCGCCGAGCCGGTAGGTCACCGGCACGCGGGCATCGGTGAACACCACCTCGTCGAACATCGCCTCGCCGGTGATCTCGCGGATCGGGTTGCACTGCACGCCGGGGGCGTGCATGTCGACGATGAGCGCGGTGATGCCCTCGTGCTTCGCGCCCCGCGCGATCGCATCGGGATCGGTGCGCACGAGGAACAGTCCCCAGCGCGCGAGGTGGGCGGTGGAGATCCAGATCTTCGTGCCGTTGAGCACGTACTCGTCACCGTCGGCCACGGCCATCGTGCGGAGGTTGGCGAGGTCGCTCCCCGCCTGCGGCTCGGTGAAGCCCTGGCACCAGTGCTCCGACGCGTCGAGGATCCCCGGCAGCCACTGCTTCTTCTGCTGGTCGGTGCCCCAGCGGATGATCATCGGGCCGATCTGCCAGATGCCGTTGGCGTTGTACACGCCGGGTGCCTTCGCCTGCGCCATCACCTCGGAGTAGATGACGTTCTGCATCGTGGTGGCCTCGCGACCGCCCCACTCGATCGGCCAGTTGATGGCTGCCCAGCGCCCCTCGTTGAGGCGACGCTGCCACGCCTGCCGACGCGCCATCGTGCGGGTGAACGAGTCGACGTGGTCGTCGCCGATCTCGCCTTGGTCGATGAAGTCGCCAAGGTTGGCGTCGAGCCACTCGCGCAGCTCGGCGCGAAAGGCCTCGTCCTCGGGCTCGTAGGCGAAGTCCACGGGCGAAACCTAACAGTGGCGTCACCTAGTGTGGGCAGCCGTGGACTTCACCTTCAGCGCCGAGCAGGACGCCCTGCGCTCGGTGGCGCGCTCGTTCCTCGCCGCCGAAGCACCCTCCACCTACGTTCGGGCGATGCTCGACGACGACCGCGGCGTCACCGACGACTTCTGGGCGAAGACCACCTCGCTCGGCTGGCCCGGCCTGCTCATCTCCGAAGCCCACGGTGGCTCCGGCCTCGGCCTGCTCGACGCGGTGGTCCTGTGCGAGGAGATGGGCGCGCTCCCCCTCCCCGGCCCGTGGTTCTCGTCCTCGCTCTGCGCCACGGTGCTGGCCATGCGACTCGGCGACGGCGGGGTGCTCGACGACCTCGCCGCCGGCCGCCTCCGCGCGACGGTCGCAGTGGAGGAGAGCGGCGCCCGCGACCCGCTCGACGGCATCACCTGCACCGCTCGTCGCCGCGGCGACGACTGGTTGCTCACCGGCACCAAGCCGCTCGTGCTCGACGGCCACACCGCGGACCTCGCCTACGTCGTCGCCCGCGACGGTGACGGCATCGCCGCCTTCGCGCTCGACCGCCCCGCCGGCGAGCTCGTGCCGTCGCTCGACGTCACCCGCAAGATGGCGCGGCTGTCGCTGGACGATCGACCGGCCCGCCGCGTCGGTCCGTCCGGCGACCAGCGGGCGCTGCTGGCCCGCGCGATCGACGACATCGGCATCGCGCTGTGCGCCGAGAGCGTGGGCGCCTGCGAGCGGGCGCTGGACATGGCCACCGAGTACGCGAAGACCCGCGTGCAGTTCGACCGGCCCATCGCCACGTTCCAGGTGATCAAGCACAAGATCGTCGACATGCTCCACCAGCTCGAGCTGGCCCGGGTGGCCACGCACTACGCAGCGTGGGCCAGCCAGGTCGACCATCCCGAGCGGGAGGCGGCGGCCGCGCTCTGCAAGGGCTTCGTGGCCGAGGCCGCCACGATGATCACCGGCGAGAACATCCAGGTGCACGGCGGCATGGGCTTCACCTGGGACATCGACTGCCACCTGCTCTTCCGCCGCGTGAAGGCGAACGACGTCCTCTTCGGCCGCCAAGGCTGGCAGCGCCAGCGCCTCGCCGACCTCGTCATCAGCTGACCCCCGTTCTCGGGCGATTGATCCGTCCCCAAGACGGAGGAATCGCCCGAGTTCGCCACGGGGATCCTCACCCGGGGCCGTCTACCTGCTTGGTATGAACAGGCTGCGTCGAAGGCTCAGGAGGTGCGGCAGGCGGGCCGATGTTGGCCATCCGGCACATCGAGAACCGCGCGTCCGACCTCAGCACGGCCGCCCGCACCGGCCGCAGGTCCGGAACCACGCGCAGATCGATGCCCCGCTGCTGATGCTGTTCGAAGAGATCTCCCACCGGCTCGACGTCGAGCGCGACCACCTCTGCCTCGGACACCCAGTAGCCGTCGGCTTCGGGCCAAGGCCGGAAGGGCGCTGGAGCGAAGCGATACACGTGCAGTCGGCAGGCACGCAGGCGCGCCACCCACGCCTCCTCCATGACGTGCACGCGCGGCCCGCCCTCGGACCAGTAGGTGATGCGAGGACAGTCGCGAGGGAACCAGAACAGCGGCGCGTGCTCGTCGTCAATGGTCCACACCATCGGCGCCTGGCCGGGGTTGGTCGCCGGCACGTGCGGCACGAACCGGTCGATCGCCGGATCCTCGCTGAAGTGAAAGAGATGCTCCGGCTCGTACTCGTGCCGGGCGGCGCTGCTTCCCACCGCGCCCACCTTGCCCGGTCCGGAGCGGGCTCGCTCGCCACCTCGCTGAGCGGCGCACTAGGTGGAGGGACCGACGAGGACGCGACGGGTGTGGCCGAGCGCTTCGAGCGAGGCTACGCGCTTCCGTCGATGACGATCTCCCCGTGCTCGATCCGAGCCTGGAGTACGTCGACGACCGCGCCCGTTGGAATGGGACCGTAGATGTGGGGGAAGCCCTCCTCGCCTCCTTCCAGGTTCTCGACCACGACGCGCGCATCCAAGCGCTCTGGGTCGACGACGAGCACCACGAGCGGTTCGGACGTGTCCCCGAACACGGCCGTGCCGATCCGCCGCACCTGGTGCGCGAACGACCCGTGGATGAAGCCCACCTCAGCGAGCGTCGCCTCCCGCGTGGAGAGCCGGTACGCACCGGTCGGTCGGGCACTGTCCCAATCACGCTCGCGGGTCACGTGGTAGATCAGGCCGTCGGGTGCTGTCGTCGGATCGAACACGGCTGCATCGTGCCCGATCCGGGGCACGATCGGCGCCTCGCTGTCGCAGGACAGCCCGAGCCCAGCGCAGGCCGGTGGCGTGGGCTCCACCTGGGACATCGACTGCCGACCTCGTCATCAGCTGACCCCGATCTCGGCGGTGCTGCCGTTACCGAGACGGAGAAGCAGTCCGAGAACGAAGAAGCTGATGAAAGGCACCCAAGCGTGCCCAACTGCGCAACCGCGCTCTCGCCAGCAGCGCGAGGTCATGGCACCATTCGCTCAGCAGCCGAGGCTGCCCGCCTCGCTGAGACGGGGGGACCGTGATGAGGGATCGCAGTCGTGTTGCTGGCATTGCTGGAATCGCGTTCAGCGTCATGCTGGTGCGGCAGTTCGTCGTGGTGCCGGCACCGCCCGACTTCGACGCAGATGTCACGGAGATCCGCGAGTACCTCGTGGACAACCGAAGCGGCATCCTCACGACGGGACTTCTCCAGCTCTTGGCCGTGACGTTCTTCGGGCTCTTCCTTGTCGGGCTCCGCGACGTGATCCGTCGCACCGAGGACGGCCCGTACTGGTCGACGGTGGCCGTCCTCGGCGGAGTACTCCTTGGCGCGACCGTGCTCGTGGCGCAATCGACCTACGCAGCGATGGTGTGGGTCGATGGCGCCGCCCAGGACGCGAGCGACGACCTCCTTCGGTTCGCGTGGTCCTTGTCCAACGTGGTGTTCGGCGTCGGAGCTCCGGGCATCCTGCTGCTCACCGGCACGGTGGCATGGGTCGGGATCAAGGAGAAGGCGGTACCTGCCGCGACGGCGTGGGTCAGCGCGCTCGCCGCAGTGGTGAGCGCGGTCGGGTTCATCATGCAGCTGGGCTCGGACTTCGGGGCGTTCGGCATCGCGACGTTCCTGGGCTTCGTCGCCTTCGCGGTGTTCACCGCCGTGCCCATGGCGAGAGGATCGATGGCGGCAACCAACGCCCGTCGCTGACAGGATGCCATTCGTCGGAGACTGCTCCCCGACGACTCGAGCACGAAGATCGGGCGCGTGGTAGCGCTTGTGCATGGAGATCCAGAACCTGCTCACGAAGCTGTCCGACAGCATGCACGTCAGCCGTTCGTTCGGGCCGTCGTCGGATCACGGCGACGTCACGATCGTGCCGGTGGCGATCGAGGTGGGCGGCGGCGGCCTCGGCATCGGAACGCATCCAGCCGACGTGGCGCCGACTTCGCCCGAGGTGAGCGGCGAGCCGGTGCCAACGGGGAGTGGCGGCGGGTTCGGAACGCTGTCGTTCCCGCTCGGCGTCTACGTCATCAGGCATGGCGAGGTGCGATGGGTGCCGGCCATCGACGCCACCCGCGTCGCCATCGCGGCGATCAGCCTGGTGAAGCTCGTCGCGAAGGCACGATCCCGCTCGCGACGATGATCTGCGCCCCGAGTGGATGATCTGGAGTCGTGATGCACGCGGAGAGCTCCCGGGCCGTCCGGTCTGTCCAGCGTTGGAGCGGTGATCCAAACGTCGGCCGCTCGAACGACAGATGATCTGTCGCTCAACACTGGACAGATCGAGGAAGGAGGCGTGTGCCCCAGCGCACCGAGCCACCGGGCAGCGCACCGCGGAGTTGCCAGCCCGTTGGCGGCAGGGACAACCCCTGACCAACCTGGGATCGAGGTTGCGGCTCGCCAAACCGTGTAGGACGACCGCGGTTGTTGTAAGCGAGTGGGCCCTGATGAAAGGCTCCGCACGTGCCGACACCTGGCCCGCAACCCGGATTTGGCATCCGCCATCCCGAAGTCATCGCTTTCCTGAGCGCAAGCCGCCCGCTGTGCACCTCGACCGGAAGCTGGGCGAATGGCGACGCCTTCCGCCTCGCCGCGTACGCAGTCGGGGGGGTGCCGCTCCCCGATGCGGTCGTCTCGTCAATCCGGTGCATCGTGGTGGTCGGCCACCGAGTGGTTGTGTGCACGAACGAGCATGGCCGGCACCCTTGGCCGGGTGGGAGACGCATCGCGGGCGAGTCGTTCATTGACACCGCGCAACGCGAGGTGCGGGAGGAGACTGGCTGGATCGTCGACGCCAACTCGCTGGAGCAGCTCGGGTGGCTTCACATCGAGCGCGACACGGCGGTACCCGAAGATCACCCCTACCCACACCCCGATCTATTCCAGGCTGTCTACACCGGTCGCGCGAGTGACAGGGCCGGAGACGACACGTGGACCGATGTCGAGGGCTACGAGGTCAGCTCCGAGCTGCTCGCCATTGAGGACGCCAAGGTCCTGCCCCTGTCGCTCACCGACGCCCCCGCCGTCCCGATATTCCTCAGCATGGTCGCCGCACGGCTCTGAGTCGTGGCCGCCGGGACGCGATCTCGGTCGCTCCCGACGGTCGGGCCGGTACCCGCGACTGGCGTCCAGGTAACGCCCGATCATCGACATCCCGGCAAGGCGGCGACCAGTGCCGTCGATTCGGCCCGAAGTGACGTCAGCCTCGACGCGCGCTTGTGCACGATCTGGAGCGCTCGCGTCGGTGCTCCCCGCTGTCGGGTGCCGACGACCACAACCCGTGGGTGGCGGTCAGGCCTCGGTGAGCGTGATGGCGTTGGTGGGGCAGTTCTCAGCCGCCAGGCGCACGCGGTCAGCGTGAGCGTCGGGGTCGCCGATCACGATGGCGACCATGTCGTCGGCGACGTCGAACACCTCGCCGGCCCAGTAGACGCAGTTGCCCGAGCCCATGCACGTCTCGCGGTCGATCTCGATGTGCAGACTCATGGCGCGACCGTTTCGGTGTCGCGGCCGGAGCGCAGCAGCGTGCCGGGGGTGGCGCCGGTGGACGCGCCACCCTCCACCACGGTCACGCCGTTGACGAGCACCCGCTCCACGCCCGTCGCCTCGGAGTGCAGCCGCCACGCGCCGCCGGGGAGGTCGTAGCGCATGCGCTCGGGCAGGTACCCGACGGTGGCCGGGTCGAACAGCACGAGGTCGGCGGCGTAACCCGATGCGATGCGGCCCCGCTCGCGCAGCCCGTAGAGACGAGCGGGCACGTCGGTGATCCTGTGGATCGCGTCTTCGAGCGTGATGACCCCGTACTCGCGCACGCCGTGCGAGAGCAGCGCCGTGCTGTAGATGGCGCCGCACATCATGTCGAGGTGGGCGCCGGCGTCGGAGCCGCCGATCACAGCCCGCGGGTCGCGCCACACCTCCGCGCGGAGCTCCCAGTCGGCCTTGCTGTCGCGCAGGCCGGACGGACGCAGGCCGGTGCGGAGCTCGTCGGCGAGCGCGATGTCGAGCAGTAGGTCGAACGGGTCGACCCCATCGGCGCGCTCGTCGGCGATCTGGCCGATCGTGCGACCTTCGTGTGCTTGGTTCTCGGGGGCGAAGGCCTCGATCACCTCGAGCCCGCGCCACGCGGCGAGACCGCGCAGCAGACCGGCCTCCTCGGAGTTGGCACCTGCGTCGAGGCGGCGACGCGTGTCGGGATCGGCGAGCGCCCGCATGCGCTCCGGGACCGGGAGCGACAGCACCTCGCGCCAACCGGGGAAGCCGTCGAGCACGAACCCCGACAGGAACGACAGTCGCAACCGCATCGTGTGCGGCAGCGTGAGGGCGACGACCCGCCCGCCTTGCGCCGCGGCGTGGTCGGAGGCGGCGAGCTGGCTCTCGTGACCGGTCGGGTTCATCGACGACACGCCGAGCACGTTCCAGTTCACCGGGCGGTTGGCCGCCACCGACATCGCCGCGAGGAGGTCGCGCTCGTCGTCGGTGAAGCCGTTGATGCAGCCGGCCAGGATCGCCTCGAGCGTTGTGCCGGGCACATCGCGCACCGCACCGGCCAGCGCGATCAGCTCGTCGGGGCTCGCGCCACGCGATGGCACCGGCTCGCCATCGCCGTCGTTGTGGGTCGGTGCGGTGGACGTGGAGAACCCGAGCGCACCGGCCGCGCACGCTTCGGCCACCATCTGGGCCATCGCTGCGATCTGCTCGGCCGACGCGGCGTCGTGGCAGGACTCCCCCATCACGGCGCGGCGCACGGCGGAGTGCCCGATGAGGAAGCCGGCGTTCACGCCGATGCCTCCCTCGAGGCGACCGGCCCAGTCGGCCCAGCTCGTCCAGTCCCAGGACAGGCCGGCCTCGAGCGCCTCCAGCGGCATGCCCTCGACGCGCGCCATCATCCGCATGAGGTAGCCGGCGTGCTCCTCCCCTGCCGGCGCGAGGGTGAACCCGCAGTTGCCGCCGAACACCGTGGTGACGCCATGGAGCGACGACGGGCTGGCGCTGGGGTCCCACGTGAGCTGCGCGTCGTAGTGGGTGTGGAGGTCGACGAAGCCGGGTGCGACGACGAGATCCGTAGCATCGACCACCTCGGCGCCGGCGTCGAGCTCGTCGGTGGGCACGATGCGGCCATCACGCACGGCGACATCACCGACGACGCCGGGCGAGCCCGTGCCGTCGACGACCAGACCGCCGCGGATCAGGAGGGAGGCCATCGGAAGAGCATCTCCGCGTTCTCGTGGGTGAGCTTGGCGATCACGTCGGGCGCGAGGTGCCCGAGCGTGTCATGGACGTACTGCTGCGTGTCGGGCCAGGTGGAGTCGGCGTGCGGGTAGTCGACCTCGAGCATCACGTGGTCGGGGCCGAAGCGCTCGAGCACGCCGCCGAGGGTGCTCGGGTCGTCGATCGAGCAGTACCAGAAGCTCTCGGCCATGACCTCGCTCGGGCGCCGGTCATCGGCCCAGTGCCCGCCGTCGACACCGGAGGCCGAGTGGTCGAGCACGTAGTCGGACCGGTCCGCGAGCATGTTCACCCAGCCGAGTCCGCCCTCGGAGAGCGCGATCTTCAGGCGGGGGAAGCGGGTGCACACGCCCGACCAGAGCCAGTCGGCCGTGGTGACGTAGGCGTTCACCGGGAACAGCGTGGGGAGCAGCTCGAAGGGCGGGTCGTCGCAGGGCAGCGGGATCCACGCGGAGGACCCGGTGTGCAGGCACACGACCGTCTCGGTCTCCTCGCACGCGGCGAGCAGCGGATCCCAGTGACCGGAGTGCAGCGACGGCAGCCCGAGCTTGGCCGGCATCTCCGCGAAGCTGAGCGCCCGGAAGCCGCGCGCCGCGTTCTCGCGGACGATGTCCGCGGCGACCGCGGGATCCTTCAGCCACGTGATCTGCGTGGGGATGATCCGTCCGGGGTAGGTGCCGGCCCACACCTCGTGGTGCCAGTCGTTCCAGGCCCGCACGCAGGCCAGGCCGAGCTCGGGGTCCTTCGACTGCGAGAACACCGACCCGCAGAACCCGGCGATCAGCGACGGGAAGCACACCGACGCGCCGATGCCGGCGAGATCCATATCGTCGATGCGGGCGTGGATGTCCCAACAGCCGCGCCGCATCTCGGTGAAGTCGGCCGGCGCCATCGACCACTCCTCACGCGGGCGACCGACCACCGCGTTGAGCCCGACGTTGGGGTAGATGTTGCCCTCGTAGGTCCACACCTGGCGACCGTCGCCATCGCGCACCACCTGCGGCGCCCGCTCGGCGAGGCGCTGCGGCATCCGCCCGTCGAACAGGTCGGCCGGCTCGATGAGGTGGTCGTCGACCGACACGATCCGGTAGCGCACCTCCGGGACCGTCTCGGTGGGAGCCGTGGCGGTCACGAGCGGTTCCACACCAGCGGGAGGTGCTCGGCCTGGCGGATGCCCGTTGAGTAGTGCAGCTCGGCGCCCGGCGCGATCGCGTAGTCGGGGATCCGCGCGTGCAGCTCCTCGAGCGCCACGCGCAGCTCGAGGCGGGCCAGGTGGGCGCCCAGGCAGAGGTGGTGTCCGCCACCGAACGCGACGTGCTTGTTCGGCTCACGGGCGAAGTCGACCTCGTGCTCGCCGAACTCGCTGGCATCGCCGTTGGCCGCCCCGATCACGAGGGTCACGCCGTCGCCGGCCTTGATGTCGACGTCGTGGAGGGAGATGTCCTGCACGGCCGTGCGGGGCACGACCATCACGGGGCTGAGCCAGCGCAGCAGCTCTTCCACCGCTGCCGGGATGCGCGACGGGTCGTCGACGAGCTGCTGGCGGTGGTCGGGGTGCTGCGCGAGGAAGGCCACCATGCAGTCGAGCGTGGCGGTCACGGTGTCGAGGCCGCCGAGCAGGAGGAGGTGGCTGATGCCGAGCAGCTCGGGCTCGTCGAGCGGACGCCCGTCCACCTCGGCGTGGGCGATGTTCGAGAGCAGCGTGCCGTTCGGCGCGGCGCGGCACTCGGCGATGCGAGCACGGAAGTAGTCGCTGATGGCGTGCGCAGTCTCGTCGCGGATCCGAGTTGCGCCCTCGAAGTCGCCGGGCTCGACGTCGGGCCGAATCGTGTTGTCGCGCCACTGCAGGAACATGGGCAGGTCCGACGAGGGCAGGCCCATGAGCTCGAGGAAGATCCCCGATGGCAGCGGCGTGGCGAACTCGTCGTGGAAGTCGCACTCGCCGCGCTCCACGAAGCTGTCGAGCAGCTCGCCCACGAGCTTGCGCACCGCGGGCTCGAGCTTGTTGATCTCGCGGGGCACGAACTGCGGGTTCAGGATGCGCCGGTAGGCAGTGTGCTGCGGCGGGTCGACCTCGAGGGGCAGGAGTGGCTGCTCCCCCAGGTTGAGGTTGCCGCCCGCCGAGGTGAACGCCTCGGGATGACGCAACGCCGCCAGCACGTCGTCGTAGCGGGACAGCAGCACGACGGAGTGGTCGCCCAGGTTCCCCCGCGCCACCGGGCACTGGTCGCGCAGCTGCGCATAGGTCGGATGCGGATCGGCCGCTACCTCCGGCGAGAACAGGTGGAGCGCTGCGGTCGTGCCATCGAGCTCGGTCATCGTGGACTCCTCCAGAGGGTTCAGCGACCAGGGAGGTCGCCCTTGACTACCTTGCCGGTGGCATTGCGAGGCAGCTCATCGAGGAACGTGAACCGACGAGGCACCTTGTAGTCGGACAGGCGCTCCGCGCAGAACGACTTGAGGTCGTCTTCCGTGGCGGTGGCACCTGGCGCGAGGACGATCCACGCGCCGATGTCCTCGCCGAGGACGGTGTGCGGGATGCCTGCGGCCGCGGCTTCTTGCACGGCCGCATGCTCGTAGAGGACCGACTCGATGTCGGTGGCGTGCACGTTGTTGCCGCCGCGGATGATGACGTCCTTCTGGCGGCCGACGATGTAGAGGAACCCGTCCTCGTCGAGGTAGGCGAGATCGCCGGAGTGCAGCCAGCCGTCGCGCCAGGTGCTGGCGGTGGCTTCGGCGTCGTTGAAGTACTCGCGCTCACGCCCGGGGTTGCTCACGATGAGCTCGCCGATCTCGCGGGCGGGGAGCTCCTTGCCGTCCTCGTCGACGATCTTGAACTGCGTGGGCGCCATCGGCTTGCCCACCGAGCCGATGCGCTTGGACTGCTCCTCGGGCGGCATGAAGCAGAACGCCGGACCCGCCTCGGTCATCCCCCAGCTGTTCGACACCATCGCGTTGGGCAGCTTGGCCTGCAAGGTCTGCAGGGTGGCCGGGGTGACGGGCGCGCTGCCGAGCGGGCAGATCGTGATGCTCGAGAGGTCGGCGTCCGCGAAGCGCGGGCTGGCGATGAGCAGCTCGGCCTTCGCGGGCACGAGGAACGTGGCACTCGGCCGCCGCTGCTCCACGACGTCGAACCACGTGTCGACGTCGAACTTGGGCAGGTAGAGGAGCTCCATCCCGAGCTTCATCGGGTTGTAGGTCGACGCGATGCCGGCGAAGGTGAACATCGGCGACGCGTGCAGCCACCCCGAGCCCGACCACGCGGGCAGGCCGTTGGGCACCATGGCCACGTTGCGATGGCGCACCACCACGCCCTTGGGACGGCCGGTGGTGCCCGAGGTGTACATCACGTCGGCGATGTCATCGCCGTCGAGGGGCACCTGGATCGCGCTGGCGTCATCGTCGAGCGCGTCTGCCCATGCCACCGTCAGCGGATCACTGGCCAGACCGGTGGTGACGATGCAGCGCAGGCCCGGCAGCATGTCGCGCGCCTCGAGCAGCG
>JBQTKH010000252.1:0-9196 GCA_052386335.1 Microthrixaceae bacterium
TCGCCCTGCTCGGCGAAGGCCGGGGCGCGGCGCTTGTTGGAGAGGAACCGGGCGTTGCCCCGGCCGGCGCGACCGCCCTCCGCGGCCATCCAGCGGTCGCCCGGGTTCACGAGGTCGGCGAGCACGTTGCCGGCCTGGTCCTTCACGATCGTGCCGACGGGCACGTGCACGATCATGTCGTCGCCGCCGTGCCCGTGCTTGCCCTTGCCCTTGCCGTGCGTGCCGCTCTTGGCGGCCCGGTGTGGGTGGTCCTTGAACGCGATCAACGAGGAGATGTTGTGATCGACGACGAGCCAGACGTCGCCGCCCGAGCCGCCGTCACCGCCGTCGGGGCCGCCCATCGGGGTGTGGGCCTCGCGTCGAAACGACACGCAGCCCGCTCCACCATCGCCCCCCTTGACGTGGAGCCCACACTCATCGACGAACTGCGACACCCGTGCAGGCTACGGGGTCGACCGCCGACGGCGCGCTACCGGATCAGGGAGATGAACTTGTTCTTGTTGACCTGGTACGGCGCCTCGGGATCCGTCAGGTCGTTCGGCAGCATCCCGTCGGGGAACGTGAACACGCTGACCTCTGTGACCGTCTGGTAGCTACCCGATGTCGGCGCAGCAGGACTGACCCCCGGATCCCAGATCGTGTCGGCACCCGACTTCGTGATCACGAGCCTCTGGATGAAGGTCGGCCGGAACCGAAGGAAGTTGACGGGGTTGCTCGATCCGGGCGGGAACGACGCGATCACCGGCACATACGCGAATCGGGGGGTGTACTGGATGTCGAACAGGTTCGGTTGCTCGCTCGGCGTGTCATCGCGAGCGAAGACGGGATCGTCGCACGTGGGAGGACTGCATCCGGTAGCGCTTTCCGATGGCGTCAGCGAGCCGAGGGGGAACCCGTTCCACGCCTGACCCTGGTAATGAGCGAAGCATCGAGCAAGGAGGCCGAGCACTCGATCCCGCTCGTTCGCGAGGGCGACGAATGCCTGGATGGCCACAGGCAGGTTGGCGGTCGTGTAGTTGTCGCTGCTGTCGACGAACTGGTCGCGCTTGCAGGAGCTGGGGATGTCCGCCGAGGTGCTCTCGCCCGGACCGTAGTCCGGGGGGATGAACTGCCAGAGGGGGTTGTCGTCCAAGCCCGTTCGGTCGTGGACCTGCACCGTCTCGCCATCTCCGTCGAACAGCTGTGGGGCTGAGCGGCTCAGGCGAGCCGATCCACCGTCGGAGAACGCGGCCGCCTGGTAGAACATCCCGTCCGACACGTCGTTGGAGTTGTTGCCCGTCTGGGTGTCCGTGCCGTTGGGTCGGTCCGTCTGAGGAGTGGACCCGCAGGCGGGGATGTCAAGCACCGACACGACCCCGTGAGGGGCCGAGCCGAAGAGGCTGACCTCATGATCGGCGCCCATCGCGATGTTGTCACGAACCCGCGCGTTGTATCCCCCACTACCGCAGCTCGTCGAGGTGTTCAGGTCGGTGTTGCCGAACTGCCCGAAGTCGAGAAAGCCATAGTTGCCCGAGGTGCTGCCGCACCACGGGGAGGCCGTACCGTTCGAGGCCGTCTTGAGGCAGCCGAAGCCACCGGTCGCAGCCGTGCCGGTGACCGCGAATGGGAGCACCCCGCCGAATCCGGCCGGCTTCAGTCCGGCAATGGCGAAGGCGGAGTGCTCGATCGTGTTGCGGCCGACGACTCGCCCAAACGTCGTCTTGTACTGCTGTACGGGAATGCGGACGTGCACGGACTGGCCCCTGTAGGTCACACAGCTCGCCCCCGCAACGGCAGTCCACCCGGATAGGGCGGCACAGGAGTTCCATTCACCGTCGGTGAGGGCGACACCCAAGGTGTCGTTTGCGTACTTCTTGGCTTGCACGGCGAGCGTGGCGGGAGCGCCCCCGATCTCACGTGCGGCGGCCAGCGCCGCCACGTCAGCGGCGCTCTGGTCCTGTCGGCGAAGGTTGTAGGTAGCGCCGACGTCAACCACCATCGAGGTGACGACCATCAGCGTGACGAGCAGCAACGCGACCAAGACGATCGCGATGCCACCATCGCCTGACATGCGGTCGGAGCGCGTCACGGACACGCCTCCATCGAGGTTGCGTTCCACGTCGCGTTCTGCTCCAGGCGGGTGTCCACCTTGCTTGTGAGGACGACGTTCTTCAGGGCGAAGTCGAGGAAGTTGGTGATCTGCTTCAGGGGCTTCTGCACACGGACGGTTGCCGTGTCGGTTCCCTGGGCCGCACCCGTGCGTTCGAGCTGGATCGAGGTGGCTGAGTCAGCACCCATGCGCTTGCAGATCTCCGTGCGAATCACGGTTGACTGGGCATCGCCAACAGCGGCCGTCGGCTTGTAGTTGACAGCGGCGAGCCGGGCGCCCTCACGAGCGCCATGCCGCACGTCGAGGTTCTGCGAGAACGCTGATCCGAACTCGATGATCCCGAACAGGATCATGAAGAGCGGCACGGCCAGGATGGCGAACTCGATGAGGACGGCTCCGCGGTCGCGATCTCTGGACCTGCTCGAATGCACCGTCGGACTCCTCACGGCTTGCTCACTGTTGTCGCTGGCGGCGGAGATGGAAGCGAGTAGGTCGCGGGCGGGGTGCTGGCCGGGTAGCTCATCCCCGTGACGGTGAACGTGACCGAGTCGATCGAGCCCGACCCGTTGGCCTTCATGCCCGTCTGGCTGAAGATGCAACGCCCGCTCGAGTCGCTGGTACACGAGACCGTCGCTCCCGCCACGGCGGGCGACCATCCAGCCGTGATGACAACACCAGACGCTGGGGTTCCCCCGGAATCGCGAACGACGACAGTGATCGTCGCCACCCAATCAGGAGGCGTCGCGGTCGCAGCTCCCGAGATGCTGGATACCCCAACCCCGGCTGGGGCGGGGGCTCCACCGGTCGTCCCACCGGTCGTCCCCCCGGTCGTCCCGGTCGTCCCCCCGGTCGTCCCACCGAAGTTGCCGGACTCTGCCGAATCCGGGTTACCCGCCCGGTTGCTCCGGTCTTCCAGGGCTGTCGAGCTTCGGTCTTGCATGAAGGTGATCGAACCAAGGGCGACCACCACCAGGAGGCCGACGATCAGGCCGTACTCGACGATGGTGGCGCCGACCTGTCCGCGACCTCGACGGCGCGCGGGGGGCGACGTCATCGGCTGGCCTTGGGGAGTTGAGCGTGCTGAGCGTGCATCGCAGGGGTGATCGCCGTCGGACCGCCTGGAGTTACGGGTCGTCAGAACAAAACTTCACCGAACGTGACTCTGCCCCACGAACCGTGTTGACCCGTGGGGTCAGGCGTCGGTGAGGATGTCGACGAGCTTGCGGCCTTTGCGCAGGCCGAACTTCACCTTGCCATCGGCGGTGGCGAAGAGGGTGTCGTCGCCGCCACGGCCCACGTTCTCGCCGGGATGGAACTTCGTGCCCCGCTGGCGCACGAGGATCGTGCCCGCGGTGACCGCGGTGCCGTCGAAGCACTTCACGCCGAGGCGCTGGGCGTTGGAGTCGCGGCCGTTCCGAGTGGAACCGCCGCCCTTGGTCTTGGACATGAGTGTCTCCTAGCCCTTCGAGATGCCGGTGATCTCGACGGCGCTGTAGTGCTGGCGGTGGCCCCAGCGCTTGCGCTGGTTGCTCTTGTTCTTGTACGTGAAGCCGTTGATCTTGGGGCCCTTGGCCTCGCCGACGACCTTGATGGTCACGCTGGCGCCGGAGAGCTGGGCGGGGGTGGCGAGCACGGTGTCGCCGTCGACGAGCAGCACCGGGGTGAGCGTGAGCTCGTCACCGATCTCCTTGCCGAGCAGCTCGACGTTGAGCACCTGACCGGCCTCAACCTTCTCCTGCTTGCCACCGGTCTTGATCACTGCGTACATGGGGCTCTTCCTGATGCGCACGCCTCAGGGGGCGCGCCGATGCGGGACGGATGATGCTACCCCGCAGGCTGTGGATCCCTCAATCTGACGGGAGCAGCTCCTGGTCGATGACGACGCCTCGGCCCTCGCATGTGGGGCAGCGGCCGGCGAAGCTCTCCAGGAGCCCCTCTCCGATGCGCTTGCGGGTCATCTCGCACAGGCCCAGCTCGGAGATCTCGAACACCTGGGTACGGGTCTTGTCGCGGGCGAGTGCGTCCTTGAAGACGCGGACCACCTCGTCGCGGTTGGGTTTGATCTCCATGTCGATGAAGTCGACGACGATGATGCCGCCGACGTCGCGCAAGCGGAGCTGCCGAGCGATCTCCACCGCGGCCTCGAGGTTGTTCCGGAAGACGGTCTCCTCGAGGTTCGACTTGCCCACGTTCTTCCCGGTGTTGACGTCGATGACCGTGAGCGCCTCGGTGTGCTCGATGATCAACGAACCGCCGGACGGGAGCCACACCTTGCGGTCGAGCGCCTTGTGGAGCTGCTCGTGGATGTGGAGCTGCTCGTACAGGCCGAGCTGCTCGTCCTCTGGGTCGAAGTACTCGATCCGGTCGACGAGCTCCGGGCTGATGCTCGACACGTAGTCGCGCATCGACTCGTACAGCGCGCGATCGTCGATCAGCACGCCGCGGTAGTCGTTGTTGAACTCCTCGCGGATGACCCGCAGGGCCATGTCCGGCTCGCGGTAGAGCAACGCCGGTGCCTGCGACTTCGCGGCCAGCGCATCGATCTGGCTCCACTGGTCGAGCAGACGCCGGACGTCGTACTCGATCTCCTCGGTAGTGACGCCTTCGGCCGCGGTGCGCACGATCACGCCGTGCTCTTTGGGCTTCACACGGTCGAGGATGTTGCGCAACCGCTTGCGCTCGTCGTCGGAGAGGCGCTTGGAGATGCCGTAGGTCGAGCTGTTCGGGATGAGCACCACGAAGCGACCGGGCAGGGACACCTCCTGCGTGAGGCGGGCCCCCTTGGCCCCGATCGGGTTCTTGGTGACCTGGCAGATGATCGTCTGCTTGGCCTTCAGCATCTGCTCGATGCGCATGTTGCTCTGGTTCTTGCCCTTGCCACCGCCCTCGATGTCCTCGGCGTCGTAGTGGACGTCGCCGCGGTAGAGGACGGCGTTCTTCGGCGTGCTGATGTCGACGAAGGCCGCCTCCATTCCGGGCAGCACGTTCTGCACCTTGCCCAGGTAGATGTTGCCGTGGATCTGGGAGACGTCGTCGGAGGGCTTGGACACGAAGTGCTCGATGAGGTTCCTGCCCTCGAGCACCGCGATCTGGGTGGCCTGCTCGGTGACGTGCACGGCCATCAGGTAGCGCCCCACGGGACGGCCTTTGCGCTCCCGACCACGCCGGGCCTCGAGGATGTCGTCGCCGAGGTCAACCCCACCGGAGGGCAGGACGGCCTGGATCGGCGACCCGCCGCGTGCACCCCGGCCACCGCCTTGCCGGCCTCCCTGGCTCTGGCTCTGGCGCTGGCGCTGGCCGTCCTGCTCGCCGCCGCCACCGCCTCCGCTGCCCCTGCCTCGCCCGCCCCGGCGACGCTTGCGCTTGGGCGCGGCGTCCCCGTCGTCCACTGGGCCGCCACCATCGACGGAGCCATCCACCGAGGATCGGGCGGGGGCCGGCATCGAGTCGCCGATCTGCGGCTTGCGCACGGGAGGCACGTCACTGGGAGCCTTGCGCACGAGCGCGGCCTCAGCGCCCTTCACCGTCGCTGCCTTGCCCTCGTGGGGCGGGTCAGGAAGCTCAGGGTTGCGGCTCGCGCCGGCGGCGGCGATCTCTTCGGGGGTGCGAGCACGGCTGCGGTTCCGGCCGCCACGCGAGCCGCGCCGACGCGGCGCGCCCGTTGAGTCGCCAGGGTCCCCGGGGCTGGCGGGGGCTGGATCAGGGCTGGGAGCGCTGGGCTCGGGGGAGGGGCCGCCGACTGGGCTGTCGGTGGGGAGTTCGGTCATTGGGGAGATCCCTTCTCATGACGCACGCGCTCCCGCGTGCGGGGCCGACGTCGCGCCGCGTGCGCCGAGGTCCCCGAAGGGGATCGGCTCGCAGCGGGCGCCGTCGACCAGCGTCCATTGGTGAGTACGAAGAACACGACCCTCGTGCCAGGTGGCATCGAGGGCTCGGAGCAGCTCCGCGGGGCGGAGACTCCTGGGGTGGGTGGCCAGCTCCGCTTCGAGCAACGTGCTCGAGCGCAGCGGGGTCACGCCAGGTGGGAGTGGATCCTCGTCGCTCGCCACCGCCAGGGCGACGATGGCGGGGCGGGCGTCGAAGGTGGTGTCGCTGCCCTTGCGAGTGACGACGATCGGGAGCTCGGTCGCGGCGAGGGCGCGGTGCACCTCGGCGTGGAGCGCCGCGGGTTCGGCACCCATGACCTCGATGCGCCAGGTCGAGCTGGTGACCGCCGCCTGGAGGGACTCGGTGCCCACATCGAGTGGCACGGCCACCTGCGCCGTCATGCCGTCGGGCAGGTGAGGCGTCACGAGCCCCGGGAGCTCGGCGCACGTGACATCGGCGTCCGGGTGCAGATCGATGTCGAGGTACTCGCCGATGCTCTCGTAGCCGGTGGACAGCGCGAGCCCGAAGCTCAGCTTCGGGCGCGGGGAGAACCCCTCGCTGTACGCCACTCGGATCCCGGCGCGTCGAAGCCCGCGCTCCCAGATGCGGGCCAGGTCGCGGTGGGACAGGAACCGGATCTTGCCAAGCTTCGTGAAGCGGACGCGCTGCTTCATGCGCCCACCGCCGCTGGCTTGCGGACCGACAGCGTGACGGGCACCTCGCCGCCGCGCTGCAGGTCTTGACCCGTGCCCTGGCTGCCGCCGGCGGGCGGCACCGCAGACGCCACGATGTGCTCGATGCCGTAGCCCGTGCACGCGCCGCAGTCGTAGCAGGGCGTCCAGCGGCAGTCCTCGAGTCCGACCTCGTTGAGGGCGTCGCGCCAGTCCTGCCACAGGAAGTCCTTGTGGAGGCCCGCCGACAGGTGATCCCACGGCAGCACCTCGTCCTGGGTGCGGTGGCGGTAGCAGTACCAGTCCATGTCGAGTCCCTGGTCGGCCATCGCCTTCTCCCAGAGGTCGAGCCGGAAGTGCTCGCTCCACTCCTGGAACGTTCCGCCGTCCCGCCAGACCTGCTCGATCACGGCACCCAGGCGACGATCGCCTCGGCTGACGAGACCCTCGACCACGCTGGCGCGGGTGTCGTGCCACTTGAGCTGCACGTTCCTGGCCTTCTTCGCGGCATCCCGCAGAAGGTTGACCTTGCGGCGCAGCTCCTCTTCGGTGTTCATGCCGAACCATTGGAACGGGGTGAACGCCTTCGGCACGAAGCCGCCGACGCTGACCGTGACCGAGCCGTCCTTGCCGTTGGCCTTGGCCAGCTCGAGGCAGCGACGAGCGAGCTCGACGATGCCGAGGGTGTCCTCGTCGGTCTCGGTGGGCAGCCCGGTGAGGAAGTAGAGCTTCACGCGGCGCCAGCCCTGCCCGAAGGCCGACTCGACCGCGGTGTAGAGGTCTTCCTCGGTGATGAGCTTGTTGATGACCTGCCGCATCCGCCACGTGCCCGCCTCGGGGGCGAAGGTGAGCCCCGTGCGCCGAGCGGTCTGGATCTGGGCAGCGATGCCCACGGTGAAGGCGTCGACCCGCAGGCTCGGCAGGCTCACCGACACGTTGCCGCAGCCGGTGGAGTCGTCCATGGCGCTCTTCACGACGTCCTCGATGCCTGAGAAGTCGGCCGTGGACAGGCTCGTGAGCGCCACCTCGTCGTACCCGGTGCGACGCAGCCCCTGCTGCACCATCGACGCGACCTGCTCGGCGGGGCGCTCACGCACCGGCCGCGTGATCATCCCCGCCTGGCAGAAGCGGCAGCCACGCGTGCAGCCGCGGAAGACCTCCACGTTGAGGCGGTCGTGGACCACCTCGGTGAGCGGCACCAGCTGGTGCTTCGGATAGGGCCAGGCGCCGAGGTCGGCGATGGTGCGCTTCTCGACCACCGCCGGAGCCGCCGCGTCGATCGGGGCTGTCGCCTCGATGCACCCGTTGGGCAGATAGGTCGTGTTGTAGAGCGACGGCACGTAGACACCCTCGATGCCAGCCAGGGCGCGCAGTGCGTCGACCCGCTCGCCGCTCCCGCTGGCCCTCCACGCGGCGATGGCCTCGGTGATCTCCCCCACGACCTCCTCGCCGTCCCCGAGCACCACCCAATCGAGGAAGTCCGCGAGGGGCTCGGGGTTGAACGTGGCGTGCCCACCTGCCCCCACGAAGGCGTGCTCGACGGTGCGATCGGCCGTGTGAAGCGGGATCCCGGCCAGGTCGAGGCAGTTCAGGAGGTTGGTGTAGACGAGCTCGGACGAGAGGTTGAAGGCGACGATGTCGAACTCGTCGGCGCTGCGGTGGGTGTCGACCGAGAAGAGCGGGATGTCCTCCCGGCGCATCACCCCTTCGAGATCGGTCCACGGGGCGTACGAGCGCTCAGCGAGCGCGTCGGGACGCTCGTTCAGGATCTCGTACAGGATCTGCAGGCCCTGGTTGGGCAGACCGATCTCGTAGGTGTCGGGGTACACCAAGAGCCACCCGACCCGATGAGGGGCGGGTGCCGGAACCTCAGCACCGAGCTCGCAGCCGATGTAGCGCGCAGGCTTCTGCACCGAGGCGAGGTGCGGCTCGAGGAGAGCCCAGACGTCGGCCATGGCAGGGTCCAGGGTACCGGACCAGCCTGACCACCCCGGCATCGCCCCTGACCAGGGCCTTCGCGGTGCGCAACCCGGTGGGGGGCCGCCGATCCGGGTCAGCTGAAGCGGCGCATGTGGACGTTGAGCACGAGGCCCACCGCGATGAAGGCGGTGAGCGTGCTCGACCCGCCATAGCTCATGAAGGGCAGGGGGATGCCGGTGACCGGCATGATCCCCATCGTCATCCCGACGTTCTCGAACACCTGGAACACGAACATCGACAGCACCCCGACGCAGATCAGGGCGCCGAGCGAGTCACGTGCCAGCTGGGCCGTGCGCCAGATGCGCCACGCGATGATCGACAGCAGCGCGAGCAGCGTGGCGCTCCCCACGAAGCCCAGCTCCTCCCCCACGGCGGTGAAGATGAAGTCGGTGTGCTGCTCGGGGACGATGTCGAGGCGCGTCTGGGTCCCCTGGAACAGGCCTGCACCGAGCACCGCCCCGGAACCGATGGCCACCTTCGCTTGGTCTTGGTTTTAGGCCGCGCCCCGCTCGGCGCAGTACATGTTATACTGCGCGAGGAACGACGTAAGTCGGCACAGCTGATCTGTCTCGAGCATTCCCGAGTTGAG
>JBQTKH010000253.1:0-6550 GCA_052386335.1 Microthrixaceae bacterium
GGCCTCAACCCCAAGGATGGTCGGATCTACCTCGCGACGCACTCCGGGGTGCTCTTGGTCGGCGGCGATGGTGTGGTGACGCGCATCGCCGACCGCTACCAGGACACGATGGGCTTCGCCGTCGTCGGACCCGACCGGTTCCTGGCCAGCGGTCATCCTGACCTGCGCGAGAACAAGCCACCGCGGTTGGGGCTCATCCGGTCGGACGATGCCGCGCTCACCTGGGAGCCCGTGTCGCTGGGCGGGGAGTCGGATCTCCACGCGATCGTCGTTGTGGGAGGCTCGATCTTCGCAGCGGACGCAAGCGAGGGCGCGCTGCTCGTGAGCAGCGATGCCGGTCGGACTTGGTCGACACTCTCCAACGTGGAGCTCGCTGTCCTGGCAGTTGAGCCGGGCGACGCCGGCACCATGGTCGGCACTGATTTCGAGGGCAGGATGCTTCGAAGCGGCGACGGCGGGAGAACTTGGCGTCCAACCGGCGGGCCGGTTCTGGCAACGCTTGCCTGGGACAGCGCTGTGGGGCTGGTCGGCGCTGATGCATCAGGTGTCGTGTTCGCCAGCGCCGACGCCGGCAGCTCCTGGCGGCAGGTTGGTGACCTCGCCGGCGTCGGTCCGGTGGTGACCACCGCCGACGGCGTCGTGTACGCGGCCACCGATGGAGGAAAGATCTTCCGCTCGAGTGACGGCGGAAGGAGCTGGCTCCCCGCCGGGTGATCAGCCAGTGCATGACTCGATGGTCGAGGAATCCCCTTACTACGACAGGGCGTCGTAGGCTTGCCTGATGGCCTCCGCGTTCGCCCAGCTGGTGCAGGTGCGCGCCATGACGGTTGCAGACCTGCGCTTCGTCGCCGAGCTGCATCGTTCCTGCCTTGCCCACGGTTTGTTTCCCGCCCTTGGGCCACGGTTCCTGCGGGCCTATCTGCACACCTATGCGGCGAGTCCGTTCGGGTTGGCCTACGTGGCGCTCTTCGACGGGTCACCAGTCGGCTACCTCGTCGGAACCGTTGACGAGCGAACACACGCCGAGCACGTGCTCCGACGGCACGGGCTTCGTCTCGGTGTGCTGGGTCTCGTCGCGCTGTTGGTGAGACCGCGAGTGGCATGGCGCTTCTCGCGGACCCGGGCCCGGCGGTACATGGCAGTTGGAGCCCGGCTCGCGCGATCGCGCCCCAGGGCTTCGCAGCAACCGACGTCCGCCGGAGGGCTAGCGGAGCTCTCCCATGTTGCGGTCAGCGCGTCGGCGCGAGGAGCCGGCGTCGGTGGGGCCCTCGTCGAGCGCTTCATCCAGGATGCTCGATCGTCCGGCGCAACGGCTGCGCGCCTGCTCACGAAGGCCGACAGCGGAGGGGCTTCAGGGTTCTATGAGAGGCTCGGCTGGTGCCCGAGCGGAGTCGCCACCGATCGGGATGGGATCGCGTGGTCGAGATTCCGGCTCGAGCTGTCGTGATGCGCGTCGCTGCCGTCGCGCTTGCGGTCTGCCTTGCCGCCGCCGGGTGCACCCAAGGGCAGTCCGAGCCGGCTCGCGTCGCGGCACCATCCAGTACGACGACGACCCAGCTCCGGCTGCCAGCGTCGCCGCGGTACACGCCCATCGATGGCGAGCCGGTTCCTGAGCTCAAGTCCCTCGCTGCGAACTTCGTCCAGGCTCTTGGCACCTACGAGCTCGGTGGGGGGAACCCGGAGGCCGCGGCCGTCCGCGTGGCGGGGGTTGCCACCAGCGCCACGCTTCCTGTGAACGACCTGCTCCTCGCCCCGAGCGCATCTTCCACGATCGAGATCATCTATCCCCAGCTCGGAGGGCTGATCGACGATGCGGCATCGATCATGGTCGTGTTCCGTTGGCGCTTGCTGGAGGGGGGTCGCGAGGTTTCGGTGACTCGCACCGCGGATGTTCGACTGGCACTGGAGGCCGGAACCTGGCGAGTGGCGAGCGTCGAGTCCCTAGGTGGAGACACCGTGGATCCTGGCTCGCCTTCCCCGATCGCCCAGGCCGTCCTGGCGAACGAAAGGATCGAGCTGCCCGACTCAGCCCGGTGGGACATCAACAGCGGTCGGATCAGCGATGAGGTGCTCCAGGTCCTCGATGGCCTCGCCACGGATCACACGCTGCGTGTGTCGGTGCTGGCCTCAGGTCATCCGCACAACGTCTTCGCCACCGACCTGGTGAGCAATCACACCGAGGGCCGAGGCGTGGACATCTGGGCCATCGACGGCCAGCCGGTCGTCTCGCTGCGTGATCCGGCAGGTCCGCTCCCCGGCTTGGTCCAAGAGCTCATCAGTGCCGGCGTCACCGAGGTCGGGTCGCCCTTCGACATCGACGGTGCCGGCGGCGCCTCGTTCACGAACACGGTGCACCAAGACCACCTGCATGTGGCCTTCGACGGTTGAGCGGAGGGTGGGAGAGATCGCATGGAAGCGAAGGTGCTCGCCAGCCGTCAACCGCGCGCGGAACGGAGCGCCCCGGCCAGTCGTCCGCTCTGCGACACTACGACGTGTTGTCGTAGTGTTGGCAGATGCACGAGTCACAGAGCACCACGTGGTCCGACCAGCCAACTGAGGTGGTTTCCCAGCCACGTCGTGGACCGGTTGCAGCGTGAAGCCGGTCGCGAGACCAGCGCCGTTTGTCGACATCGCACCCGACCGGGGGCCGAGCCTCGCCGGCTCGGCCCGCGCAGTGTCCGGAACAGGTGCTTCACGATGAGTGGCAAGCGTCGCGGTCCGCGACCCTCAGATGAGGCACAGTCCGCGGCCGATGCAAAGTCGGCCCGGCGAGCCCAGCGCAAGCGCGAAGAGGCGATGGCGCGCCAACGGGATGCGCGTTGGCGACGGGTGCGAATGGTCGGCCTCATGGCGTTCGTGGGCGGCGGTCTGGTTGCGGGGGCCTTCGTGCTGCTGCAGCCGGATCCGGAGGTGTCGGGCGTAGAGCGTCCCCGGGATCTTGGTGGTGGCCACGTGGCGAACGCGACCTATGCATCGCCGACCCCGACGAGCGGCCCGCATCCTGCGCAGGCGCCGTCGTGCCGCGCGACCAGCTCGCCGCTGGACCCTGGTCTTGCTGTGCACGCCCTCGAGCACGGCGCCGTGGTCGTGTACTACCGAGCAGCGGACGCTGCGACCCTGCGGGACCCGCTCGAGGCGCTCGCAGACCAGTTCTCGTCGCATGTCATCGTGGCGCCGCACGAGACCCTCGATGATCCGATCGTCGCCACAGCCTGGAACCGCCTACAGCGGTTTGATGCCGTGGGTGGCGACGTGCGCGAGTTCATCGACGTGTACCGGCGTCGAGGACCTGAGCGAGTGGACTGCGACTCATGAGACCGCCGCAGCGCTAGCCAGGTTCAGAGTGAACAGAAGCCGACGAGCCCGAGGAGCCCATGGTGGGTGTAGGTGCTCCAGGCGATGAGCGTCACACCGACGGATGCGGTGAGACCCAAGAATGGTGCGACCGCCGTGGCCCGTGTCACGGCCGTGGGGGCCGGTGGCTCCCGGTCGAGGGCGGCGAGCCGGTCGAGGATCGTGCAGCCGGTCGTGAAGCTCGGCACCGGTCCGAGCATCGTGGCGGTGACCTTCGCCAGCGCCGCTCGAACGAGGGGGCGCTCGGTTGACAGCGACGCAGCGTCCTCGTCGGCCCATCGCTCCACGCCGAGGCGCAGCGCGTCGATCGAACGCCGCACCGGGCGGAGCCAACCCGCGGCCGACTCAGCCGCGGCCGCCAGCGAGAGGTGGCGCTGATGGTTGTGCGTGAGGTGGCTGCGCTCGTGGCGGACGACCGCATCGAGCTCGGCGTCGGAGAGGACCTGGACGAGGCCCTCGCTGATCACGACCTGCGGTGGGGCCCCGCTGACCGCGTAGGCCAGGGGCTCGCTGGTCGGGAGGCAGACGACCTCGACCCCGTCGACGGTGCTGCGATCACCCAACCAGGACTCGACCCGCACCACGTCGAGCGCTTCACGGGTCCGGCGCCTGGACTGGTGCATCCGATGCTGGATGAAGGTGAAGGCGACCGCGCTCGCCCAACCGATGGGGGCACCGCCCGGCAGCACCGGGCCGAACAGCTCGTGGCACGCCGATGCGGCGCTCTCCACGCCTACCGCCCGCAAGATCGTGGGGGCCGCGCTGAGCAAGAGACCGGCCCGCACAGCCCACAGGCCGATGCGCAGAGATGCGAGGTTGAGGCGTGTCCAGTCGCGGGGGGAGAGGTGGTCCCACCGGTGCACGAGCATGCCAGGAAGGACGAGCAGGCCGATGCCTGTCGCGACGAGCAGGGCGGTCACGTAGCGCCCTTCGTCGCATGCAACGCCTTCTGGAGCTGAGCGCGCTCCTTCTTGGGAAGTGATGCCACGAAGCGGCTTAGGGCGACGGAGTGGTCGCCAGAAGTGGCGAGCACCTGGCGCATGCGCGCGGCGGCGCTCTCGTCACGGCTCAGGACGGGCCGGTAGGCGAAGGCGCGCCCGCTGCGCTCCCGGACCAGCAGGCCCTTCTCCCAGAGCCGGACCAGGATCGTCATGGGGGTGGTGTAGGCAAGCGTGCGATGGGCGGAGAGGACGTCGTGCACCTCGCGCGGGGTCATCGGGCGGTCGTGTGACCACAAGATCTCGAGGACCTGGTTCTCCAGCTCCCCGCTGGGCAGCTTCTTGCTCATGACATCACCTCGGCGGTCAGCGTACAGATCGGCCTGGATCGTCCGGGAACCCGTGACCGACTGTGAAACTACAGGATGTCGGAGATAGCGTCCCAGCGTGTCGAGGAGTCGCTCGCAGCTGCTGTTGCGCGCCGTGGAGATCGCTGCGGTTGGTGTGGTGGGCCTTCTGTTGGTGTCGGCCGTGGCCCCGAACGCAACGCCGACGAGCTATCGAGCCGTCGGGAAGCCGATGGAGCTCCCAGGAGGGCCGGTGGAGCCCATCACCAGCGCGGAGTTCGACGGCATCCTCGTCGGGCTCCGAGGGACCCCGGTGATCGTCAACGTGTGGGCGTCGTGGTGCGCCCCGTGCCGCACGGAGATGCCCCTGCTCGAGCGCGCCGCCCGTACCTTCGACGGACGGGTTGCCTTCCTCGGGGTGGCGTCACGTGACGCTCGCGACGACGCCCAAGCGTTCCTCGACGACATCGGCGTGACCTACCCCAACGTCTTCGATGCCACAGGAGACATCCGAACGGCCCTCAGCCTGCGCGGCTTCCCAACGACCTACGTGTTCGACGCTGATGGCAGGCTGCTCCACGCGATCGTCGGCGGTGTGTCTGAGCAACGGCTGGCCGCCCAGCTCGAGGATCTCACCCGCTGATGCTCGATCTCGGGCTCCTCGTCACCGGTCTCGTCATCTGGGTCGGGCTGTTCGCGGCGGTCCGCTGGGCACCGATCGCCCACGACGAGCGAACCGAGCTGCTCGACGGGCTCTACGGTCCGGCCATCGCTGCGGTCCTCGTCGGCCGACTCGCAGCCGCCGCACTCGATGACCCCGCTTCTCTCGGGTCGATCCGCGCACTCCTGGTCGTGCGGGGCGGTGTGGAGTTCTGGCCGGGGGCGGCGATGTTGCTTGCCATGCTGTGGCGCTCGGCCCGTCGGCGACACGGTCGCAACTGGCTCGTCGCGATGGGCGAGCTCGCCCCGTTCGTCCTGTGGGCCTACGCCATCTATGAAGCAGGCTGCCTCCTCCGAGATGGGTGCTACGGCCCGTCGAGCGCTGTCGGGCTCGTCCCGGGCGGACTGAGCGAGCGGCACTTCCCCGTCGGGCTCGCCGTCGGAGCCTCGGTCATGCTCCTCGGCGTCGTGATCCGGCATCTCTGGGCTACGCCGCCCGGAGAGAAGGTGCTGCTCGCCGTTGGGGGCGTGGCCACGACACGAGCGGTGGCTTCCGTGTGGTTGCCCCGTCTAGGTGACGGGCTGACCCGGCAGCACACCCAATCCATCGTTGTCGCACTGGTCTCCCTCGCTGCCATCGGATGGTTGCGGTGGCGCCGCCGGTCTCGTCCGATCGAGCCGGGCGCGACCGGCCCGCGGTCGTACTCATCGAGGATCGACCCGAGGTGAACGGCGCCTGGCTCCCCATCGCGGCCGTTCTGGCAGGCGCAATATCCTTCAGCTCTCCTTGTTGCCTGCCGCTGGTTCCGGGATACCTCTCCTACGTCTCAGCCCTCACGGTGTCCGACCTCGGCGAGGACGAAGCACGTGCCTTGACGTTACGGGCCTCGCTGCTCTTCGTCGGCGGGTTCACCACCGTCTTCACCCTCCTGGGTCTTGGGGCCAGCACACTCGGCACGCTGCTCTTGCGCAACCAGGATGAGGTGACCCGGTGGTTCGGGGTGGTGATCGTGATGTTGGGCCTGTCGACCATGGGCGTGCTTTGCATCCCCGTGCTCCAGCGGGAGCGACGGATCGACCTCGCCCGCATCCCCCGTGGGCCGGGGTGGGCGTTCCCCCTCGGCATGGGCTTCGCCGCCGGGTGGACGCCCTGCGTCGGACCGGTCCTCGCCACGATCCTGGCGACGGCATCGGTGAGCGGATCAGCCCTCTGGGGAGGCGGCCTCCTCGCCCTGTACTCGCTGGGACTCG
>JBQTKH010000254.1:0-2502 GCA_052386335.1 Microthrixaceae bacterium
TGTTCGCCTTCACGCTCGACAAGACCAGCGGCAGCTTCTCCCCCACCACCCGCTACCGCGACTACGCCATCAGCCGCACCCTCATCCACTGGGAAAGCCAGTCCATCACCCGAGCCGACAGCCCCACGGGCCTCCGCTACCGCAACCACCAACAACACGGCCGCTCAATCATGCTCTTCACCCGCCTCCGAGCCGACGACCGAGCCTTCTGGTTCGTTGGCCCCGCCCACTACACCCGCCACCAAGGCGGAAAGCCCATGGCCATGACCTGGGAACTCGCCCACCCGTTGCCGGGCGACCTGTACGCGTCCTTCGCCGATGCGGTTGGGTAGTCCGTCTGAGCTCCGGCCTTCAGCTAGTCCGGAATGACACCCTTTAGCCATGGATCCTGGGCGCCGACCACCCTCGTCCGATCAAGTCCGAGGCGCCGACATCGTCGTCTCCACTCGGCGTTGCGCAGCAGACGGGAGAGTCGAAAGGCACGGATCAGGCCCAATGGTGAAACTCTCCGAACCTGACGGAAGAGGCGATCTCGGTTCCGCTGGCCGGTTCCGCTTGCCTTAACGTCCGCCGCGGTCGCCAGCTCGAACGGCCCCAGGTCTCCGAGTCGTGCCGCTTCGGCCCACGCAAGATCGAGCAGGATCAGCACTCGTCGAACGACCCCCGGTCGATACGTCGCCCAATTCTGAAGATTCCACGCCAGTCCCTCACCGTACGGAGCTCGCTGTGGTGCGTCTGGCAGCAGAGTCCGCAAGCTGCCGCCGTTCCTGACGAGCTGCGGACCCACGACTGCGTACGCTCCCGAAGGGCTCAGCCGGCCCCGCAGCACCAGAAGACTGATACCGGCGAGGAGTTCGATGGTTGCCGCCGCCCGCTCCTCATACTCGCGGCTTCGGTTCGCGAGCGCCTGATGCCGAGCGTGCCACTGCGGATCCTCGAGACCGACCCCAGCGAACTCCTGCAGGTCCATGAGGAGCTTCGCGTAGTGCGCGGTCTCGAGCGGCGCCGCGACGTTGTAGTAATCGGTCGGGCCCCTCGCGATGAGCATTGCTCGCACCCAATCACCTTGGGCACGGCCCCAGCGATCGCTCAGGGAGGTGATCAGGCTCACCTCATCTCGTCGCGCCTGAAAGAGAGCGAGCGCGAGCAGGCCTGCCGTGAGGGCCACGTACCCAATGGTCGCTCCTGCCACGAGCCACGAAGCGATGTCGACCCCACTCGACTCCGCGGCCACGCCGCCGTCCGCTACTTGGCGAAGACAGCCGAGCATGCTTTCAACCTGCCTCAGCTTCGCGAGCCACGCCGATGCCCTGGAGGGACTCGGCTAGTTCCGCGAACTCGGCGAGGGCGGCCTGGAGATCCTCGACGATTTCGGCGGCGATGACGCCGGGGGCGGGGAGGTTGTCGGTGTCCTCCAGGCTCTCGTCGCGCAGCCAGAAGATGTCGAGGCTGGCCTTGTCCCTCGCGACGAGCTCGTCGTAGGTGAACCGGTGGAACCGCTCGCTCTCCTCCCGCTTCCCTCGCTTGCCCGGCTTGTAGCAGTCGACGAAGTCGTCGAGGTCGGCGCGCGTGAGGGTGTTCGTCTTGAGGGTGAAGTGCTTGTTCGTCCGCAGGTCGTAGATCCACAGGTCCTTGGTCCACGGGGTGTCAGAACCGGGCTTGCGGTCGAAGAACAACACGTTGGCCTTCACGCCCTGGGCGTAGAAGATCCCCGTCGGCAGGCGCAACAACGTGTGGACGTTGCACTCGTGCAGGAGCCGGCGCCGGATCGTCTCGCCCGCCCCGCCCTCGAACAGCACGTTGTCAGGTACGACCACCGCCGCCGTGCCCTCGACCTTCAGGAGGGTCTTGACGTGCTGGACGAAGTTGAGCTGCTTGTTCGACGTCGACGCCCAGAAGTCATCGCGCACCACCGTGAGGCTTTGGCGCTCGGCCTTGCCCTCGGCGTTCACAATCTGGACCGACGACTTCTTCCCGAACGGCGGGTTGGTGAGCACCATGTCGAACCGATCCCCCGGGTCGGCTCGCAGCGCGTCGTCGACGTGGACCGGGCTGTCGGAGTCGGGGGACTCGATGCCGTGCAGCAGCAGGTTCATGGCGCACAGCCGTGCCGTGTTATCGACGATCTCCCAACCGGTGAACAGCCCCGAGCGGACATGGCGCTTCTGGTCCGGGTCGAGGTTCGGGTTGCGGCGCGCGATGTGGTCGAACGCGGCCAGGAAGAACCCGCCGGTACCGCACGCCGGGTCACAGATCCGCATGTCCGGGCCCGGCTGCATCACATCGACCATCGCCGAGATCAACGCCCGAGGCGTGAAGTACTGGCCGGCGCCCGACTTGGTGTCGGCCGCGTTCTTCTCCAGCAACCCTTCGTAGGCGTCGCCCTTCACGTCGGCATCGAGGGTCAGCCAGGTCTCGCGGTCGATCAGGTCGGCCATCAGGCGCCGCAGCTTCGCCGGGTCCTGGATCCGGTTCTGCGCTTTCCGGAAGACGACGCCGAGC
>JBQTKH010000255.1:0-3107 GCA_052386335.1 Microthrixaceae bacterium
CCCCTCGACTGACCCCACGCTCCGCCGCCTCCTCGGTCGACGAGCTCATCGACGGCGCGACGGAGCGGCGGCCCCTCGTCACCGGGGACGGCAAGTCGGGGTCCGAGCTCGAGCTGGTCGTGATCGACGGCGAGCGCTTCGTTCTCAAGCTGCTCCACCCCGACGCGGACTGGACGATGCGCGGCTTCGGCGATCTCGCGTGCCGCCCGGTCGCGGTGTGGACGAGCGGCCTCCTCGACGCGCTTCCGTCGAGCATCGACCACGCGGTGGTCGGGGCGGCATCGGGTCTGGGCCGCAACGGCTGGGGCGGCGCACTGCTGCTGCATGACGTGGGAGCGCACCTGTTCCCCGCCGGTGATGCACCCATCTCCTTCCACGAGCACCGGCAGCTGCTCGCTCACTTGGCGGAGATGTCTGCCGCGTTCTGGGAGCCAGGAGACGCAGTGCCGAGCCTGCTCAGCCTCGAGAGCAGGTGGAGCGCGTTCGGGCCGAGCTGGATGGCCAGTGAGCAAGCGCGGGGCTGGCCCGACGCCGTGCCGAAGATCGCGTGCGACGGGTGGGAGCGCTTCGCGCGACAGGTGCCAGCGGACGTGGAGCGGCTCGTGAGCGAGCTCCGTCACGACCTCGACGCGCTCGTGGTGGCCGCTCGGCGTACCCCGCAGACCTTCCTCCACGGTGATTGGAAGCTCGGGAACGTGGGGGCCGACGCCGACCGCACCGTGCTGCTCGACTGGACCTATCCCGGCGTCGGGCCCGCGGCGCACGACCTGGCGTGGTACCTCTCGCTGAACCGGGCCCGCCTGCCCGAGTCGAAGGAGGATGCGATCGGGGCGTTCCGCGCTGAGCTCGAGCGGTGCGGCATCGTCACCGACCCGTGGTGGGACGCTCAGCTCGCGCTCTGCCTGCTCGGCGCGCTCGTGCAGTTCGGCTGGGAGAAGGCCCTGGGGGACGAGGACGAGCTCATGTGGTGGTGCGATCGCGCCCGCGAGGGTGGCGCCCACCTGTGAGCCTCCACGCCATGGCCCAGGCCTACTCGGCCACCGGTGCGGCCTGGCAGCACGGCCCCGGCCGCGTGTACGACCGCCTGGCCGAAGCGGTGGTGGCCGTGTCGCCGGTGCCGCTCCTGGGTCGCAGGGTGCTCGACCTGGGCGCGGGCACGGGTGCGGCCACGCGCGCCGTCATGGCTGCCGGTGGCACGTCGATCGCCGCCGACCTCGCCATCGGGATGCTGCGAGCCATCGAACCTGCCGTGCCCAGCACGGTCGCCGACGCACGCGCGCTCCCGTTCGCCGACCGATCGCTCGACGGTGTCGTGGCCGCCTTCGCCCTCAACCACCTCCCCGACCCGCACCACGCCCTCAGCCAAGCCATCCGCGTGAGCCGACCGGGGAGTCCGCTCCTCGTGTCTGCCTATGCCGCTGATGACACCCACCCGGTCAAGGACGCCGTCAACACCGCGGCGGCCGAGCTCGGCTGGCAGCCTGCCGAGTGGATCGACGACCTGCGGGCGACCCGCATCCCGATCCTCGCGTCGATCGACGGCGCACGGCAGGTCGTCGAAGCGGCGGGCCTCGTCGATGCCGAGGTGAGGCGCCTTGAGGTGGCCTTTCCGGATCTCGACGCCGAGGATCTCGTTGCGTGGCGCTGCGGGATGGCGCAGACCGCACCGTTCGTGGCCCAGCTCACCCCTGCGCAGCACCGCCACCTGCGTGCACGGGCCGTCGAGCTGCTCGGGGCGGCGCCACCGCTCGTGCGTCGTGTCGTGGTGATCGCTGCGGTCGCCTGACGCCGGTCAGCGCGCTCGGAGCCGGTCCAGCTCCGAGCCGAGCCAGTGCCGCACGGCGGCACCTTGCTCCCCGCAACGACCGACCAGCGCCTGGGCGCGCCGCTCGGCCTCGGGCCAGAGCCGGTCCCAGCCTGGAACACGGGCCAGCTCGGCAGTGGCGCGCCACACCTCGAGTCCCCCGATCCGATCCAGGTCCTGGAGCGCCGCGTCGACGTCCGCCTCCGCGACCTCGCGGCCGGATCGAGCCCGAGCGGTCAGCTCCAGCGCCCGCGCCTGCGCCGCGGCCCGACGCGCCCCCCGCTGCCCTGCGTCGACCGCGAGCGAGGCGGCCTGCTCGGCCCCAGCATCAGCGTCGCCCTCGAGCAGCGCCAGCCGCGCCCCCAGCAGGCGATGGCGCTCCTCCTGGTGCCACACCATCGTGCCCGCGCCCGGCGGGGGGAGCGCGACCGCGGCGAGGCGCTCCGCGGCCGAGGTGGCATCGCCCGCGTCGAGCTGCGACGCCACGAGATCGAGGGCCGCGTGCACGCGCGGCTCCTCGAACGGGGCCGTCGACTCGAGTGCCGCCCTCGTCAGCGCCTCCGACTCCACCGAGCGACCGATCGCGCCGAGCACCCAGGCCCGGTAGTTCGCGGCGACCGGCAGGAACCGGGCCCCGACCGGTCCGAGATCCTCCAGCGTGGCATCGAGGGCGTCGAGCAAGGCCAACAGATCCGCCACCCGGCCCCGTTGGCCGAGCGCATAGGCCTCGGCCACCATCGAGTGGGGAAGCACGAACGGGTGGCGGAGCGCCGCCGCGTCGATCCCACCGCGCTCGACCAGCTCCAGCGCGTCGTCGGGACGGCCCTGGTGCACGCGCAGGCCGGCCAACCACACCTCGCCGACGGCCCGCACGCCGGGCACCGGGCAGGTCACCGCCACCGCGAGGTCACGGTCGGCCCCGGCCAGGTCGCCGCGCGAGTGTCGCACCCGCGCGGCGAGCGTCAGGCAGCTGGCCCGACGCTCGTCCTCTTGCGTGCGAGCCGCGCCCTCCTCAGCCCAGCGCAGTGCCGCCTCGAAGTCACGCTGGTAGTAGGCCACCCAACCGGCCAGCTCGATGGCGCCGGCGCCGCCCCCGCGGCGTACCGCCTCCTCCGCGTCGCGCCGAGCGGCCGCGATGTCGAAGGTCGCCAGCTCGAGGCGAGCGCGCTGCACCAGCGGGTCCCACGAATCACCTCGCCGGCCCGCGCCCGCGGGGGCGGGGGGGGGGGAATCCCGGCCGGGGCAGTCCGCGGGGAGCGGCTCGGGGGCGGCCCGAGGGCGCACGCGGGGAACGGGGGCGGGC
>JBQTKH010000256.1:0-1667 GCA_052386335.1 Microthrixaceae bacterium
ACCACGGCCTTCGTCTCGCCAGCGCGCACCTCGGGCTCGACCCCGTCGACGAGTTCGAGCCTGCGCTCGACATGTACAAGGAGATGGGAACCGACGTCGTCGTCGTCCCCGTGCTCTTTCCCGACGCGTTCGAATCGGCCGATGCCGTCGCCAAGGCCGCCGATCAGCTGAACGCAGCCAGCGAGAAGACCCAGGCACGATCGCTCACGCTCGGCTACCACAACCACTTCTGGGAGATCGATCACGTGATCGGCGACCGACCCGCGCTGCTCGAGCTCTTCGATCGCCTCGACCCGAGCGTGGTGGCCGAGGTCGACATCTACTGGGCCAAGGTGGGCGGCAGCGATCCGGTGGAGCTGGTCCGCGAGCTGGGTGACCGGGTGGCGCTGCTCCATGTGAAGGACGGGCCTGTCGATCCATCCACACCGATGGTCGCGGTCGGCGACGGCAAGATCGACGTGCCCGGCGTGCTGAAGGCCGCGCCGAGCGCGCGCTGGCACATCGTCGAGCTCGACGAGTGCGCCACGAGCATGGAGGACGCAGTCGCCCGCAGTCACGACTACCTGGTCGGATCGGGCCTCTCGACCGGACGCAACCCAAGCTCGACATGAGCCGAGTCGCCATCGTCGGTTGTGGTGTGATCGCACCCGCGTATGCCGGCACGTTGCGCGAGCTCGGGAACATCGAGCTGGCCGCGTGCGTAGACGGCCTGCCCGAGCGCGCCGAGAGCTTCGCGACGGCATTCGGTACACGTGTGGCCACGCTCGAAGAGGTGCTCGGGGACGACAGCATCGACGCGGTCGTCAACCTCACGCCACCCCAAGTCCACGCCGAGGTCATTCGCCTGGGCCTCGAGGCTGGCCGCGCGGTGTTCAGCGAGAAGCCGCTGGCGATCGAGCTCGAGGTCGGGCAGGCGCTGGTCCAGCTGGCGGTCGATCGGGGGTTGCGCCTGGGATGCGCACCCGACACCTTCCTCGGCGTCGGCTTGCAGACCGCACGGGCCGTCATCGACCGCGGCGACATCGGCGAGCCCGTCGCCGCGACTGCGGCGATGCTCCAGGCCGGTCCCGAATGGTGGCATCCGGACCCCGACTTCTTCTACAAGCGTGGCGCCGGTCCGCTGTTCGACATGGGCCCCTACTACTTCACCACGCTCGTGCAGCTCTTGGGGCCGGCGCGCAGCGTCACGGGCGCCGCGCGCATCACCCGGGCGAAGCGACCCATCAACTCCGACCCGAGGCGCGGGGAGCTGATCGACGTCGAGACACCGACTCACGTCACGAGCGTGATCGAGCACGTCTCGGGTCCGATCACGACGCTCGTCACGAGCTTCGACATCGCGGACTGGCGGCCGGCCTCATTCGAGGTCTTCGGCACCGAGGGCACGCTTTCCGTCCCGGACCCGAACACCTTCGAAGGCCCGGTGATGGTGAAGCGCTGGGGGGAGCCGGCGTTCACTGAGGTCCCCCTCGTCGACACGAGCCTGCCGCAGCAGCGTGGCATCGGCCTCGCCGACATGCTCTGGGCCCAACGATCCGGACGCGCGCACCGCGTGTCGGGCGACCTCGCGCTCCATGTGCTCGAGCTGATGGCGGGCACCCTTCGCGCGTCGGAGTCTGGAGAGCGAGTGATGATCACCACACCGTATGAGCGGACACCGCTGCTCC
>JBQTKH010000257.1:0-16768 GCA_052386335.1 Microthrixaceae bacterium
GTGAGCCCGAAGGTGAGCTGGTCGTGGTGCCACCGGCGCTCGGCGGGTGCGGTGGACCAGTAGCCCAGCGTGTCGTGCATCCACCCCATGTTCCACTTGTGGGTGAACCCGAGGCCGCCGAGGTGGGCCGGTCGGCTCACGCCCTCCCACGCGGTGGACTCCTCGGCGATCGTGAGCACGCCCGGGTGCAAGCGGTGCACGACGGTGTTGAGCTCGGCGAGGACCGACACCGTGTCGAGGTCCTCGTTGCCGCCGAGGAGGTTTGGTGTCCACTCGCCCGGGCCGCGCGAGTAGTCGAGGTAGAGCATCGAGGCGACGGCGTCGACGCGGAGTCCGTCGACGTGCAGCTCGCCGAACCAGTAGAGGGCGTTGTTGATGAGGAAGCTGCGCACCTCTGGCTTGCTCAGATCGAACTCGAGGGTTCCCCAGTCGGGGTGCTCGGCGCGCATCGGGTCGGCATGCTCGTAGAGGGCCGTGCCGTCGAAGCGGGCCAGCGCCCAGCCATCCTTGGGGAAGTGGGCGGGCACCCAGTCGACGATCACACCGATGCCGCGCTGGTGCAGGTGGTCGACGAACCAGCGGAAGTCGTCGGGATCGCCGAACCGGCTCGTCGGCGCGTAGTAGCCCGTGACCTGATAGCCCCACGACGGCTCGAACGGGTGGGCGGCGACCGGCATCAGCTCCACGTGGGTGAAGCCCAGCGCGGCGACGTAGTCAGCGAGGAGCGGCGCCATCTCGCGGTAGCCGAGGCGCCGACCGTCGGCGCCGTAGCGCCACGAGCCCAGGTGCACCTCGTAGATGCTGATCCGATCGGCCACCGGATCGAGGTGGTCGCGCTCGGCCATCCAGTCACCGTCGGCCCACGTGTGCTGTGACGTGAAGATCTGGCTGGCATTGCCGTCCCCTGGCTCGGTGGCCTGGGCCATCGGGTCGGCCCGGGGCTCGCCCGGGCCGTCGGGTCCGACCACGAGGTACTTGTAGGCCGCCCCATGCCCGGCGCCCGCCACCGTCCCGGCCCACACGCCGGAACCGTCGATGCGGTCCAGGGGATCGGCGCCGCTGCTCCACCCGTTCCAGTCTCCGAGCACCGAGACGGCCGTGGCCGACGGGGCCCAGACCGCGAAGGCGGTGGCGTCGCCGTCGGGGTGCGCACCGAGCACCTCCCACAGGCACTCGTGCCGACCCTCAGCAAAGGCGACGAGATCCTCAGGAGAGGGCCGGCCTCGGCCGGCGCGCTCGCTCAAGCCCCGGCCCGCGCCCCGAGGAGCCGACGGACTCCCGCGAGCGGGATCATGAGGAGATCAGGGCGATGCCCGAGCTCGTAGCCGACCTCGTAGATCGCCTTGTCGAGCTCGAAGGCAGCGAGCACGAGATCGCGGGCGTCACGCGTCGTCGGCAGCAGCGCGGCGATCCCGTCGGTGGCCAGGTAGGCCTCGCACATCGCGGTTCGGCTGCGCTGCTCCCACTGATCCGCCAGGTCCGCCAGCGCGGGATCGTCACCCGACCACTCGACCAGGCCCGTGGCGGCGACGTAGTGGAGCGACCGGAGCAGACCCGCGAGATCGCGCAACGGGGAGGACGTGGTGAACCGGTCGGTACGCCGCCGAGCGGGCTCACCCTCGAAGTCGAGCACCTTCCACCCGGAGTCGGTCTTGATCACCTGGGCCAGGTGCAGATCTCCGTGGATCCGGATCTCCTGGCCGCCGTCGCGGAGCGCCGCGAGCGCGCTGAAGCGCGCCTCGATGGCGTCGTGGTCGAGGGACGACTGGGCCGCCTCGCCCGACGCCAGCACCTCCTTGACGCTCGCCTCCATCTCTCCCGCCCAACGAGCCGGGTCACCAGGCGCCCGACCCCACGCATTGCCCATGGCGAGGTGGAGGTCGGCCAGGAGGGCACCGAGGCGCTCCGCGTCGGGAGCGAAGTCCGCGCCTGAGTCCTCCGGCGGCTGCTGGCCGGCGAGCAGATCGCGCACCGAGGCGCGAGCCAGCTCCCAGCCCTCGGTGGACCCCACGAGGAACTCGCGGAGCACGGCGAGGTCGATGCCATCGCGTCGGAGCTCGGCAAGAGGAGGAAGAACGTGGTGGCTGCCACGCTCGGCGAGCACGCGGGTGATCTCCACATCGGGATTGGCGCCCGGCTCGATCCTCCGGAACACCTTCAGGATGTGGGTCTCATCGAAGACCACGCTGCTGTTCGAGTGCTCGAGCACGATCGGACGACGTACCGCCACCTCCATCCCCGGCTTCACGAGGTGGAGCACCTCGATGGCGAGGTCGGGATCGACGAGCGCGTCGTACACCACGACGCCGTCCGGCTCGGGCACGACGACGACGAGCTCCCGCTCTTTGCCCTGCAGGAAGTCCGGCAGGGGGCGCGCCGGTCGGGCGCCGATGAAGAGCTGGTAGTCCTGTTCGTCACCATCAACGAACCGAACCCGCACCACAGTCCACAGGAGCGTCGGGTCGTCGGCACGGACGGTGTCGTGCCAGCGCACCTCCACCGCCTCGATCGGGCGGTCGTGGGCTCCCGACCAGCGTTGGCGCGCGAGGTGGGCGGGCAGGTGCTCGACGAGGAGCGCGAGGAGACCGTCGGTGGAGATCATGGTTGAGCTCCTGAGTCATCCCCAGGATCTTGGATGGTGAACCAGTAGAAGCCGTGGGGCGCGAGCGTGACGAAGTACGGCAGCTCGCCGATGGCGGGGAACGGCACACGCCCGGTGAGCTCCACCGGCACCTTGCCGGCCAGCTCCTCGAGCATCAGCTCGCACGGCTGGGGGAAGCGGCTGAGGTTGTGCACGCAGAGCACGGTGCTGTCGTCGTCGCGCCGCAGGTAGGCGAGCACCGCTGGGTTGTCAGCGTGGAGCACCTCGAAGCTCCCCGTGCCGAACACCGGGTGGTCCTTGCGCACCTGGAGGAGTCGCCGCAGCCAGTGCAAGAAGGACGACGGATCGCGCTTCTGCTGCTCCACGTTCACGGCATGGAAGCCGTAGACCGGGTCCATGAGGGGCGGCAGGTACAGCTGCGCGAAGTCGGCGGTGGAGAATCCGGCGTTGCGATCCGGTGTCCACTGCATCGGCGTGCGGACGCCATCGCGGTCACCGAGGAAGATGTTGTCACCCATGCCGATCTCGTCGCCGTAGTAGAGCACCGGACTGCCGGGCATCGAGAAGAGCAGCGCGTGGAACAGGCGGGCGAGGTCCTCGTTGTTGTCGAGGAGCGGGAAGAGACGACGCGAGATCCCGATGTTTCGGCGCATGCGCGGGTCGGTGGCGTACTCCTCGTACATGTAGTCGCGCTCTTCGTCGGTGACCATCTCGAGCGTGAGCTCGTCGTGGTTGCGCAGGAAAATCCCCCACTGGCAGCCGTCGGGGATGGCCGGCGTCTGGGCAAGGATCTCGGTGATCGGGTGGCGCTGCTCGCGGCGCACCGCCATGTACATGCGGGGCATGAGTGGGAAGTGGAAGCACATGTGGCACTCGTCGCCGTCGGTGCCGAAGTAGTCAACGACGTCCTCGGGCCATTGGTTGGCCTCGGCGAGCAGCACACATCCCGGGTACTCGTCGTCGACCATCTTGCGAACGCGACGCAGGTAGTCGTGCGTCTCGGGCAGGTTCTCGCCGTTCGTGCCATCGCGCTCGACCAGGTAGGGCACGGCGTCGAGGCGGAACCCGTCGAGGCCGAGGTCGAGCCAGAACCGCACCACGTCGAGCATGGCGCTGGCCACCTCGGGGTTGTCGTAGTTCAGGTCGGGCTGGTGGTGGAAGAAGCGGTGCCAGAAGTACTGGCCGCGCACAGGGTCGTAGCTCCAGTTGGAGGGCTCCGAGTCGACGAAGATCACCCGCGCGTCGCCCCAGCGCTGGTCGTCGTCACCCCACACGTACCAGTCGGCCTTGGGGTTGGTGGCGTCCTGGCGGCTCTCCTGGAACCACGGGTGCTGGTCAGAGGTGTGGTTCATCACCATGTCGGCGATGACCCGCATCCCACGTTTGTGGGCCTGCTCGATCAGCAGGACCGCATCGCCGATGTCGCCGTACTCGGGTAGCACGGTGAAGAAGTCGCTGATGTCGTAGCCGCCGTCGCGCAAGGGCGAGGAGTAGAAGGGCAGCAGCCAGATGCAGTCGACGCCCAGCCACTCGAGGTAGTCGAGCTTCTGGGTGAGGCCGGCCAGGTCGCCCGTGCCGTCGTTGGTCGAGTCGAAGAACCCGCGGACGAGCACCTCGTAGAACACGGCCCGCTGGTACCAGCGGGTGTCGGTCGAGTCGATCGGATGGGGCACCCGTCAAGGGTGGCACATCCGGTCCGCACCTAGAACTGCGGCTCGTCCCACCAGGGATAGGTGGCCGGGAGGTCGACGGGCACCCGGTTGGGGAACTGGGGCGGTCGCTTGGCGAGGAAGCTGAGCACGCCCTCCCGCACATCCCCACCTGCGCCGAGCTCGTCGATGAGCGCCGAGTCGACGCGGTGGGCGCTCATCGGGTGGGGTTCGCCGAGCATCCGCCACAGCAGTGCTCGGGTGACGCTCACCGACACGGCCGACGTCGACGACACGATCTCCTGAGCCAGGGCGTACGCCGCCGGCAGCAGGTCGTCGGGCTCGTGGATCGAGCGGACGAGACCACCGGCGAGGGCCTCGTCCGGGCCGAACACGCGACCCGTGGCGCACCACTCCATCGCCTGGCTGATGCCCACCACGCGGGGCAGGAACCACGACGAGCAGGCCTCGGGCACGAGGCCACGGCGGGCGAAGACGAAGCCGATCTTGGCGGTGGTCGAGCACACACGGATGTCGAACGGCAGCGTCATCGTGATGCCCACGCCGACGGCCGGGCCGTTGATCGCGCCGATCACCGGCTTGGTGCAGGCGAAGAACCGCAGGGCCACCAGACCGCCTTCGTCGCGGTGCCGGCCGTCGGCTTCCTTCACCACACCGGCAGCGGCCGCTAGGTCGCTGTCGTGGTCGAAGCTGGCGTCACCTCCACCGAGGTCCGCCCCCGCGCAGAAGCCCCGGCCACGACCAGTCACCACCACCGCTCGCACGTCGGGGTCGGCGTCGATCGCGTCGATCGCCGCGCAGAGCTCGCGCTGCATCGTGACGGTGAACGCGTTGAGCCGATCGGGTCGGTCCAGCGTGATCGTCGCGACGTGGTCGTCCACCGAGAGATCGATCTGCGAGTAGCCCGTCACGCTGCGGACCCTAACGGGCTGCGCGTTCAGCTGATGTGGAAGACGTGGGCGACCTGGCCGACGGTGGGGTCGAGACGGACGTAGCCGGTGTCGCCGGTCCAGTCGTAGGTGTCGCCGGTGAGCTCGTCGCGGAGGTGGTAGCGGGTGTCGTTCGGCAGGCCGAGGCCGGCGAGATCGAGGTGCACGATGGTGTCCTGCGCGTGATGGGGGTCGAGGTTGACGGCGCAGAGGAGCAGACCCCGGCCGGTGTGTCCGCGGCTGTAGACCAAGATGCGCTCGTTGTCGCTGTGGTGGAAGCGCACGTCGCGCAGCGACCACACGCTGGGATGCGCGCGGCGCACCTGGTTCACGCGGCGGAGCAGCGGCGCGAGCGACGTCGGGTCGCTGTAGTCGCGCACCCGCAGCTCGTACTTCTCCGAGTGCAGGTACTCGGTGTTCGTGTCGCTGGCCGGCTGGTTCTCGCACAGCTCATAGCCGGAGTACACGCCGTAGATCGGCACGAGCGTGGCTGCTAGCACGTAGCGCAGCGCGAAGGCGGCTGGGGGTCCGTTGCGGAGCACACCCGCCAAGATGTCGGGCGTGTTCGGCCAGAACGAGGGCCGCATGTAGTCGGCCAAGGGGGACGTGGTGATCTCGGTCACGTAGTCGCGTAGCTCCCACGCCTCGTGGCGCCAGGTGAAGTAGGTGTAGCTCTGGGTGAACCCCACCTCCGCGAGCTTGGCCATCATCGCCGGAGTGGTGAACGCTTCTGCGAGGAACACCACATCGGGGTCGCCGCGGTGGATGTCGTCGATCAGCCACGCCCAGAACGCGAGGGGCTTGGTGTGGGGGTTGTCGACTCGGAACGTGCGGATGCCGTGGCCCATCCAGTGGCGCAGCACGTCGCGACACGCCTGCCAGAGCGCGATGCGGTCGTCCTCGTGTGGCGGCCAGAACTCGATCGGATGGATGTCCTGGTACTTCTTGGGCGGGTTCTCCGCATAGCGGATCGATCCGTCAGGACGCTGCTGGAACCACTCGGGATGGTCTCGAACCCAGGGATGATCAGGCGAGCACTGGAGGGCGTAGTCGAGCGCGACCTCCAGCCCGAGCTCACCCGCTCGCCGGACGAAGCCCACGAAGTCGTCCATGGTGCCGAGGTCGGGGTCGAGGGCCTCGTGACCGCCGGCGGCCCCGCCGATGGCCCAGGGGCTGCCCGGGTCGTCCGGCCCGGGGGAGAGGGTGTTGTCTCGACCCTTGCGGTGGGTGAGACCGATCGGATGGATCGGCGGTAGGTACACCACGTCAAAGCCGAGATCGGCCACGTAGCCGAGGTGATCCGTGGCGCCTCGCAGGCCACCGAAGGACCGCGGAAACAGCTCGTACCAGGCCGCGCAGGCGGCCACCCGACGATCCACCCAGAGCGGGTACGGGGTCGACGACGAGAGCCTCGCATCCGGGAGCGCGACGACCAGTCGGGCCACGGCGTCGTCGAGCGCCGCGTTGAGACGCGCGTCGAGCGAGCAGCTCGTGCGCCGCAACGCCTCGGCGGCCCCCCGCAGCGCAGCGGCGCCGGTGTCGTCGAGCGTGGAAGCGAGTTGCTCGAGGAGCAGCGCTCCCTCCTCGAGTTCCAGCTCGACGTCCTGACCGTCGGCCACCTTCGCTTCGACCTCGTGCGCCCACGTGGCGTAGCGGTCGACCCACGCGTCGACGACGAGCTCGTGGGCCCCGATCTGGTCGAGGGTGATCGAACCGACCCAGTGCTCGTTGGTGGTGAGGGTGAGCGCGGTCGTGGTCCACGACGCAGCTCCGGTCGCCCGCCACCGCACCCGAGCGCCCAGCACGTCGTGCCCATCGGCGACGATCACCGCCGACACGGGCAACGGTTCCCCGACGACGGCCTTGGCGGCGAACCCACCGGGCGTGCGAGGACGCACGTCATCGATGACGATCGGCGACAGCATCTGACCCACCCTAGAGGGGACCCCCGATCCTCCGTCCCCAGAAGGGTCAGCGGAGCACGTAGCCCCGCCGCGGGACCATCACGACCGCCGCGCCATCGGTCCCGAGTCGGCGCCGCAGACGACCCACCGCCACCTCGACGGCATGCGGGTCACCAGCCGGATCGCCCCACACATCGGCGAGCAGCTCGACCTTCGACACCACGGCCCCCTCCCGGCCTGCGAGCACCGACAGGATCCGGGCCTCGATGTCCGTGAGCTCCACTCGTCCGTCGCGCCCTTGCACCACGTTGCCGCTGATCAGCAGCGAGCCGACTCGCTTCGACCGTTCGGCCAGGCGCTCTGCGACCGCTCGCACGAGTGGTCCGAGGCGCGAGGACCGAGGCACCACCACGTCACCATCGCCCATCCCCTCCGCGACGAGCGCCTCCGCGCAGACGGGGCCCACGCAGCCCACCACAACGCGTCCCGACCCCAGCGCGGCCCGCAGTAGCTGGCCCATCCCGTCGGCGGCCGCGATGCTCAGCCACGATGTGATGGCGGGCGAGGACGTGAACGTCACGGCGTGGACCCGACCACCGATCACGGCGTCCGCGAGGCGCAGGGCCGCGCGAGGATCGTCGTTCAGCTCCCAGCGGTACACCGGCACCTCCAGCACGGAAGCCCCCGAAGCGTGGAGCAGCGAGAGCGCCGGAGACGAGGGCCCGCCGTCTCGCTGCACTGCCACCCGGCCTCCCGCCGGAAGGTCGGCCAGCACCAGCTCGATGCAGTCGTGGAGGCGCTCGCTCGACGTGCGCGCCACCACCTCGATGCCCAGCGAGTGCACCGCACCCGCCGCCTTCGGTCCACGCGCGTAGACGCGAGCGCTCGCGAGTGCTCCCAGGAGCGCATCACCGAGATCCCAGCTCTCCGCCGCCCCGAACCAGGAACGGATCCCGAGGCCCGTGTTGGCCACAAGCGCATCCGGCGGGCTGGCGATGATGTCCTCGGTGGCGGCTCGCAGGCCGTCGTCCTCGCCCAGGGGAAGCGTGCGGATGGCGGGCCCGAGCATCACCGCGGCACCACGGCGCTCGAAGAGCGACGCCTGCTCGTCCGATCGTCGATCGGCGGTGATCCCCACGGTGAAGCCGTCCAGCACCCGACCCATGACAGCAAGCGCGTGTTTCGTCACCGTTTCGGGCACATGATCCGTTCGTGCCCTCAGGTGCGCCCCCCGGCGGCCACATCGGTGAGGCGCTGCGCGAGATAGACCGGAAGGATCATCACGAGCACGACGAAGGTCGCCGTGACGTTGACGATCGGCAGGCTCGTGTCCCGGAACATGTTCTGGAAGATCCACAGCGGCAAGGTCTGGAACCCGCCCTCCGCGGTGAACGTCGTGACGATGATCTCGTCGAAGCTGAGGGCGAACGCGAGGAGACCACCGGCGAGCAACGAGCTGGCCAGCAATGGCAATCGGACGTAGCGGAACGTCTGGAGCTGGTCAGCGCCGAGGTCGGCCGATGCCTCCTCGAGGCTCGGCGACAGCTGGCGCATCCGCGCCGACACGTTGTTGAACACGATCACGATGCAGAACGTGGCATGCGCCGTCACGAGCGTCGCCCGCGAGAGATCCACGCCCAGGCGGGCGAAGCCGGAGCTGAACGCGATCCCCGTCACGACTCCGGGAAGCGCGAGCGGCAGGACCAAGAGAAGGCTGATGACCTCGCGCCCGAAGAACCGGAATCGGGTCAGCGCTGCCGCGGCCAACGAACCGAGCACGAGCGCGACGATCGTCGCCCAGAAGGCGATGGTGAGCGAGTGCCAGAGCGCGACGCGCGGCCCCTCGGCGTCGGCGGTGGCGCGCCAGTGCTCGAGCGTGAGACCACTCGGGGGCCAGGTGAACCCACGTGACGTGGCGACGCTGAGGCGCATGACGTACAGCAGCGGGAAGTAGAGGGCCACCACCACGAACGAGGTGAGCAGCCGAAGCACCAGGCGCGCCCGCCGGGACAGGAACATCAGAGCTCCTCCAGCGCGCCCGTGGCACGGGCCGCCAGGAGGTACCCCGCCATGATGAGGATGGGAACGGTGGCGTAGGCAGCGGCGAGGGGGAGGTTGACCCCGAAGTTGCTGTAGATGTTGTTGCCGATGAACTGCGTGGTGCCACCGAAGATGCGGTTCACGTAGAAGTCGCCGAGGGTGAGCGAGAACGTGAAGATCGAGCCGGCAACGATCGAGGGCACGAGCAGCGGAAGCACGATCGAACGGAACGTCCGCCCGGCGGTGCCGCCGAGGTCGGTCGACGCCTCCAGGAGCGAGTCGGGAACGCGCTCGAGGCCCGCGTAGATCGGGATCACCATGTAGGGGAACCACAGGTACGACAGCGTGACGATGCTCCCCCAGATGCCGTACCCGGGAGTGGAGCCGACCACCTCCTTGATCAGCCCGCTCTCCGGGTTGAGCATGGCCCGCCATGCGTAGCCCTTCACGAGGTAGCCGGCCCACAGCGGCATGGTGATGGCGATGACGAGGCGCCGTCGCCACGGCGTCGACGCGACCTTGGCCATGAAGAACGCGACGGGCAGCGCGATCCCGAGGTCGATTGCGGTCACGGCGACAGCGGCGCCGATCGTGCGCACGGCGACGTCGCGGTAGACGGGCCTGTCGATGATCGCGCGGTAGTTGTCGAGCGCCGGGTCGGTGACCATCTCGGTCACGATCCCGGTGGTCTCGTTGTGGAAGAACGACGTCACCAGGAGGGCGATCAGCGCTCCGATGTAGGCCACGAGCAGCCAGAGCAGCGGCCCCGCCAGCAACCCACCGAGGCGGATGCCCCGGTGGGCGCTGACGAAGCGCGCTGCTCGGCGGCGGGTGGTGACGCTCAGCCCTTGATCTCGGTCCAGGCCGAGACCCATTCGCTGTAGTCCTTGCACTCCACGTCGGTGCGACCGTCCAGGCACTCCTTGGTAGGCGTGGTCCAGTAGTGCAGCTGGTCGTAGTAGTCGGCGTCGTCGGCGTGGTACTGCTCGCAGTGGTCGGCGATCGACTCACATGCCTTCAGGTTGGCGGGCGCCTCACCGAAGGTCGAGGCCACCTCAGCCTGCACTGCCGGTGAGGTGATGTAGTTGAGCCACTCGTAGGCGCAGTTCGGGTTCTTCGCCTCGCTGTGGACCATCCAGTTGTCAGACCACGCGGTCGAACCCTCCTTGGGAAGGACCGAGTCGACCGGTGTCGGCGGATCGTCAGCCTGGAGCGTGTTGGCGATGATCTGCCAGCTCGTGCCCATCACCGTGCTCCCGGCCCGGAAGTTGTCCTCGTAGGCGACGTAGTCGCTCCAATACTCCGCCAGCAGGCCGTTCTGCTCCTTGAGCAGGTCGACCGCCGCCGCGAACTGATCCTCATCGAGGGCGTACGGGTTCTCGATCCCGAGATCGGGTTGCGTGGCCATGAGGTACACCGCGGCGTCGGCGATGTAGATCGGCGAGTCGTAGGCCGCGATCTTGCCCGCGTAGGGCGAGTCGGGGTCGAACACCGCGCCCCAGCTGTCCGGAGCCGGCGACACCTCGTCGGTGTTGAACTGCAGGACGTTGGCACCCCAACCGTGCGGGACGCCGTAGACCGTGCCGTCGACGGAGTTCCAGGCTTGTTCCTTCAGGAAGTCGGCGAGGTCGTCGTAGTTCGTGAGCAGGTCGGTGTTGATCGCGGCGGCATCACCAGACGCGACGCTGCGCATCGAGGAATCCCCCGATGCCGAAACGACGTCGTAGTCGCCCGTGGCGAAGAGCGTGAAGGCCTCGTCGGACGTACCGAAGTACTTGACGCTGGCCTCGCAGCCGGTGTCGGTCTCGAACTTCGAGACCCAGTCGTAGTTCGGGTCCTGGGTGCCGTCCTCGGCGTAGTAGGGCCAGGCGAGGATCGAGACTGCGCCCTCGCCCTCTCCGATCTCCGTCGGACCCGCCGCGGCAGTCGTCGTCGTGGCACTGGTGGTCGGGTCGTCACTGCCGCAGGCCGCGGCAGTCAAGACGACCGCTGCGGCCACGGCGGCCACTCGGTATCGCTTGTGCATGGTTCCCCCTGTTGTCGTGTCTCTGGGTCTCTCTGGGTCCGGGTCTTGCTGTCGGTGTGTCCTCGCTAGTCGTGGGCAGATCCCACGCGCTGTCGGTCGTCGCCCTGCCACGCCAGGTCGGTGGTGTCACCCACGGCGAGGCGCGGTGAGGCGTCGGTGTTGAGCACGTCCACGACGAGATCGGTCCCATCTGTCGTGTGCACGTGGTAGCGGGTGATGGCCCCGAGGTACTGGACGTCGTCGATCACCGCGGAGGCGCCGAGCTCGCCCGCCGACGGAGCCCCGAGGCGGATCCGCTCCGGACGGACGGTGAACACGCCGCCGGCGTCCTGCACGAGGTTGGCGGTGCCCACGAAGCCCGCCACGAACTCGTTGGCCGGGCGCTCGTAGATCTCGCGGGGCGTCCCGACCTGTGCGATGCGGCCGTCGCTGAAGACGGCGACACGATCGCTCATCGACAGCGCCTCACCCTGATCGTGGGTGACGAAGATGAAGGTGATCCCGACCCGTTGCTGGAGCTGCTTGAGCTCGACCTGCATCCCCTCCCGGAGCTTGCGATCGAGCGCCCCGAGGGGCTCGTCGAGCAGGAGCACGCTGGGGCGGTTCACCAAGGCTCGTGCCAGCGCGACTCGCTGACGCTGCCCGCCGGAGAGCTGTGCCGGCTTGCGGCTCGCATAGCCCTCGAGTCGAACGCTGGCCAGCGCCTCCTCCACCCGCCGTGCACGCTCGGGCTTGGCGACCTTCTTGACCTTCAACCCGTACTCGACGTTGGCGGCGACATCCATGTGCGGGAACAGCGCGTAGTCCTGGAAGACGGTGTTGACATCGCGGTCGAAGGGAGGATCGCTGCTGACGTCGCGCCCGGCGAGCTCGATCGTGCCGCTCGTCGGGAGCTCGAACCCCGCGATGAGCCTGAGCGTCGTCGTCTTCCCCGAGCCGGATGGCCCGAGCATCGCGAAGAACTCACCAGCCGCTACGTCGAGGTCGATCCCGTCGACGGCGACGACGTCGTCGAAGTGCTTGCTCACGCCTCGGAGCCGCACCGCGGTGGGTTCACCTTCGTCCGTCACGACCGTACCCCCGTGTCGGCGTCAGGCTAAGTCACGCCGGCGGGCAATGCGCGGCTCTCGGGGGCAGGGCCGTCGCGTGACCAAGAGCTCGGGAGCTCAGCTCTGGTGGGAGCGCACCCAGCTCGCGGTGCCGGCGAGGAAGCTGTCGATGTCGGCGGCCTTGCTGGCCGCGATGTCCTTGAACCAGGCCGGCACATAGACCTCCGCCGCGTCGCGGTCGAGGGCATCCATGACCCCGTCGACCAGCTCGGAGACGGGGATGCGCTCCATCTCATCGGGCAACGGATCGTTGTCGGGCACGTCGAACAGCGGCGTGTCCACCACGCCCGGATAGACGACCAGCACCTTGACGCCGGTGGTCCACAGGTCGATCGCCATCGCCTCGGAGAACACCGCCAACGCGGACTTCGATGCGTCGTAGGCCGCTTCGCCCGGGGACGACAAGGTGGCGGCCACCGATGAGACGTTCACGATCCGGCCGGAGCCGCGCTCGAGCATCTGCGGCAACAGCGCGAGCGTGAGCTGCACCGGCGCCAGGTAGTTGATGCGGGTCACCGCCTCGACGGTGGCCGCGTCGAGCTGGGTGACGTGCTTGCGCTTCGGGATGCCGGCGTTGTTGACGAGGATGTCCACGCCCCCGAGCTCGTCGAGGCAGCGCTGCGCGAGCAGCTCGACCTCGGCAGAGACGGCCAGATCGCACGTCCAGCTCCGCGATCCCGGCGAGTGGACTTGGCAGCGCTCGAGCACCTCGGCCAACGGCGCCGTGCGTCGGGCACAGATGCCCACCGTGGCCCCCGCTGCCGCGAAGCGCTCCGCCATCGCTGCCCCCATGCCGGAGGAGGCCCCGGTGATGAGCACCCGCAGCCCGTTCGGATCGAACCCCATCCCGCACCCCTCTCGGTCGCCCGGGATCATAGGGGGCAGCTCGGAGCCTCCCGTTCGATCGAACCGTCGAACGTCAGTGAATGGCCTCCACTCGCACGGCGCACTGCTTGTAGTTCGGCTCGCGGCTGATCGGGTCGCACTCGTCGGTGGTGAGCCGGTTGGCGCAGCGCTCATCCCAGTGGAAGGGGATGAAGACCTCGCCCGGCCGGACGATCGCGGTGACACGAGCGCGCAGCCTGTCGACGGAGCCGCGAGACGACGTGACCCGAACCAAGGCCCCGGACCGCACGCCGAGCTCGCTGGCATCATCCGGGTTGATCTCGATCCACGCCTCGGGGGCGAGTCCCTCGAGGATCGGCACCCGACCGGTCTTGGTCCTCGTGTGCCAGTGCTCCACCGTTCGCCCAGTGTTCAGCAGGAGCGGGTACCCGCCACCGGGCGGCGTGCGCAGCGGCTGCCGAGTGACCGCTCGAACCGCGGCCCGCCGATCCGATCGGTTGAACTGGAGATCCGTGTAGAGGCGCTTGGTCCCTCCCAGCGGAACTGAGGGGTCGTCGGCCGGACAGGGCCACTGCACGCCGCCCGCCGCGTCGATGCGCTCGTAGGTGATGCCCGAGTAGTCGCAGGGGCGTCCGGCAGAGACACGACGCCACTCGTCGAACGCGTCCCGCGGGGTCGCCCACCCGGGGAACAGCTCGTCACGACAGCCCCATCGCTCGGCGATCGCGAGGAAGATGTCGAAGTCCGAGCGTGCCTGTCCGGGAGGCGGAACCGCGGCACCCACTCGGGAGACGCGGCGCTCGCTGTTGGTGTACGTACCGTCCTTCTCACCCCAGATGGCGGCTGGGAGCACGACATCGGCGATGGCGGTGGTTGGTGTCTCGAAGCCGTCCTGCACCACCAGCAGGTCGAGGCGCCCGAAGGCCACCTCGAGCACCTCGCGATTGGGGAACGACACCAGCGGGTTCGTCCCGATGATCCACAGCCCCTTGATGCGCTGGTTCATCACCGCGTTCACGATGTCGGGGTAGGCCCGGCCGCGCTCGGTGGGGAGGCGGGCCTCGTCGATGCCCCAGAGCGCGGCCAGCTCGCGGCGGTGCTGCGGATCGTCGTAGGAGCGGTACCCGGGCATGCTGGCCGTGAAGCCGCTCTCGCGCGTGCCCATCGCGTTGCACTGGCCCGTGATCGAGAAGGGGGCAGCCCCGGGCCGGCCGATGTTCCCCGTCAGCACGCAGAGCGTGTTGAGCAGGGTTACCGTCTCCGTGCCCTGCGCCGAGTGGTTCACCCCCATCGACCAGGCGATGACGCACCGCTGAGCCCGGCCGATCGATCGCGCCATGTGCCGGATGTCGTCGATCCCGATGCCGCACTCGACGGATGCTTCAGCCAGGTCGAACGTGGCCAGGTGGCTGAGGAGGCCGTCGAGGTCGGTGACGACCGCGCGGGCGGCGTCGAGGTCGACCAACCCCTCGTCGAGCAGGACCCGCATGATGGCGTTGAGCAGGGTGACGTCGGTGCGGGGCGCCACGGGCACGTGCACGTCGGCGAGCTGCGCGGTCTTGGTCACCCGAGGGTCGACGACGAAGAGCTCCATCGCGTCGTTGGCGAGCAGACGCGGAACGAGCAGCGGGTGGTTGTCGGCGATGTTGGCGCCCCACAGCACGACGACATCGGCCAGCTCGAGGTCCTCGTAGCACCCCGGTGGCCCGTCGGTGCCGAAGCTGAGCTTGTAGCCGGACACCGCGCTGGCCATGCAGAGCGTCGTGTTGCCGTCGTAGTGGGCGAGGCCCATGCCGAGCCGCGCCAGCTTGCCGAGCGCGTAGAACTCCTCGGTCACGAGCTGCCCCGTGGACAGGATCGCAACCGACTCGGGGCCGTGCTCGTCGAGGAGACGACGGAAGTCGCCGACCACCTTGTCGAGCGCGGCGTCCCAGGTTGCGGGCGCACCTGCGATCGTCGGCGTGACGAGCCGTCCCGGCGCCGTGATCGTGTGGTGCTCCGAGAGGCCCTTGGGGCAGAGCCGTCCGCGGTTCACGGGATGGTCGGGATCGCCCGCCACCGCGACGACCGTTCCGTCGCGGACGCCGAGGAGCATCCCGCAGCCGACCGAGCAGTACCCGCACGTGCTCTTCACCCAGCGATCAGCCGCGCGGGAGGCATGCACTGGCCCTCGCAGAGGATCATCGACGTACTGGTACCGGTCAGCCCCATGATCGAGCCCGAGGAGCCGGCGCCCGACGGAGATCGCCCCCATCAGTGGCCACCGCCCGATGCCCGCCAGAACGAACCGGGCATGTTCGCGGGTACGACCGTGACGTAGAACAGCCAGCGGCCGACCACCTCGCTGAGGAGCACCACCATCACCGCCGCGACGGCCGAGCCCGTCACGATCAGAACCAGACCGAGGATCGCCGAGCCCAGTCGGAACGCCGTCCAACCTCGCAACCGGAAGAGGTAGAGCTCGGGCGTGCCGCCATGAGCAACGTCGTGGTGGCCGCGCAGGCGGGCGACGTTCACCACCACCGCAGCCAGCGCGAGGCCGATGCCGATCGAGCTCAGCCATCGCTGCCCCGTGATCAACGGCCCAACCGCCAGGCCCGTCGCGGCGAAGGCGGCCAGGGTGAGGGGCGAGTTCCAGGCCGGTCGGCCAGGCACGATGTAGAGACGGGCCGACGCGTACACGCCCGCGACGCCAACGGCGGCCGCTGGCACGGCGAGCCACGGCAGCACCACGGCGACGAGCGCGAGCGGCGCATAGAGCCCGAAGAGCGCGACCTCCCGGCTCAGCCACGACCGCCGGAGGTTGCGGAGCGCCTTCCAGGCCAGCCCAGGACGGCCGAGGTGGGCCAGCGAACCGACGAGCGCCGCCGAGGCGAGGCCACCCGCGATCACCCGGTCGCCGAAATCCACGACGGTGAGGCTCACCCCGACCGCGACCTGCGTGAGGACCGTGAGCCACACCAGCGGCCAGTGCGGGTCCTCGGGGCTGACGCTCCAGTCGCTCGCCGCGATCGTCTGGGCGGGGATGTCCGCCGGGAGCTCGATTCGGGTCGTGGAGATCGTGAGGTCCGACGACGGCAGGTGCGGAGCATCGGCAGCGCGGTGGTCCGCGCGCCACGCCTCGATGTTGACCGCCTCCACCGTGATGGCATGGGTGGGGCACGCGCTGGCACATGCAGGAAGGAGTCCCTCGCCGAGGCGTGGGAGGCACATGTCGCACTTCGTGACGATGCGGCGATCGGGCTGGAAGACGGGCACCGAGTACGGGCAGTTCCAGGTGCAGTACTGACAGCCGATGCACTCGTCGGCGTGATGGGCGACAACGCCGTTGGCGAGCTTCTCGTAGGCGTTGGTCGGACACCCGGTGAGACAAGCGGCATCCAGGCAGTGGTTGCAGGACATCGACAGCTGCAACCGTCGCGTGTCGGGGAAGCTGCCGCCCTCCACCTCGCCCACGCGCCGCCACACGGTGCCGTCGGGCAGGCCGTTCTGCTCGGCACAGGCCACCTCGCAGGAGTGACAGCCGATGCAGGCGCTCATCGAGAACCCGAAGCGGTACTGCTCACCCGCATCGAGCGGGAGCAGCTCGGGTATCGACGGCGAAGCTCCGCTTCGCCGTCGAGCTTGGTCGTGCTCGTCTTC
>JBQTKH010000258.1:0-14174 GCA_052386335.1 Microthrixaceae bacterium
ACGACGAGGAGCTTGCTCTTGGCCTGACGGACGATGAAGCCCACCTCGCGCTCGCGGTAGATGTGCAACATCGGGTTCTGGATCGCGCCCAGCCGGGCGAGAGCCAGCACGAGGATCTTGGCTTCGAGCCAGGTGGGCAGCTGCCACGACACCACGTCGCCGGGCCCGATCCCGAGGCGAGCCAGCCCGGCCGCGGCACGCTCGGCCTCGGCCTTGGCGTCGGCCCAGGTGAGGGTGCGGCCGGCCTCGTCGATCGCGGCACGGGCATCGGGGGTGGCCTCGGCCCGGCGCTCCACGAGCTGCCAGAGGCTCCCACCATCGACGTTCGGCATCCTGACGACCCCCTGCGAAGAACCTGACGGCCCGTCAGATTAGCCCGTTTGCCGCCGACGAACCCTCGTCGTGTCACGAGATCCGCTTCAGCGTCCGGAAATCCGTGACACGGCCACGTTGGTCGCCCGGTGCTGGCACGAGATCAGCGTCAGCATCCCCGAAACCGTGACACAGCCTTCAGATCTCCGATTGCTCCTCCGTGAAGAGCTCGAAGGCGAGGAGCACGTCCTCGAGGAGCTCGGTCTCGGTGACCTCGATGGCGATCGACGCCACCCGGAGACCCGTGAGGATGCCCAACCACGCACCAAAGAGGAGGTCCTGCTCGCCGAGGCGGGCGTGCAGGGCGTCGACCGACGGGCGGATGCCCCCGGCGGTGGCGGCAGCGGCGGTGAGGATGTCGGTGAGCAGCTCGAGGCGGTGCTCGGGCACGGCGCCGTCGAGGGCGAGCTGGGTGAGCAGCTCGGCGAGGTCGAAGGCCTCGTCGGTGATCGACACCATGCGCCGGAAGGCCACCGCCGTCGCCTCGAGCAGCACCTGCGCGACCGTGACCGCACCATGCTCACCGACACCCGAGCCGATCGTGGTGGCCGCCTCCTCGGGGGCCTGCTCGAGGATCTGCAGCTCGAGCGCCTCGCGGAGCATGACGGGGAGGTCCATCGCCCCAGCCTAGGGATGCGGGGCCGACTCCATGGCCTCGACGTCGGCCACCATCACCTCGGGCGCACGCCGCGCCGTGCTCGCCGACACGAAGCCGAGCGCGAGCAGCACGATCGCCATCCCGGCCACCTGGACCGCGGTGAGCGGTTCGTCGATCCACAGCGCGGCGCTGGCGGCCGCGAACACCGGGATGGCCAGCGTGAGCAGTGACATCGTGAGCAGCGTGACCCGACCGTGGGCGAAGGCCATGAGGAAGTGCCCGATGAGGCCGTTGATCACCGCGATGTAGCCGATCGTCAGCCAGCCGCTGGCGTTGGTGTTGCCGAGCGTGCCCTCGAAGATGAAGGGCAGCGGGATCACGGCGATCGACGCCACGATCGCCATGCCGGTGAGGTACTCGAAGGCGCTGAGCTCGAGACGCGCGGTCTTGGTCCAGACGAAGTACGCGGTCCAAGCCACGAGGGCGCCGACGGCGAGCAGGTCACCCCGCATGCTGTTGGCGCCCCCACCGTCGCCGCCCACCACGACGAGCGCCGTGCCCACGATCGCCGCGATGCCCCAGAGCACCTCAGCGCGACGGGGCCACTCGCCGAAGAGCCGGCCCGCGAGCGCGAGCACGAGCAGCGGCTGCAAGGCGCCGATCACGGTTGCGTTGGCGATGCTCGTCTCCTGCACCGCGCTGAAGTAGAGGACGAGGTCAGCGGTGAAGGCGAGGCCGCCCAGGAGCGACAGCCGCAGGAGCCGCCACGACAGACGACCGCCCGAGACGAGGAACACGGGCGTCACCACCACGGCGCCGAGCCAGAGCCGGTAGCAGGCGATGCCCAGCCCGCTCAGGCCGTCGACCTGCTTGAGCAGCACCGACGAGATGCCCCACACCACCACTGCGGCGCTGGCAGCCAGCATCCCGATGCCCGCGTGCCGTGCCGCGCTCGTGGCGGCGGCAGAGGTGGAAGCGGCGGTCACCGAGGCACTCTACGAGCACGCTCGCCGGTAGCGTCCCGGTGTGCCTGACCTCGTGGTGGAGCTTCCCGATGGCGACATCACGCCGTTGCTCGACCACCTCGACGGCGCGGTGTTCGTGAACCTGCACCCTGGCGTCGACCCTCACGAGGTGCCGCCCAAGAACCCGCTGGGCTCGCTGCTCGGCAACCGCGGGCCGGTGGTGCCGCTGGCCACCTGGACCCCCGGCGAGATCGGTCTGCAGCACATGGCCGGCCAGCGCGCCGCACGTTTCCTCGCCGACAAGGGCGTGGCCGTGCCAGAGGAGTGGTACGTCGTGTCCGATCACCCCAAGCGCGGCATCGTGCTGCGCACGTACGCCGCGCCGCCGGAGGAAACGTTGCGCTGGCTCGTTCGGGCCGCCAAGGTCGCGTGCCCGTTGGAGATCGTCGGTCCCTGGCGCGCCGTCGTCCGCACGCGCTGAGGTGCGCACTCGGCGCACATCGGACATCGACCGACGCTGCCTTGCGGACGAGGTCTATCGTTCGGCCAGGCGAACGAAGGAGCAGGCCATGCTCAACTGGAAACCGGCATCCGGCCAGCTGGCGCTCATCGAACCGAGCGGCGCCAGCGATCAGTGCCTCACGGGCACCGTCGTCGACACCGGGGACGATGCCATCGTGATCGACCTTGGAGGATCCCCGCTTCGGGCGGACGCGCATTGCGCGGTCACCGCGAGCTTCTTCAGCCCCGAAGCGCTGTACCGGATCGCGGGCACGGTGTCCCCCCACGATGGCGAGCCAGCGGTCATCGATCTGACGATCGACGACATCGAGCGGGTGCAGCGCCGCGAGGCGGCCCGCGCAAGGGTGACGGTCCCCGCAGTGCTCTCGAACTTCGACGTCGCCGGCGGCGGCGAAGCGTTCGCCTCGGTGCCGGGCGAGTCGATCGACATCGGCGAGGGCGGTTGTCGGGTGATGGTCACCCGACGCTTCCCTCCTGGCTGCGACCCGACGGTCTCGCTGCGCATCTCACCGAGCGAGACCGTCGTCGCGCTGGCCGCCGTGCTCGAGGAGCACCAGCGGCCTGACGGTCGCTTCGAGTACCGACTGGTGTTCATCGACCAGGACGACGGCCACCAAGAGCTGCTGTCCAAGGCCATCGTCAACGCCGCCTGATCACCCCGAATCTGGCGTTGTTCGAGCTCGCTGAGCGAGTCAGGACAACGCCAGAAGCCGTCCCTCTGAAACCGGCGTTGTTCGAGCTCGCTGAGCGAGTCAGGACAACGCCAGAATCCGTCTCTCTCATCAGTGCTCGGCGGCGCTCGCGGCCTCAAGGGCCCAGCGGTAGTCGGCCTTGCCGGCCGGGCTGCGGACGACCGTGTCGACGAGGACCAGGCGCTTGGGCACCTTGTAGCCGGCGAGGTGGGCCTTGCAGTGCGCGGCCACCTCGTCGAGCGTGAGCGTCGCCCCCTCAGCGGGCTGCACGACCGCTGTGACCGCACTCCCCCATCGTTCGTCGGGCACGCCCACCACGAGCACATCGACGACGTGGGGATGACCATGGAGCACGCCCTCCACCTCCTCCGGGTGCACCTTCTCGCCGCCGGTGTTGATCGACGTGGAGCCACGGCCGAGCAGGTCGAGGGTGCCGTCCTCGGCGACGGTGGCGAGGTCGCCGGTGATGAGCCAGCGGGCGCCGTCGACCACGATGAAGGTGGCCGCCGTGCGCTCCGGATCCTTGTGGTAGCCGAGCGGGAGGTGGCCACCCGTGACGATGCGACCCGTCACACCCGATCCCGGCAGGATCGGGCGATTGTCGTCGTCGAGCACGAGTAGCGGCTTGGCACCCTGGTCGAAGCGCACCACACCGCCAGCGGTGGGCTTCTCCCCTGCGGTGACGTGCGACGAGCCCTGGATCCCGGCTTCGGAGGAGCCGAAGCCGTCGTTCACCATCACCGTCGGAAACCGATCGAGGATGCGGGCCTTGCACCCGGCCGACAGCGGCGCGCCGCCGTTCGAGATGGCGAACACCGACGAGACGTCCCAGCGTCCGGGCGACGCGTCCCACGCGTCGAGCAGCGGCTTGGCCACGGCATCACCGATCACGGTGATCATGTGCGCCTGCTCCTCCTCCACCATCGACCACACCCGCTCCGGGTCGAGCGACCCGTCGATGAGCAGCACCTTGGCGCCGATGAAGAACCACATGAACGCCGTCCACTGCGCAGCCACGTGGATCAGCGGTGCGAGCGTGAAGAAGGTGGGGCCGCCATCACCGATGCGCTCGACGAGCTGGGCCGGATCGGTCACCGTGCCCTGGATGCGCATCGGATCGCCTCCGCCGAGGCAGGCGTAGAAGGCATCGACGTGCCGCCACACCACGCCCTTGGGCATTCCCGTGGTGCCACCCGTGTAGATCACGTAGTGGTCGTCGTTGCCCCGGTCTCCCCGAGGCGGCCGCGAGGGTGAGGCAGCCGCGAGGGCCAAGTCGTAGTCGTCGCCCACCGCAAGGGTCCACGGTGCGAGCGGGAGGTCGGGCAGCACCTCGGCCACCACCTCGGTGTGGCGCGGGTGGTGCAGCACACCGACGGCGTCGCAGTTGTCGAGCAGGTAGCGCAGCTCGCCGGCCACGTAGCGGTAGTTCACGTTGACCGGCACGGCGCGGATCTTGAAGCAGGCGAACATCGCCTCGAGGTACTCTGGGCAGTTCTCGAGGTAGAGGCCCACGTGGTCTCCCGGCCCGACGCCGCGCGCGAGCAAGTGGTTGGCCAGGCGATTGGCGTGGTCCTCGAGCTGCGCGTAGGTGCGGCGTTGCGAACCGCACACGAGCGCCTCCCGGTCGCCGACCGCGTCGGCGACCATCTCCCAGATGTCGGCGAAGTTGAACGAGGCGGGAGGGGCGACGTCGGGCATGGTCTCTCTCTGGGTGGTCGGCTACTTGATCGCGACAGGGCTGGTGGGTGCGCCGACGCCGCCGGTGACCGGCTCGGGGTTGGCGACGAGCAGCATCTCGTAGACGCCATCGGCCGCGCAGTGCGCGGCCAAGGCTTCGAGATCGAAGTTCTGGCCCTGAGTGAGCCCCATGTCGCGCAGGTGCAGCAGGTGCACGGGGAACAGCACGGCCGGGTCTTCGCAGGGGAAGACCTCCATGGCGAGCGTGTCGGTGGCGACCGCCGCCACGTCGTGACGACGCAGCCACGGCACAGTGCCCACCGTGAGGCCGGGTTGGTCACCCAGCGTGTACCCCTCACGGTCCTTCGCCTTGAGCAGTGCGATCTGACCGGTGCGCACGAGCACGATGTCGCCGGGTTCGGGAGTGACCCCGGCCAGTTCGACGGCGGCGTCGAGGTCGGCCTCGGAGATGCAATGACGAGGCGCGAGCCGATCGACGCCGAGCGCCTTGGCCACGTCGAGGAGGATGGCCCGGCTCACGATGCTGGTGACCTTGTGGATGCCGCAGCGCGTGGCGCCTCGCTCCGAGGTGATCGATGCGGCGGGGTGGCCGTTGTAGAGCAGCCCGTCGTAGCTCACATGCGCCAGGGCATCCCAGTGCGTGCACGCCTGGAGGCCCATCGTGATCGTGTCGTCGCTGAAGCACACGTCGCCGATGTCGCCGGTGTAGGCGGTGTTGATGCCCACCATCGTGTGGAGCGGGTTGATGCGACCGGGGATCGTGCCGAGCTGCGGCCCGTTGGCGTCGAGCCGGATGGCCAACGGGATGCGAACCCCGGTGCGGGCCGCGGCGATGCCGCGCCGCACTGCGGCCTCGTCGATGAGGTTGAGCGTGCCGATCTCGTCGTCGGCGCCCCACCGCCCCCAGTTCGACACCTCCGCGGCGAGGGCGCGCAGGTGGTCCGGGAACGACATCCGGGCGAAGGTACCACCCGACTAGAACACGTTCTCGTCTCGACCCGGGGCCACGAGGTTTGGCCTGGCCGTCGACGATGTGTCGTCGATCGAGGCGGCTACTGAGTGATGCCGCCGAACGGGTCGAAGCCGCCGAGCGGATCGCAGGTGGGATCCACTGCCGGCGTCACGGCGGGCCGGTTCCATTGGCCGACGTACCCGCCGTTGACCCCGAAGCCGTCGAAGCTCATCGACCCGGTCGAGCCCGCCCAAGCACAGGTGCCGCTGACGATCTCGGCGCGTGCGAAGAACTGGGCGTTCTCATCAACCTCGAGGTAGCCCTTCGTCAGCAGTCCTCCGTAGCTCTTGTCGCCCGCGTAGGTACCGACGAACATCTCCTCGTAGGTCCCGGACATCCGGCCTGATGCAGCCACCGTGCGGTGGATGTGGGCCACGGTGCGCCCCGTGAAGTCGCCGTTCCACAGCGTCGTGGCCGTGCACTCGACGTCGTACTCCTGGGCGACACCGAGTGGGCCGACGTCGGTCGGGACGCAGCTGAGATCGTTGATGTAGCCGCCCCGGACGGTGATGGGCGGGGGAACGTCCGTTGCCGAATGACGGGTGTTCTTGGCTTGTGCCGGTCCGATGCCGGCGACCAGTCCCGCGACGATCACTGCCGCCGTCATTACGATGCTGCGCTTGTTCACGTGATCCTCCCGAGACCCGCCACGGCTGTCGTGGCTGACACCTCCGACGCTACGGACGGTGCGTCCGGCGAACATCGTCGGAACGGTGGAGGGATCCGGACGCCGTCCTTCGCGAAGACGGGACACGAGCGAGGTAAGCCCGTGTCCCGCCTCGTCGACGAAGCCGTCGACGTTCTTCGGTTCTTGCAGTGGCAGCTTGGCTCAGGCCCCGCAGGTGATGGTGCCGGTGAAGTCGCCGTCGCCAAAATTCGGCGTGATGCCGGCGGCGCCGGCGACGTGAATCCTCCCGTGGAGCTCGCCTGAGCCGGAGACGAGGTTCGTGAGCTCACCGGTACCGCTACTGGGCCGCAGCTGCCACTTGTTGTGCGCCTCTGCGCTGTCAGTGAGCGGGTCGTAGGTCGTCATGTCGATGTAGCCCTCGGTGACCTCGAGGATGTAGGTGCCGGTTCCGCAGCCCTCGACGCCCCCGTTCATGTACTGGGTGCCTTCGTAGGTGATCTTGCCCGCTGGCAGGGCCGAGGGGTCCGCTCCGGTCAAGTCGTAGTACTCGTCGCCCCACATGGTGCCGGTGAGCGTCGCGTTGCCGGCGAAGAGCACGCGGCACTCTGGCTTGGACGTCTCCCCTCCCCGACACGTCGCGCCCGCCTCGCTTCCCGCGGGTTCGGTGTAGTGGGTGACGACCTCGATGGTCTTCGTCTCGGCTCGTGGTGCGGGCCGGGTGTTCTTGGCCTGTGCCGGGCCGATGCCGGCGATCAGTCCTACGACGAGCACTGCCGCCGTCATTGCGATGCTGCGCTTGCTCACGGTGACCCTCCTGAGGCCCGCCACGGGGGTCGTGGCCGATAGCTCCGACGGTAGGGATGACGCCTTCAGCGAACATCGTCGGAATAGTGGAGGGATCTGGGGCACCAACCCGTCAGCCGGGATCGGCGAGACGAGGGATGGCGTAGGCGGCCAGCTCGGCGCGGTTGCGGACGCCGAGCTTGGCGAAGACGTGCGCGATGTGCGACTTGGCGGTAACCGGCGACATGAAGAGCCGCTCGGCGATGTCGGCGTTGCGGAGACCGTCGGCTGCGAGGCGCACGACCTCGAGCTCCGTCGCGGTGAGGCTCGACCACCCAGCGGAGGCCTTGCGGCGCGTGCCCCGTCCCCGACGGGCATACGCCACCGCCTCCTTGAGGTCCATGGTCGCCCCTTCGACGTGGGCCGTGGCGAGCGCCTCGGCACCCATCGTCGCTTCCAACGCGGCCCAGTCTTGCTCGCGCCGTTGTCGATCAGCTGGTGCCACCGGCCATCCCAGCCGCTCGCGTTCCGCGTCGGTGGCACCGAGCAGTCGCGCCGCTTCAAGGCTTCGGTTGGCGTGGACGTTGAGGTGCACCAACAGCTCGAGGGCGACCACGACGCCGAGACGGTTGCCGATCTCTCCCCACGCCGTCAGCGCCTGGTGGATGGCTGTGGTGGCCGTCTCAAGATCGTCCTCGGCGAGTGCCAGCTCGCCGGCGGCTTGCAGGGCCCAACCGCGTGCGCCCTGCCCGTAGTGCCCTTTGGCAAGTGCGGAGACGGCGGCGGTTGACTCCTGGGCCGCGGTCAAGTCGCCCTCGGCGATGGAGAGCCCAGCCATCGCCGCCGCACACTCGGCGGCAAGAGGGGTCTGGCCAGCGGCCATAGCCATGCTCTGCGCCTGCGCGAGCGTTGCCAGCGCTGTGTCGCGGCCGGTGTCGCGCTCGGCGATCGCTTTCGCCCACAGCGCGATCGCGACTGCCAGGACGTTGTGCACGGGCCGGGCACTGCTGAGGGCCCTCTCGGCGGCTTCGAGCGCGTCATCGTGGCAGCCGCGCAGGCCGCGATAGCGGGCGAGGTAGCCGACAACGGTCGGCCCGACGAAGTCGTCGCGCAGCTCGAGGGCGAGAGCGATGCTCTCATCGGCGGGCGCCTCCCACTCGTCGAGGTCTCCCCGAGCGCATGCGGCCATCACCACGAGACTGAGCGCTCGGGACAGCTGGGTGGAGTTCCCGCTCGCCCGTCCCACCTCGACTGCTTCCTCGGCCGCGCGCTTGGCGCGCTCGGCGTCGCCGGTCAACCATCCCGCCATCACCAGCCCGGAGAGCGAGTTGATCCAGTAGTAGGAATCGTGGGATGCGCGGTGCAGCGCGACCGCCCGTTCGAGCTGGTCGACGGCGTCGATCTCGTGGCTGAACACCTTGGTCATGCCGATGTGGTTGACGGAGCGACCGATCGTCTTGGCGTCGCCCGAGGCCTCGGCGTAGGGCAGAGCCTGTTTCCCGTAGCGTCCGCCTGCCGCGAGGTCGCCGTAGGTGAACGCCAAGTCGCCGAGCGCCTGGAGGGCCATGGCTCTGCCGAGGGGATCGCCGCCCGGCGTCTCCAGCGCAGTCGATAGGCGCGACACACCTTCCTCGGCGCGGTCCCGTTGCCAGAACAGCCAGAGTGAACCGGCGAGGCGCCAGGCGTCCTCAGCGTGGCCGGACTGCATCGCCCAGTCGTACGCGGCCCGGAAGTTGTCGACGTCGAGCTCGAGCTCTGCAAAGACTCGAACCGCATCTCGACCCTCGAGATCACGCCCGGCCTCGGCGGCCCGCGTTGCGTAGTGCTCGAGGTGACGATCGCGGAGCGAGGCGACCTCGCCGGCTTCGCCCAGCTTCGCAAAGGCGTACTGACGGATGGTCTCGAGCAGCCGGTATGTGCCCTGGCCGACCTCGTCTTGCACCACCGCGAGGGAACGGTCCACGAGCGCCGTCAGCGCGTCGAGCACCGCCCAACGTTCCAGTCCACCACCCGCACACACGGCTTCGGCCGCTGCGAGATCGAACCCGTGGGCGAACACGGCGAGACGGCACAGCAGGACGCGTTCCCCGTCACTCAGGAGCGAGTAGCTCCAGTCCACCGATGCCTCCAGCGTCCGGTGGCGTGGCAGGGCGCCCAGCCGTCCACCGGTGAGCAGCGCGAAGCGATCTGCCAGCTGAACCGCGATCTGTGCTGGCGTCATCGCTCGAGCGCGTGCCGCGGCCAGCTCGATCGCCAAGGGGATCCCGTCGAGCTGGCGACACACCTCACCCACGGCGTCGGCGTTGCCGGCGTCGAGGCGGAAGCTGGGACGCGCCGCACTGGCACGGTCGACGAACAGCCGAACCGATTCCGCTCGCGCCACGTCGCCGTTCGCGGGGAGGGACAACGACGGCACGCGCCAAGTGACCTCACCGGCGCAGCCCAACGGCTCGCGACTCGTGGTCAACACGACCAGAGCCGGGCAGGCACTCGTCAGCCGCTCCACGAGCGCCGCGCACGCTTCGACGAGATGCTCGCAGTTGTCCAACACGACAAGCGCCGTCTTCGTGCGAAGTCGCTCAACGATCGTTTCGTCGAGCGGCTGGAACGGGATGTCACCGACCCCCAGCGCGGCCGCGAGCACCGAGGGCAGCAGCGCGGCATCCGCGACCGCAGCGAGATCCGCGACCCATACCCCATCAGGGTGAGCCTCGACCGTGGACGCGGCCAACCGCAGAGCGAGGCGCGTCTTGCCGCAACCCCCGGGCCCGGCCAGCGTGAGCACGCGGGTGCCCTCGAGCACCGCGGTCAGCCTTTCGAGCTCGGCCTCGCGCCCGATGAAGCTCGTCAGCTCCACCGGCAGGTTGTTGGCTACGGCATCCAGTGAGCGGAGTGGCACAAGAGCCGAGCCGGTGCCCGTTCCCAACAGGGAGAGCACGTGCTCTGGACGGCCGAGATCTCGCGGGCGGTGCGCGCCCAGGTCGACCAGCTCAGCTCCCTCAGGAAGCCGCCCGCGCAGCAGGTCCCCCGTTGTCCGGCTGAGCAGGAACTGCCCAGGGAGAGCGAGCGACAAGAGTCGAGCGGCGCGCTGCAGCGGATCACCAGCCAGGTGGCCCAGCGCAGGCTGCTGGTCCGCCGCGTGCAGCCCGACGCACAGCGAAGAAACATCCTGCGGTAGCGGGGAGCCCTGTTGGAGAGCCAGTGCGCACGACACGGCCTCGGCGGGACGGCGGAAGGTCGCCGCGAACAGCGCCGGAAGCGGCGGATCGACAACCGTGCCTCCATGATCGGCAACGACTGCGGCCACAGCTGGGGCCACCGCCGCCACCGCAGCCGCCAACGAGGCCTCGTCGTCCCAGACATGCTCCTCGAAGCAGACGCCCAGCGCAGCAGTGACCGACGAGGCTCCCGGGGGCGGCATCCGTACAGCATGCACCGGCGCGGCGGGAGAAGCGTCCGCCAAAGGATGGAGGCTTCCTATCCGGTTCCTCCACCATTCAGCCGATGCTCGGCCGTCCGGCCGTCCGTGTCGTCGCCCGTGACAGTTGCTCGAGTGCTCGAGCTGCCACCCCGCCGCCCAGCGCGGGATCTGGCAGGGTGGGTGGATGACGGACTGGCGTGCGCGACTGGGACCGCTTGGGGTGTGGGCGCACACCGAGCTGATGACGGTGAGCGAGGCGGCGACGTTCGCCTCGCTGGTCGATGGGCTCGGCTACGGCGCGCTGTGGCTGCCCGAGACGATGGGGCGCGACCCGTTCGCACACATCGCGCACCTCGCTGATCGAACGGACTCGCTCGTGTTCGCCACGGGCATCGCCAGCATCCACCACCGGCTGCCCGGTCCGATGCTGCAGGCCACCAACACGCTCGCCGAGCAGACCGAGGGGCGCTTCGTGCTCGGCCTCGGCGTGAGCCATGCCCCGATGGTGGAGGGCATCCGCGGGCTCACCTACGCCAAGCCGCTGGCCACCATGCGCGCCTACCTCGAGGCGATGGACGCGTCCCCGTTCATGGCCAAGGGTCCGAGCGAGGACCAAGCCGCTCCCCGCCTGCTCGCCGCGCTGGGGCCGAAGATGCTCGAGCTGTCGGCCAGCCACGCGGACGGCGCGCACCCCTACCTCACGACCCCCGAGCACACGGCCACCGCACGGTCGATCATCGGCCCAGACAAGCTGCTGTGCGTCGAGCAGAAGATGGTCCTCACCGACGACGCGGCGGTTGCCCACGCCACAGCGATTGCAGTGCTCGCCATCTACGTGACGCTGCCCAACTACCGGAACAGCTGGCTGCGACTCGGCATCACCGACGAGGAGATCGACGCGAACGCGCCGAGCTTCCTCGACCGAGTGGTCGTGTGGGGCTCCGTTGACCAGATCCGCGAGCGCGTGCGCGAGCACCACGACGCGGGCGCCGACCACGTGTGCATCCAGGCCCTCACGCCCGGCCACCCTCACCACGTCGACCAAGAGGCACTGCGCGCGCTCGCTCCGTAGCTAGAGCGCGAGGACGCCGCGGTTGAGCTTGCCGTGGTGCAGATCGTCGAGGGCCTGCTGCACGTCGCCGAGGTCGTAGATCTGGCTCACCATCTCGTCGAGCATGAGGCGGCCGTCGAGGTAGAAGCCGATGTACAGCGGGATGTCGTGGTGCGGTCGGGTAGTGCCGTAGCGGCAGCCGAGGATCGACTTGTCGTTGTACATGCTCGCCACCACGAAGCCGGCCTCGGTGCCGAACTTGGGCACGCCGAGCAGGATGCACTGGCCGCCCCAGTCGAGCATGTCGATGGCGTTGCGGATGAGCGCCGGGTGACCGACGCACTCGAAGACGTGGTCGACGCCGTTCGAAAGCCCGAGGCCCTTCACTGCGGCGACGAGCTCACCGTCGCCGGTGAGCGTGGAGCCGTCGAGGAAGTCGGTGGCGCCGAACAGGCGGGCCACGGGCTCCTTGGCGGGGTTGGCGTCGACGACGACGATCCGTCCCGCCGCCGCGATGCGCGCCCCCTGGATCACGGACTGACCGATGCCGCCCGCGCCGATCACCACGACCGTCTCACCGGGCTTCACCTTGGCCCGGTTGAGCACCGCTCCGACACCGGTGACGACCGCACACCCGATGAGGCAAGCGGTGGACAGCGGGACGTCCTTGGAGATCACGACCGCTTGGCTCTCGGCGACGACGGTGCGCTCGGTGAACACGCCTGCGTTGGCGAACTGGAACGCCTTCTCGCCCCCGACCGTGTAGGGCCGGTTGAGCTTGCCCATCGTGTCGCGGCAGTGGGTGGGCTCGCCGCGGTCGCACGCGTCGCACATGCCGCAGCTGCCGAGCGTGGTGAGCACGACGTGGTCGCCCACCTGCACCTTGCGCACCGCGGAGCCCACCTCTTCCACGACCCCCGCGCCCTCGTGGCCGAGCACGACCGGCGTGGGGAACGGGATCGTGCCGTCGAGCACCGACACGTCGGAGTGACAGAGCCCGGCGTTGACGATGCGCACGACCACCTCGTGGGGCTCGGGGCCGCGCACCTCGACGTCGTCGCGCACCTCGAGCTCACCGGTCCACACGAGCCCTCTCATCGCGCACCCGCTACGGCCTGAGGGCTGAGCACCTGGCCGGGCAGGCCGGCGTCGGCTTGCAGCTCGCCGTCGATCACGATGGGCACTCCGTTCACGATGGTCGCGTGCACGCCGCGGGGCTTGGAGGTCCAGCGAGCGGCACCGTTCGGGAAGTCGTTGGCGAGGACCTTCTGGTCGGGGCCGACGGTGTCGGGGTCGAAGATCATGATGTCGGCCGCGTTGCCCACGAGGAGCAGACCCCGGTCGGTGAAGCCGCACAGCGCGGCCGGGATGGCGGTGATCTGGCGCACGCCCTCCTCGAGCGTGAAGCCGCCCCACTCCCGCACCCAGTGCTGGAGGAACCAGGTGTGGGCTTCGGCGCCGTCGTCGCGGTCGAGGTGGGCGCCGCCGTCGGAGGTGCCCACGATCATGTGCGGGTCCTCCTGGGCGATCCTCGTGCCGTCGATCCACTCCGGGTTCTCGGTCCGCCAGACGAACTCCACGGTGAGGTCCTCGGAGGCGGCGATGTCGAGGAAGGCGTCGGTGGGGTGCACGCCGCGCTCGGCCGCGATGTCCACGAGCGAGCGCCCGATGAGCTTGTCGTTCTCGGGCGTGGTGACCTTGTTGACCTGAAGGTCGGTCCACGCCGGCGGCGGGAGGGTGGGCCCGGCGGCTGGGTCTCGGTTGGGATTGTCGACGGAGTCGCGCACCGCGTCCCGGAAGGCCGGGTCGGCGATGAGCGCCAGCCGCTCCTCCACCGTGGCGGCCTCGGTGAAGAGCCGATTGAGCTGGTGGGCGCCTTCATAGAGGTTCGTGCCCGCCGCGAGGTTGAAGGTGCGGTTGAACGGCTTCGACATGGCCATCGAGTACACGGCCGCGCCGCGAGCGGTGGCTTCGTCGACGAAGCGCTTCGCGTTGTCCCAGCCGGCGGTGGGCGCGTCGACCTTCGAGCGAGCACCGAGACCCTGGATGATCACCGGCATGCGCGACAGGAGCGACATCTCGATGAGCAGCTCCTCGTCGTCGGGGGTGATGCCGCCCACTGCGGAGCCGGGCAAGTACGCCAGCGAGCCGCCGCCGGCGCGCCCCGCGGCTTCGGCCAGGGCCTTGAGCTCGTCGAGGCTGGAGAGCCGTGAGGGCACGGGTCGGTTGGCGGAGTCGACGTGGGTTGGCGAGTGGGTCGACGAGAACCCCGCCGCTCCTGCCCGCATCGCCTCGCGCACGATGGCAACCATCTCGTCGACCTCCGCGGGCGTTGCTTCGCGCTCCTGGGCCGCATCGCCCATGACGTAGCGACGCAGCGCGCAGTGCCCCACGTAGAAGGCGGCGTTGATGCCGATCTTGCCGCGCATCGA
>JBQTKH010000259.1:0-2229 GCA_052386335.1 Microthrixaceae bacterium
GGCGAGCGACGTCTCAATGATTTTCCGGAGCTCGGCGTTTAGCCCTTCGGGCAGCGTGGGGACGGGCTCGAACCGGTGCTTGAACAACACAGCAAGGGCGTCGTCTGCTACGAACGGAGGCGACCCAACAACGCACTCGAAGAGCGTGGCGCCGAGCGCGTACACATCCGAGGCGGGAGTCGCCGCACCGCCGACCGCGAGTTCTGGAGCCAGATAGTCGGTGGTCCCGACGGTCACGCTTGTCTTGGTGAGCTTGGTGGAGTCGACGAGACGAGCGATGCCGAAGTCACCCAGATAGGCATGGCCGTCCTCGTCGAAGAGCACGTTCGACGGCTTCACGTCACGATGTACGACTCCCTGCGCGTGCGAGTGTGCCAGCGCACCGGCGAGGCTCGCGCCCACGGCAGCGATCTCAGACTGGGGCAGGCGCCCGTCGCGGTCCAAGCGGTCGCGCAACGTCCCACCCGAGAGGTAGGCCATGACCAGATACGGCATGCCCTGGGCGTCGCCGTACTCGTACACCGGCACGATCGACGGATGCGTCAGTGCGGCCGCCTGTGCCTCGCGTTCAAAGCGGGCGAGGAACTCCTCGTCGAGTCCCGCCTCTGGCCGCACGACCTTGAGTGCGACCTCTCGACCGAGCGACGTCTGGCGGGCCCGGTACACGACCCCCATGCCACCGCGCCCGACCTCACCGAGGATCTCGTAGCCAGGAACCTCCGGCACCATCCGCCGCCCCCCTCAATCAGTCGACTGCCGGCCCGGCACCGGCGATCCCCTCCGACCCTAATGGGCAGTTGATCATGAAAAAGAACTATCTGTCAATAGTCAGACCCGCCTAGGCAACGCACAGGGCCTGTCGTCACATCGATGGCTTCCGCGCGTTCTGCAGAGTCGACACCAGGAAACGAGCGGATGGAGACCCCATGCCGGCTATCGGTGGAGAGATCGACCAGCTCACGACACTCAAGAGCACGTTCGACCGGGAGTCCGGGAACGTGGCCGAGCTCACGAGCACGATCCGTAGTCAGCTGGGCAACACCTACTGGGTGGGCCCAGCGGCCGAACGGTTCCGGAGCGCGTGGCAGGGCGAGTTCGAGCCCATGCTCAACAAGCTCCAGCAGGCGCTCAACGAGGCGGGCGCTGAGGTAGCAGGGCGGCGTGACGCCCTCGTGCAGGCCGGCTCCTGAGCCGGGACGACGTTGAACCCGCTCGGGGATCCTGAGCAGATCCACGCGCTCGCGAACCGCTTCGACCGCAACAGCATCGCGATCCGGGCGATCGGCGCGCGAGTTGCACACCGGCTCGAGACTGCGTCTTGGCAGTGCACGAAGGCCAACCGGTTCCGGGCCGAGTGCAGAGCCGTCAACGCGGAGGCGCGCCAACGCGCCGATGCGCTCCATGCAATCGCGGTCGATCTGCACCGCCACGCAGAGTGGGTCCGCCAGACCACGGCCGACCTGATGGGCCTCGAGAAGAGGATCAAGGACTGGTTCGACAAGAACCGCGGGATCTGGCAGGCCTGGCCGATCAAGATCGACTTCCCGGGCGCCGGGGACCCGGCGTGGCGCGCTGTCCAAGACCAGCTGAAAAAGCTGGGCGTGGCGATCTGAGGGTGGCAGGGCGATGGCTCGGATCTACATCGACACCGACGAGTTGGCTGATCTGTCCGGAGAACTCGGCCGGCTGAGCGCGCAGGTCGGTGACGCCCGCGTCGACCTGCTTCGGGCGATGCGCCAAACGTGGCTCATCCCGCCGAAGGGGCCCGAGCTGAGTACGCGACACGACTGGGAACAGGCGCGACTCGGCGGTGTCGCAACGAGGATCAAGGGGACCTCGAGAGCGCTGGCACGCGAGGCGGGCCTCAGGGACGAAGGCGGCTGGCGCGGGCGACTGCGGGAGGGTGGTTCGGGTTCGGGTCCTTCGTGGTTGGGGTTCTCGTAGGAGCGTGGCCGGCGTTCTGGCGGTGGGGCGACCCGCTGCGCACGGGTGTGAGGCCGGGCGGCCCTCTCGACTCGATCCGGAAGGGTCTGCGATCGATCCCGAAGCGGACTTCAGAGGGGCTCGACGGAGGCGGTGCCGCTACTCCGAGCCCGAAGCCGATCGGGATGCACGAACCTCCACCCACTCTGAGTGGCTACGTCAGTCTCATCGCTGCGATCCCGCCCGGTTATCTGGCAATCCTCCCTACGGGGTGCGGGCATCCGCGCCGCTACGTCGTGGTCATGC
>JBQTKH010000260.1:0-1628 GCA_052386335.1 Microthrixaceae bacterium
GAACCGCGTGCGACCAGGGGCGACATCAGGCGGTGCGGCGGGCGAGGTTCTGTGCGCGGCGACGGCCGTCTCGCACGGCGGCGAGCACGTCGTTGGGACGATGCCACACGCACTCCTCCGTCACCTCGACGACGACGAAGCCGGCGCGCTCGAGCCGTTCGATCCTGGTCGCGTCGAGTTGACGGTCGATGAGGCTGGAGTGGAACCGCTCGCTTTGGACCTCGAGGATCAGCGGTAGGTCGGCGTCGCGAAGGTCGACGCGGCCGATCCACCCTTGGGCGTCGCCCGTGTCGACCTGGCGACGCATCGGTGGGAGCCCGCCGTCGACGAGGATCTTGGTCACGCGTGCTTCGAGGTTGCTGGCCGGCGGCACGTAGTCGAGCCCCCGGGTAGCGAGCACCTGGCGCATGACGCGGATGCCTGGCCGCCCACGCTGGGCGAGGTCGTGGAGCATGGCGTGCAGGGTCGCCCCGCTGACGAGTCGAGCCGACCAGGCGTTGTCGACCATGCGAGCCATCCGTTCGACGAACCAGGGCAGCTCGGCCCCACGTCGCCGCATGCCGGCGATGTCGAACAGCGCCCGTGCCGGCACCTGTGTGGGGATGCCGGCGAGGAGGAGCGTGTGGTGCTCCGGCACCAGCATCGGTACGTGGCGACGGTCGTCACGCCGCGGCGTGGCGGACCGGTCGCGGATGCGGACGACGTGGAAGGGCTCGAGCCCGTTGCCCGGGATGCCCCACCAGGCCGCCGCGCTGGGACCCGACAGGGCTCCGCCGACGCCGGCGTCGAGCACGGCGGCGAGCGCCCGCTGCTCGATGTCGTGGGGCGAGCCCACGAGGCGCAGGACCCGTGGCGTCGCACGTTCCCAGCGCCGGCCGTCGGCCAGTCGGTGGCGCTGGTCGAGCGAGAACCCGAGGTCTCGAGCCTGGGCGACCGTGACAAGGCCGCGCTGGGCGGCGGCGAGCGCTCTGAGGCTGGCGTCGTCGATCATCGGCAGATGCTGGTACCGAGGGTGTGACAGCCCTCGAACTCGTGGGTGAACCATGGCGTTTTCGCTGAGGTTCACCCACGGGTTGGCGGGGGTGGCGCGGCAGCGATCGAACTCGTGGGTGAACCATGGCGTTTTCGCCGAGGTTCACCCACGGGTTGGCGGGGGTGGGGTCACTACGGTGCTGGCGATGACCCCGGCGCAGGCGACGTTCACGTTCGAGGCCGAGGTGTGGGAGCACAGCGGCTCTGCGTCGTGGTTCTTCGTGAGCCTGCCCGAGGCGATCGCCGACGACATCGAGGGCACCTTTGGTCACCGAGCGAAGGGGTTCGGCTCGCTGCGGGTCGAGGTGACGGTCGGCGCCACGCGCTGGCAGACGTCGATCTTCCCCGACAACAAGCGCGGCACCTACGTCCTCCCCGTGAAGAAGGCTGTCCGCCTCGCAGAGGCGCTGGGCGACGGCACCACGGCCACCGTCGAGCTCAGGGTGCTCGAGCCGTGACGGCGCGGTGGCGCAGCACTCGCAGGTTGGTCGTCAGTCCGGCTGGGGCACGATCCGGATGTAGGGCTTCGGCTCCTTCCAGGTGCCGAAGATCTCCTTGGCCTCGTCGTTCGACACGGAACCGGCGATGATCACGTC
>JBQTKH010000261.1:0-4559 GCA_052386335.1 Microthrixaceae bacterium
TACGTCCGCAGCTACGCCCTCGGCGTGGCGCTGGGCGTCGTCGCCCTCCTCGGCTACTTCCTGACTCGAGTGTCCTTCTGACCATGCTTCCCTCGATCCTCGCTTCCGAAGGCGGCGCCATCGCCGCCTCGCCGCTCACCGTGGCCATCGTGGTCCCCTTCGTCGGGGCGCTCGCGGTGGCGCTCATCCCCAAGGGCCGTGCCGAGCTGCACCGCCTCGTCGCCCTCCTCTTCGCCACCGGGTCCGGAGCGATCTCGCTCTGGGTCCTCGCCGCCTTCGAACGCGGCGATGCCGGGTTCCAGTTCGAGACGAACCGGTCGTGGGTCGCCGACTTCGGGATCTCCTGGCACGTCGGCGTCGACGGCATCTCGCTGTTCCTCGTCGTGCTGTCCGGGCTCCTGTTCCCGCTCGCCATCGTGGCGGTCACGCCGCACCACGATCCGAAGCCGTACTACGCCTGGCTGCTCGTGCTGCAGGGTGGGTGCATCGGGGTGTTCTGCGCGCTCGACCTGTTCCTGTTCTTCGTCATGTTCGAGATCGTGCTCGTCCCGATGTACTTCCTCATCGGCGGCTGGGGCTACGCGGAGCGGGTCTACGCGGCGCTCAAGTTCTTCATCTTCACGATGCTCGGCTCCGCCCTCATGCTCGTCGGCATCGTGAGCCTGGCGTTCCTGCATCGCGACGCCCTGCAGGACGGCAACGCCGTGAAGGCGGCCGAGGTGCAGGCGGCGGCCCAGGCCGAGATCGCCGACCTCGCGACGAGTGCCCAGGGCCTCGACCAGAGCGACCCCGACGCCCAAGCGGTGCTCGAGGACCTCTCGGCCCAGGTCGACGCCATCAACGCAGACGCGCAGGCCCAGGTCGAGGCGCTCGGCAGCCCCAAGCTCGACTTCGACCTGGTCACCATCGCCGAGGCGCAGCTGGTCACCGACACCTCCACGAGCGCCAACCCGTTCGACTGGGGTGCCGCACGCTGGATCTTCCTCGCCTTCGCGCTCGCGTTCGCGGTGAAGGTCCCGCTGTTCCCGCTGCACACGTGGCTGCCCGACGCCCACACCCAGGCGCCCACGGCGGGCTCGGTCATCCTCGCCGGAGTGCTCCTCAAGCTCGGCACCTACGGCTTCGTTCGCTTCGGGCTCTACCTGTTCCCTGACGCCGCCACGTTCTTCGCGCCCGCGCTCGTCACGCTCGGCGTGGTCGGCATCATCTACGGGGCCATCGTCGCGGCGATGCAGAAGGACCTGAAGCGCCTCGTCGCCTACTCGTCGGTCGCCCACCTGGGCTTCATCGTGCTGGGCACCTTCGCCCTCACCACCCAGGGCATCCAGGGCGGGGTCCTCCAGATGGTGAACCACGGCATCTCCACGGGCGCGCTCTTCCTCCTCGTCGGGATGATCTACGACCGGCGCCACACCCGGGAGATCGCCGCGCTGAAGGGGCTCCAGAAGTCGGCCCCGATCTTCGCGGGCGTGTTCACCGTCGTGATGCTCAGCTCCATCGGCCTGCCGGGCCTCAACGGGTTCGCGGGCGAGTTCCTCATCCTCGTCGGGTCGTTCCTCACCCGACGCTGGTGGGCCGTCGTGGCCGCGGCCGGCGTGATCCTCGCCGCCCTCTACCTGCTGTGGGCCTACCAGCGGGTGTTCCACGGCGAGCCCGACGACGACAACGCGTCGTTCCCGGAGATCACCTGGCGCGAGGGCTTCGTCATGGCCCCGCTCCTCGCGCTCATCGTGTTCCTCGGCGTGTACCCGAAGCCGATGCTCGACCGGATCGAACCGGCCGTGAACCGTCTCGTGAGTCACATCGAAGCGAGCTCCGACTACGTGCAGCCCGAGGTCGCCACCGCCGGTGCCGAGGGCGATGCCGATCACCGCGACGGTACCGATGCGGAGGCGGGACACTGATGCTCGCGCTCCTCGCCTCCCTCTCGCAGCCGCTCGACGAAGCGCCCGAGAAGATCGCGCGCGTCGACGTCGCGTGGTCGGCGGTGGCGCCGATCCTCGTGCTGGTCGGCGGCGCGCTCCTGCTGCTCATCGCCGATGCGCTGAAGAAGCGCAAGCCCTTCGACGGCACCTACGCCCTCGCCACCGTCATCACCGCCGGCGCGTCCATGGCCTTGGCGGCACCGCTGTGGGTGCGGGTGCAGGACGCCGACCGCGGCCCCTTCTCCACCCTCGCGCAGGCCCTCGGCGTCGACGGCTTCTCGGTGTTCGCCACCTTCGTGCTCGGCGCGGCCGTGATCCTCGGCGCGCTGCTCTTCGACGGGTGGCTCCGGCGCGAGGACATGGACGGCGCCGAGCCCTACGTGCTCATGCTGCTCTCCGCGTCGGGCGGGATGATGATGGCGTCGGCCAACGACCTGATCGTCATGTTCCTCGGGCTCGAGATCCTGTCGATCGCGGTGTACGTGCTGGCCGCGATGCACCTGCGCAAGGCGTCGTCCCAGGAAGCCGGCGTGAAGTACTTCGTGCTCGGGGCCTTCTCCTCGGCCTTCTTCCTGTACGGCATCGCGCTCGTGTATGGCGCCACCGGATCGACCAACCTCGTGAAGATCTCGACGTTCCTGTCCACCACGGTCGTTGCCGACGGCGGTCTGCTCCTCGCGGGCATGGCACTGCTGCTCGTCGGGTTCGGCTTCAAGGTGGCAGCGGTGCCGTTCCACTTCTGGACGCCCGACGTGTACCAGGGTGCGCCCAGCCCGAGCGTGGCCTGGATGGCCTCGGGCGTGAAGGTCGCCGGCTTCGCGGGGCTCTTGCGGGTGTTCCACCTGGCCTTTTCCACCTACCGGCTCGACTGGCAGCCGATCGTCTTCGTCATGGCGGCGGTGACGCTCGTCGTCGGCTCGGTGCTCGCCGTCGTGCAGACCGATGTGAAGCGGATGCTCGCCTACTCGTCGATCGCGCACGCTGGGTTCATCCTCGTGAGCGTCCAAGCGGCCACCGACCAGGGCGTCCAGGCGGCGCTGTTCTACCTGGCGGCCTACACGTTCATGGTGGCGGGGAGCTTCGGTGTGGTCACCCTCGTGGGGCGCACGGGCGACATCGGCCACAGCCTGAGCGACTACCGGGGTCTCGCCAAGGACCGTCCCGCACTCGCGCTCGTCTTCGCCCTCTTCCTGTTCGCCCAGGCTGGCGTACCGCTCACGTCCGGGTTCTTCGCGAAGTTCTACGCGGTCACCGCGGCCGTCGACGCCGGCTCGACCTGGTTGGCCGCCATCGCCATGCTGTCGTCGGTCATCGCCGCGTTCCTCTACCTCCGGATCGTCGTGTCGATGTACATGGAGGTCGACGCCGACGACGAGCGCGAGCGGCGCACCATCCCGATCCCGTTCAGCGCCGGCCTTGCGCTCGCGCTCGCCGCGCTGGTCACCCTCGGGGCCGGGCTGTTCCCCGGGCTCCTGTCCGGGCCCGCCCGCGATGCCACCCCGGCCCTGGTGGTCGAGGCCCCGCCAGCCACGGCGGCTCCCGCGCCAGGCCCGGGCCAGCTGCCCGCGCCGTAGGGCGGATCCTTCGTGGTGAGGTCCTGACGCGGCAGTAGCGTCGGAGCGTGGCGGCGACGGCGGGCAGGTGGCGGCGAGCGCAACGGATGGTCAGCACCGCTGCGATGGCGGCGTGCGTGCTCGGCGTGGTCGCGCTGCTCACGGGCGTCCTCACCCGGGCCGAGCCCGAGTCCCGCGAGGCCGGAGCCGTCGGAGCCACCACCACGACGGCGGCGCCCACCACAACCATCGCACCGACCACGACCGTGCCGCCCACGACCACCACCACGGCGCCTCCTCCGGCCGGGGCGGACGGCACGTTGAGCGAGGGGGAGCAGGGCGAGGAGATCGTCGCGCTGCAGCAGCGGCTCACCGACCTGGGCTACTGGTTGGGGACGCCTGACGGCACCTTCGGTCAGCTCACCCGCCAGGCCGTGATGGCCTTCCAGAAGGCCACGGGCCTGCCGCGCGATGGCGTCGCGGGACCGGCGACCCTGGCCGCGCTGCCCGCCGCGTCGGCGGTCGCGCCCCGTGACGCGGCTGGCCCCCACCTGGAGATCGATCTCGACCGCCAGATCCTGCTCGTCGTCCAGGACGGACGGACTCGGTGGGTCATCAACACGTCGACGGGCAACGGCGAGGCGTACGCGGCGCCGGGCGGTGGGTCGGCGGTGGCGCGCACGCCGTCGGGGAGGTTCACGATCTACCGCGAGGTCGACGGCTACCGCCGTGCCCCGCTCGGCACCCTGTACCGCCCGAAGTACTTCCAGGGCGGCATCGCCATCCACGGCGCCGGGCAGATCCCCGCTCACCCCGCCTCGCACGGCTGCGCCCGAGTGACCAACGGGGCCATGAACCTGCTGTGGTCGTCTGGGGTGGCGCCGATCGGCACCCCGGTACTGGTGTACTGATGGATGTGCCCTCGCCTGTTCCCGCGACACCGCCGGACCTGTGGCCGCCGTCACCTGAAGGTGCGACGACTGCCGTCGCACCCTTACCATCGGAGCATCGCTCCGGGGACTCCTCCCTCTCCCCCCAGGGCGACGGCGCCGACCCGGCGACCCCGCCCCCGATGCCCCCC
>JBQTKH010000262.1:0-33141 GCA_052386335.1 Microthrixaceae bacterium
ACGCCGGTCTCGGTGCCGATGGCGCCGCGGAGACGCTCGTCGACCAGATGGAGCGCCGCACGATCGCCCGCTTCGATGCCGATGAGCTCCTCGACTGGCGCGCCCGACGGCCGGTGATGCGCCTCGAGGACGGCATCAACACCCGCTTGTCGTGGGAGGAGACCGAGCTGTCGTGGGCGCGCGACAAGAGCGGCAACGACGTGCTCTTCCTGTTCGGCAACGAGCCCGACCACGCGTGGCTCAGCTTCTCGAACCAGGTCGTCGACCTCGCCCAGCAGATGGGCTGCCGCCTCGTGATCGGCCTCGGCGCGTACCCCACACCCGTTCCGCACACCCGGTCGCCGCTCATCGCGGCATCGGCGTCGTCGGCCGAGCTCACCCAGGGGTTGCTGCGCAACAGCGTGGAGGTTCCCACGGGGGTGCAGGGGATGATCGAGCGCCGTGCCGCGCTGCGGGGCCTACCAGCCCTCGGCCTGTGGGCGCAGGTGCCGCACTACGTCGCTGCCATGCCCTACCCAGCTGCATCGCTCGCGCTCCTCGAGACCACGAACCGCATCGCCGGCCTCGACCTGCCCCTCGCCGACCTCGCCGCTCGGGCCGAAGCCAGCCGGGCTCGCATCGACGAGCTCATCAACCCGAACCCCGAGCACCGGGCCATGCCCGAGCAGCTCGAGGCGCAGGCCGACGAGCACGCCACCACCGAGATGGCAGCGGCTACGGGTGATGAGCTGGTGGCCGAGCTCGAGCGGTTCCTGCGCGACCAGGGCAGTTAGGAACGAGGCGTTCTCCGGATCCGTGTCCCCCCTTTGGGGGCCGTCAGACGTTGGGGGTGCAGTGGCGGGGGATCCGAGCTTCGAGGAGGCGTTTCGCGTCATGTGGCCCAAGTGTTGTGCTGCCGCAGACAGGATCGTCGGCCCCGGCGGCGACGCCGAGAACCTCGCGGCCGAAGCTCTGGCACGAGCGCTCCTGCGCTGGCGCAAGCTCAAGGACCTCCCCCACCGCGACGCGTGGGTGATGCGCGTCACCATCAACCTCGCCCTCGACGAGGTACGGCGCCGACGACCCCGATCCACGGACATCGCCCCGCAAGACGACGTCGCGAGCGACGCGACGCGTCGGGTCGCCCTCGTCGCTGCGGCGGCGACCCTCCCCAAGCGCCAACGGGAAGCCGTCGCCCTGCGCCACCTGGCTGGTCTGAGCGAGGCCGAGACAGCCGCCGCGATGGGCGTGGCCGTGAGCACCGTCAGGGAGCACACGCAGCGAGGCCTGACCGCGCTGCGCGATCGGCTGGGACCACAGGTGGAGGACGAGACCCATGCGAACTGACGAGCAAGCGCTCGAGCTGGTGCGGGCGAAGGCCGCCGCCATCCGTCGACGTCGGTTGGTGAAGCTCGGCTCGGGCGGCCTCGTCGCCGTGGCCTTCGTCGTCTTCGGCGCGGCAGCCGCCCAACCGGGCGATCGCACGAAGGTCGACTTCGCTGCGGATGACGACGTCGCCACGACCACCGCTGAACCGTCCCCCGCCGGGCCCGCCAGCTCCTCCACCTCGGCCCCGGACGGTGCCCGAGCCGCGCGGCTGCGGGTGGAGGCGGTGGTGCTCGACCCACATCCCGTGCTCGACCATGACCTGCATCTGCGGGTCACCGTCACCGATGGCGACGGCTCCCTCACCGACCTGACGGCGCTCTATCGGGTGGACGACCCCTACCTCTTCGATGATTCTCAAGAGGCCACTCCCTCCACGGTACGTGTCATCCCCTCACGCAGCTGCGGCGATCCTGGGCCGTCGAGCGAGACGATCGAGGTGGCGCTCCCCACCGACCAGCACGAGGTGATGAGGCAACGCAATCCGAGGACGGGAACGCTCGAGCCCACGCCGGTGACGATCCGAGTCGAGGTGACCGCGACATCACGAACCGGGTGCGGTCAAGCGGGCGCGTCGGAGGACGCGGGAGTGCACACCGACTGGTTCGACCTCGCGCTGGGCAACGGACCCATCCTGCCCAGCACCCCAGCGTTCGGCAGCGGCCCCTCGTGGTGGATCGGAATTATGGAGTCCTTCGACTGCGACGGCGTCCTCCGCCGCGTCGACGTCGACTGGGGCGATGGAACGGAGATCGAAGCCCTTCAACCTCATGTCAACTCTAAGGGTGGCTTCTACGGCTGTCGTGAGAACCAGACGCAGACGTACTGGTTCTTCCCGCTCGAACACGACTACGCCAACCCGGGCACGTACACGATCACCGCGAGGTCCATCTCGACGGACGACCAAGGCCGAAACGAGCAACAGTCTGCGGTTGGCACCTTCGAGCACACCGTGCCACCGCCCGACGATGATGGGAGTGGCGGCGACGGCGGGCCCGTGACGGTGCCCTGACGCCGATCTCGCAGCGTTAGGGTCGCGCCATGAAGGTCGACGGAGGACTCGGTGGGGATCTGCGCGGGGCCGGCAAGGCTGCCGCCAAGCAGGAGGAGCAGGGCTACGACGGCCTGTGGACCGCCGAGACGGCCCACGATCCGTTCTTCCCGCTGCTCCTGGCGTCACAGACCACGACCAGCGTCGAGCTCGCCACGGGCATCGCCGTCGCGTTCGCACGCAGCCCCATGAACCTCGCCCAGATCGCGTGGGACCTGCAGGCCGTCTCCGAGGGTCGGTTCATCCTCGGGCTCGGCAGCCAGATCAAGCCGCACATCACCAAGCGGTTCTCGATGCCGTGGTCGCACCCCGCCGCGCGCATGCGCGAGATGATCCTGGCCATCCGCGCCATCTGGGCCTGCTGGAACGACGGCACCAAGCTCGACTTCCAGGGCGAGTTCTACACGCACACCCTGATGACGCCGTTCTTCAACCCCGGCCCCAACCCGCACGGCAACGCCAAGATCTTCCTCGCTGGTGTCGGTGAGCTGATGACCGAGGTGGCCGGCGAGGTGTGCGACGGCTTCCTCTGCCACGGGTTCACCACCGAGCGCTATCTCCGTGAGGTCACCCTCCCCGCCCTCGAGCGGGGCGCGGCCAAGGCGGGCCGCACCCTGGCGGACATCGAGATCTCCGGCCCGGCCTTCGTCGTCACCGGCGGCAACGACGAGGAGATGGCCAAGTCGGTCGCGGGCACGAAGCAGCAGATCGCGTTCTACGGGTCCACCCCCGCCTACAAGGGCGTGCTCGAGCTCCATGGCTGGGGCGGGCTCCAAGAGGACCTCAACAAGATGTCCAAGGAGGGGAAGTGGACGGAGATGGGCGAGCTCATCACCGACGACATCCTCGACACCTTCGCCGTGGTCGCCGAGCCCGAGAAGCTCGCCGCGGGCATCCAGGCCCGCTACGGCGACATCGTCCAGCGCATCAGCTTCTACGCCCCGTACGCGAGCGACCCCGAGCGCTGGCAGGCCGTCATGGACGACCTCAAGCGGGTCTAGGTACCGCCACGACCCACGGCCTCGATCCGTGTCCCCCCTCGGGGGGCGTTCGCCCGTTGGGTGTGTAGTGGCGGGAGAACCGAGTTTCGAGGAGGCCTTTCGCACCATGTGGCCCACGTGTTGCGCGGCTGCTCACAGGATCGTGGGCCCCATGGGCGACGCCGAGAACGTCGCGGCCGACGCGCTCGCTCGCGCGCTCGTGCGCTGGCGCAAGGTGCGTGACCTCCCTTACCGCGATGCATGGGTGCTGCGGGTCACGATCAACCTCGCGATCGACGACGTGCGGCGCCGTCGCCCGCACACGACGACACCCCCGGTGGGGGAGGACTTTGCGGACGACACCGTGCGGCAGATCGACCTGGTGGCCGCCACCGCGCAGCTCCCTAAGCGCCAGCGGGAGGCCGTTGCGCTGCGCCACCTCGTGGGGCTGTCCGAGGCCGAGACCGCTGCCGCTATGGGTGTGGCGCCCAGCACCGTGAAGGAGCACACGCAGCGGGGCATGGCCCACCTGCGGGCCCACTTCGGGGCGCACCTCCAGGAGGTTCCCGATGCGATCTGAGCAGGAGGCCCTCGAGCTCGTGCGCGCCAAGGCTCGTGCCATCCGCCGGCGCCGCTGGATGGTGGGGACGGCCGGAGGCGCCGCGATGCTGGTCGTCGGGGTGCTGGCAGCGACGTTGCAGACCGAACCTTCGTCCTCGGTCGACGTCGCCGGATCGGACACGACCTCCACCACGACGAGCACGACCGCCGCCCCGGCCGAACCCGTCCCGGCCCCGGGCGACCCGTCGGGCCAGCCTGGTGGCGCCCCAGATGGGCCGCCCGCGCCGTTGCAGATCCAGGCCGTGGTCCTCGACGAACCACCGCTGATCGACACCGACGTCCGGTTCCGCATCACCGTCACCGACGGCGACGGCTCACTCACGAGCCTGACGGCGACCGGTCACGACCTGTACACGGGCATCCATCCGCCCGACCCGTTGGTGCTCGGGTCGTTCCCCGAGTGCGGCACACCCGGTCCGTCCACGACGACGCTCGACGTCACGGTCCCCATGATGTTCGCCCGCCTGCCGTCGCTCTACCAGGTGCACCGCGGCATGTCGGAGCACATCTCGTTGGACCGCCTACCGTCGCTACCCAACCCGATGACATTCGTCGCCACGACCCGGTCCGGGTGCGACGGCGGCGAGACCGCCGAGATCACGGTCCCCGTCGTGCTCCACTACGGCAACGGACCCACGCCGCCACGCCGCGTGTTCCCCGAGGGGGCTGACGGCGGCGATATCCACCCGATCTGGTCGGGAGACTGCGATGGCGTGCTGGACCGCATCGAGGTCGACTGGGGTGACGGCACTAGCGAGGTGTTCGACTTCAACATCTACGGCTGCAACCACAGCCCGAGCAGTGCTTTCGAGATGATCTCCCACAAGTACCCCGCACCCGGCACCTACACCATCACCGCGGTGGCGTTCTCGACCGACGATCAGGGTCAGAACGAGCAGCGCTCCGAGGTCTCGACCCTCGGTTACACGTACGAGTGAGTCTCTGCTCAAGCGATCAGGCGTGGTTGAGGTCGGCGCCTAGGTAGCGGATCTTGCAGAGCGAGCGCTGGAGCTTGCCCGAGCTGGTCTTGGGAAGGCTGCCGGGCAGCACGAGCACGATGTCCTTGGCGGGGAGGCCCACGGCGTTGCGGACGCGCTCGGCGACCGAGCGACGCACCTCGGGCAGGTCGTCTGACTTCGACTCCGCCACCACGACGAGGCCTTCCTTGCCCTGCGCGTCGTCCACCCCGAAGGCGATGACGTTTCCGGCCCGCACGCCGTCGACGTCGGACAGCGCCCGCTCGATGTCTTCAGGGAAGACGTTGCGGCCGCCCACGATGATCATGTCCTTGATCCGACCGCACATGACCATCTCACCGTCGAGCAGGTAGGCGAGGTCGCCAGTGCGGAGCCAGCCGTCGTGGAAGAGCTCGGCGTTGGCCTCGGGCCGCTTGTAGTAGCCGGGAGTGACCGAGGTGCCACGGATCTCGAGCTCGCCCACCTCCCGATCGGTGAGCAGGGCGCCGGTGATCGGGTCGACGACGCGGATCTCCAGCCCGTGCACGGGTCGGCCGAGGATGGCAAGGTGACGTACGCCGTCGCGATCGGGCTCGCACGGCGCTGCGTAGCGCTCGGTCTCGAGCACGCGGCGGTCGACCGGGTCGGTGCGCATGCCTGACATGGGTTCGGGGAACGTGCCGGCGATGGCGACCTCGGCCATGCCAAAGGCCGGGAACACCGCGCCCGGGCGCAGACCGTGGCGCTCCCCTGCCTCGAGGAAGCTGGCGACCGTCGCCGGGTCGACGGGCTCGGCGCCGTTGAGCGCGATGCGCAGCCGAGACAGATCGAGCACCTCGGCGCGCCGCAGCGCGCGGGCAGCGAGGACGTAGGAGAAGTTGGGCCCGGCGGTCGCCGTGCCGCCGTACTGCGAGATCCACTCCATCCAGCGGGACGGACCAGCCATGAAGTCGGTCGGGGCGCCCAGGACGAGCGGGGTCCCGGTGGTGAGTGAAAGCGAGAAGAGCCCAACCAGACCCATGTCGTGGTACAGCGGCAGCCACGAGACCAGGCAGTCGTCGTCGGGGTCGAGTGAGGTGGCCAGCTCGATGGCGTCGAGGTTGGCGCCGACGGTGCGGTGCGGGAGCATCACACCCTTCGGATCGGTGGTGGAGCCGCTCGTGAACTGGAGGATCGCAAGCGCATCGAGGTCGTCCTCGGGGCGCTTGTAGGCAGGACCGGGATCCTGGAGCGCGTCCCACCCGACCATCGGGGGGTCACCGGGTCGAGGCTCGATGAAGGGGGCCAGCTCGGGGTCGACGAGGACCAGACTCACATCCGCGTGGGTGATCCGAGCGCGGGTCTGGGCCACGAACTCGTCGATCGACGACAGCCGCATCGGCAGCGGCAGGACCACGACCGTCGCACCCGCCAGCCAGGTCGCCTGGATGGCCGTGACCAAGGGGTGAGAGGTCGGACCGAGCAGGGCGACGTGGGAACCAGGTCCCACCCCGCGGGCCTGGAGGTTCGCCGCGTACTGCTTGGCTTCCTCGTGGAGCTGGGCGTAGGGAACGGGCACATGCTCCCCGCCGACCACGAAGGTGAGGCTGTGACCGCGCGCGGCACCGGCCTCGATCCGTTGGTTGAGTGTCAGCACGTCGGCTACGACCCCCCTGCACCCCCCGCCGTTACAGGTCTATCGGTTCTGATGCAGAACCGGTCGCCCACTACGGTCGGCGGCATGCGCACGGAGAGCTCAGAGCCCGAGGTCGAGCCGGACAACCGCGCCCCGGCTCACCGCTACACCGCTGCCCTGGCGGGTCAGATCGAGCTCGCCTGGCAGGAGCGTTGGCAGCGGGAGGGCACGTTCCGGGCCCCCAACCCGACCGGACCGCTCAGCGAGGGCTTCGAGCAGGTCGCCGATCGCCCGAAGCTGTACGTCCTGGACATGTTCCCCTACCCGTCGGGTGCCGGCCTCCACGTCGGCCATCCGCTCGGCTACATCGGCACCGACGTCTACGGCCGCTACATGCGCATGGCCGGCCGCAACGTGCTGCACACGCTCGGCTACGACGCGTTCGGTCTGCCCGCCGAGCAGTACGCCGTGCAGACCGGCACCCACCCGAGGGTCACCACCGAGGCCAACATCGCGATCATCAGTGCCCAGCTGCGCCGGTTGGGTCTGGCGCACGACGACCGACGGGGCGTGGCCACCACGGACCCGGCCTTCTACCAGTGGACCCAGTGGATCTTCCTGCAGATCTTCAACAGCTGGTACGACACGGCCGCCGACCGGGCCCGACCGATCGCTGCGCTCGAGGCTGAGCTGGCGGCCGGCACTCGTGAGCCCGAGCCGGGCACCAACCCGTCCGGTCGGCGGTGGGACGAGCTCGACGAGGTCGACCGCCGTCGCGTCGTCGACGCGCACCGGCTCGCCTACCTGCACGAGGCGCCCGTGAACTGGTGTCCCGGGCTGGGCACGGTGCTCGCCAACGAGGAGGTCACCACAGACGGGCGCTCGGAGCGCGGGAACTTCCCGGTGTTCCGCCGCCCGATGAAGCAGTGGAAGATGCGGATCACGGCCTACGCCGATCGCCTGCTCGACGACCTCGATCAGCTGCAGTGGTCCGACTCCATCAAGCTGATGCAGCGCAACTGGATCGGGCGCAGCGAGGGGGCCGAGGTCACCTTCGCCACCCGCCCTGGTGGGGAGCCCATCCGCGTGTTCACGACGCGGCCCGACACGCTGTTCGGCGCCACCTACATGGTGCTCGCACCGGAGCACCCTCTGGTCGACGCACTCGTGGCGGACCATTGGCCCCATGGCACCGACCCGCGCTGGACGGGTGGCGCGCCCACACCGGTCGACGCGGTCGAGTCCTACCGATCCCAGGCTGCTCGCAAGAGCGAGGTAGACCGGCAGTCCGAGGGGCGCGACAAGACCGGCGTGTTCCTCGGGGCCTACGCCACCAACCCGGTGAACGACGCGCAGATCCCGATCTTCGTCGCCGACTACGTGCTCATGGGCTACGGCACCGGCGCGATCATGGCGGTGCCGGGTCAGGACCAGCGCGACTGGGACTTCGCGAAGGCCTTCGGTCTGCCGATCGTGCGCACCGTGCAGCCGCCGGAAGGCTGGGCCGACGAGCCGTTCCTGAACGACGGCCCCGCGATCAACTCCTCGTTCCTCGACGGGCTCGGCGTCGCCGACGCGAAGGTCGCGATCAACGACTGGCTCGAGGCGCACGGGCACGGCACCCGCACGGTCACCTACAAGCTGCGCGACTGGCTCTTCTCGCGTCAGCGCTACTGGGGCGAACCGTTCCCGATCGTCTACGACGAGCACGACCTGCCGCGCGCGGTACCCGAGGCGGAGCTTCCCGTGCTGCTTCCCGAGGTCGACGACTACTCGCCGCGCACCTTCCCGATCGACGACGTCACCTCCGATCCGGAGCCACCGTTGGGGCGCGCCGAGGACTGGGTGGAGGTCACGCTCGACCTGGGTGACGGCCCGAAGGTCTATCGCCGCGAGCTGTCCACGATGCCGAACTGGGCCGGCTCGTGCTGGTACGAGCTGCGCTACCTCGACCCCACGAACGAGAACGCCTTCGTCGACCCCGAGGTGGAGCGCTACTGGATGGGTCCGACGTCCGACGGTGACTGCGGTGGCGTCGACCTGTACGTCGGCGGTGTCGAGCACGCCGTGCTGCACCTGCTCTACGCGCGCTTCTGGCACAAGGTGCTCTTCGACCTCGGGCACGTGAGCTCGAGCGAGCCGTTCCGACGGCTCGTCAACCAGGGCTACATCCAGGCCCCCGCCTACACCGACGAGCGCGGCTTCTACGTGGAGGCGAGCGAGGTCGTCGAGCGCGACGGCCACTTCTTCCACAACGACGCCCCCGTGAACCGGGAGTTCGGGAAGATCGGCAAGAGCCTGAAGAACATGATCACGCCCGACGACATGATCGCGGAGTTCGGCGCCGACACGCTGCGTCTCTACGAGATGTTCACCGGGCCGCTCGACCAGAGCCGCCCGTGGGAGACCAAGGCCGTCGTCGGCGTGTTCCGTCTGCTCCAGCGCATCTGGCGCAACGTCCTCGACGAGGAGACCGGCGAGGCGCGCGTGTCCGACGAGGTCGCTGACGAGGACACGCGTCGTCATCTCCACAAGGCGATCGCGGCCGTGCGCGAGGGCATGGAGTCGCTGCGCTTCAACGTGTCGATCGCTCGCATCACCGAGCTGAACAACCACCTCACCACGCGCTTCCCGGACGGGGGTGTGCCCCGTGAGGTGGCAGAGCCCCTCGTGCTGCTGCTGGCCCCGCTCGCGCCCCACGCCGCCGAGGAGCTGTGGTCGCGCCTGGGTCACGGCGAATCGCTCACCTGGGCGCCGTTCCCCGAGGCCGACCCCACGCTGCTGGTCGACGACACCGTCGAGATCCCCGTGCAGGTCAACGGCAAGGTCCGCGCCCGCATCACGGTTCCCACCGGCCTGTCCAAGGACGACCTCGAAGCCGCGGCCACCGCGGATGGGCAGGTCGCGGCCTTGCTCGAGGGCACGACGATCCGCAAGACGATCGTGGTGCCCGACAAGCTCGTGAGCTTCGTCGTCGCGTGACTCGGGAGACCTGGGTGGCCGAGAACAGCGAGCACGAGCCGGTCACGTTCGAGCACTGCGAGCACGTGACGGGGCCGTTCTTCCATGGGACGAAGGCAACGCTGACGATCGGCGACGAGCTTGACGAACAAGCGCTTCCCCGGCAACCCCACGCAGTCGTACCGGACCAGGCACCCGCTGCGCATCGTGAGCGAGCCCGAGGACTGGAACGGCCACGACCCCGAGGTCCTGAACGGGATGCTCGACAACCTGGCCCGGCTCCGGACGCAAGGCCTCGACGTCATCGAGGACTAAGCGCGCGTCCAGCGTCGGGCACGGCAGACTCCACGTCATGGCCAACAAGGATGTCGTTCCCGCCGTCTGTGCGTGGATGCTCGAGAACGGGCACCGGGCACTGCTGATGCTCACCGGAGGGCGGTGGCCCAACCGAGTCGCGGGCATGCCCACTCTTGAGCTCCACGTCACCGGACGGACGAGCGGCGAACGTCGCTCCACGCTCCTGACTGCGCCGATCATCGACGGCGAGACCATCGTCATCGTCGCCTCGAAGGGCGGGCACTCGCAGCATCCCCAGTGGTACAAGAACCTGGTCGTCAATCCCGATGTCGAGATCACGATCGACGGCGGCACCAAGCGCATGGTTGCCCGTACCGCCACGGGCGTTGAGCGCGAGGCGCTGTGGCAACGCATCACCAAGGACTTCAAGAACTACGCGGGCTACCAGCGAAGCACCGACCGCGAGATCCCCGTCGTGGTCTGCGAACCCGCCCGCGCGGTTGGGTCGTAACATCGGCCCATGACTGGACCTCGCCTGCTCGTGTTCCTCAACGGCCTCACCGCCATGGCCTGCGTGCTCCACGTTCTGGTCCACGCAACCGGGCTCAGCATCGGCGAGTGGCACGACTACGCCCTCTACGCCCTTGTCGCGGCGTCGCTTGCCGCCAGCGTCACGTACGTCCGCAGGGTGGAGAGAACCACACCCGCTGCGGTCTGACCCCACCCCAGGACGTTCCGCGCGACACCGTTCCAGGCGCCACAGGCCATTGGCGAGCTGCGGCGGCGTTGGCCTATCGTGACCGTTCCCACGGGGCTATAGCTCAGTTGGTAGAGCGCTTCCATGGCATGGAAGAGGTCAGGAGTTCGATTCTCCTTAGCTCCACCCGTGAAGGTCCGGTCAGGCGGCGGGTTCTTGCCAGTCGACGCGGGGGACGTCAGCCCAGAGGCGGTCGAGGTCGTAGAACTCGCGCTCGTCGTGCTGGAAGACGTGGACCACGACATCGCCGTAGTCCATGAGCACCCAGGTGCGGTCGTCGAGTCCCTCGATGCGCTTGGGCTTCGGGCCACCCGCCCCATGGATCTGGAACTCGACCTCGTCGCAGATGGCCTTGACCTGACGGTCGTTCTGCGCGCTGGCGATCACGAACCAGCCGCAGAGGGCGAGCACCTCGGCGACGTCGAGCACGACCACATCTCGACCCATCTTGCTGTCGGCCGCTCGGGCCGCGGTGATCGCCCAGGCCTGGGTGTCGTCGAGTGTGCTCTGGTCGGTCAGGGGTTGCTCCTCATTGGTCGCCACCACGATAGAGCCCGCTGGCGGCGATGCACTCGATCACCGCCCGCGGCACGAGGTAGTCGAGCGGGCGGCCATCGCGCACCCGGTGGCGCAGCTCGGTGCTCGATACCTCCAGGCCCGGCACCCGTACCTGCTCCCAGCGCCAGCCCGGTAGGGGGGTCACCGTGGGCATGCCGGGGCGATCGACGACCACGATCGTGGCGAGGTCGCGCACCTCCTCGGCTCGCTCCCACGTCAGCAGTCCAGCGGCAGCATCGGCGCCGAGGATCACGAAGAGGTCGCGATCTGGCCGCTCCAGAAGGAGTGCGGCGAGGGTGTCGGCGGTGTACGACATGCCGCCGGCGTCGATCTCGATGCGGCTGGCCTCGAGCCCGGGGGCATCGCGGGCGGCGGCGTCGACCATCGCCCAACGATCCTGCACCGGGCTGATCGCGCGGCTCCCCACCTTCTGCCAGGGCACGTTGTTCACCACCAGGAGCACCCGGTCGAGGCTGAGGTGGTGCCGCACGTCAAGGGCGGTCACGAGATGGCCGATGTGCGGGGGGTCGAACGTGCCCCCGAAGATCCCCAACCGCTCTCGTGCCATCTGGGCAACCTATTCCCCCGGCCGAGTGCCCCACGAGCCCCGTCACCCGGTGACATCGGTCACCCAAACCGCCAAAACCCAGGGATCCTGGGGCCGAACCGGACAATTCCCCTACGGCGATGGTGGAAATTCGCTTCCAACGGGAAGATGGGTGGGATACCAATCGTTGAGGAGTGTTGCCATGACAGATTCAGTAGGTCAGTACCTCAACGAGATCGGCCTCGTGCCGCTCCTCACCGCCGCCGAAGAGCGTGAGCTCTCCCAGGTCGTCGAGGCCGGGACGAAGGCCCGCGCTGCCATCGAGGCAGGTGAGGACACGCCCGAGAACCGGCGCCTCGCCCGCAAGGGTGCCGAGGCGAAGGACCGCTTCATCCGGGCCAACCTCCGGCTCGTGGTCTCGGTCGCCCGCCGCTACCCGCTGCCGTCCGCGATGGAGCTCCTCGACCTCGTCCAGGAGGGCAACCTCGGCCTCGAGCACGCGGTCGACAAGTTCGACTGGCGCAAGGGCTTCAAGTTCTCCACCTACGCGACGTTCTGGATCCGTCAGGCCATCGGGCGCGCGCTCGACCAGAAGGCGTCGCTCGTGCGACTGCCCGGCGACCGCTCGGCCAGCCTACGAGCGGCCCTGCGCCAGGTGTCCGGCGACGGCGACGAGCTCGACGACGAGAACGCCCGCCTCTACCGGCTCACCACCCCCACCTCGCTCGATCGCACGATCGGCGACGACGACGGCAGCGAGCTCATCGACCTGATCGCCGATGACAAGCCCGGCCCGGAGACGATGGTCGTGAACAACGAAGAGCAGCAGCTTGTCGGCGACCTCCTCGGCGTGCTCGACGATCGAGCACGCCGAGCCGTGGAGCAGCGCTTCGGCCTCCACGACGGGCGCAAGCGCAGCTATCGCGAGGTCGGCGAGGAGCTCGGCGTCACCGCTGAGGCCGCGCGGCGGCTCGTCAAGCGGGCCGTGACCGCGGTGCGTGACGAAGCCCTCGCCCGCAGCGACGCTGCCTGACGATTCAGCCGATTTCTCCCGGACTTCGCGCTAGCGGCGGACGGCAGGACAGGCGATGATGAAGCCATCGCACGGGCGGCCTCGCCGCTCGGGCGCATCGAAGCCGGTGCACGCCCGCTCGCCCGGCTTCCTGTCAGACCGGCCGTCCCGCCCGCCTGGGACGGCCGGTCCGCGTACTGGCTTTGCCTCGCGCACCCGCACGGGCCACGCTTGAGCTCGTGAGCGAGCCCTGGTCGCCATCGTCATGGCGAGATCGTCCGTCGGTCCAGCAACCCGAGTGGCCCGACCACGCGGCCTTCGAGGCCGTCGTCAAGCAGCTGTCCTCGCTGCCGCCATTGGTGTTCGCAGGCGAGGCACGGGCCCTCACGAGCGCCCTCGGGCACGTCGCCGATGGCAAGGCGTTCCTGCTGCAGGCGGGTGACTGCGCCGAGTCGTTCGACTCGTTCTCCGCCGACGGGATCCGGGACTCGCTCAAGGTGATCCTGCAGATGGCGATCGTGCTCAGCTACTCGTCGGGGGTGCCCATCGTGAAGGTTGGCCGGATCGCGGGCCAGTTCGCGAAGCCCCGTTCAGCCGACACCGAGCGCATCGACGGCGTGGAGCTCCCCTCGTTCCGGGGCCACATCGTCAACGACATCGCCCCCACCGCCGCCGCCCGCACACCCGACCCTGACCGTCTGCTGCAGGCGTACCACCAGTCCGCATCGACGCTGAACCTCCTGCGGGCCTTCGTGAAGGGCGGCTTCGCCGACCTGGCGCGCGTCCACCAGTGGAACCAGGAGTTCGTCGCCTCCAGCCGCGAGGGCCAGCGCTACGAGCGGCTCGCCGACGAGATCGACCGCGCGCTGCGCTTCATGCGAGCCTGCGGCATCGCGTCGGAGACCCAGCCGAACCTCCACGAGGTCGACTTCTTCACCAGCCACGAGGCGCTGATCCTCGGCTACGAAGAGGCGCTCACCCGCGTCGACACCCTCACCGACGAGTGGTACGACTGCTCGGCGCACATGCTCTGGATCGGCGAGCGCACCCGGCAGATCGACGGCGCCCACGTCGAGTTCCTCCGGGGCGTCGGCAACCCGCTCGGCTGCAAGGTGGGGCCGCTCGCCAGCACCGACGAGGTGCTCGCGATCTGCGAGGCCCTCAACCCCGACAAGGTGCCCGGTCGCCTCACCCTCATCACCCGCATGGGCGCCGACCTCATCGAAGACGGCCTGCGCCCGCTCCTGCGAGCCGTGCGCGACGCCGGCCATCCCGTCGTGTGGGCCTGCGACCCCATGCACGGCAACACGTTCACCTCCGACGGCGGCCGCAAGACACGCCACCTCGATGCCGTGCTCAGCGAGATCGGTGGCTTCTTCGCCGCCCATCGGGCCGAGGGCACATGGCCGGGCGGGGTCCACGTTGAGCTCACCGGCTCGGACGTGACGGAGTGCCTCGGCGGGGCCGAGGAGATCCTCGACGCCGACCTCGGCGACCGCTACGAGACGATGTGCGACCCACGCCTCAACGGACGCCAGTCGCTCGATCTCGCCTTCCGGATCACCGACCTGCTCCAGCGTTGAATCGGGAATGTTGACCTACTGACTCGGGTTTGGGATGATTGTTGAGTCATCCACTCAGGAATTGCCTGAGCTCGTCCCCGCCAGTGAGGCCACGCATGTTGCAGCGCGAGATCGATCCCGAGGTCAGGGCCGACATCGACAAGTTCGAGGAGCAGCTGGCCCGGTACCTCGCGGGTGATCTGGCCGAGGACGCCTTCCGCGTCTTCCGGCTGAACAACGGCATCTACGGCCAGCGCCAGGGCGGCCACAACCAGATGGTGCGCGTGAAGGTCCCCTACGGCTCCATCACCCCCGAGCAGCTCGACATGTTCGCCCACCTCGCCGAGACCTACAGCCGCGGCTGGGGTCACCTCACCACCCGCCAGAACGTGCAGTTCCACTTCGTCGACCTCGAGCAGGTGCCTGCGGTCATGCGTGACATGGCCTCGGTCGGCCTCACCTCCCGGGAGGCGTGCGGCGACACCGTTCGCAACGTCATGGGCTGCCACCTCGCCGGCGCCTGCCCCTACGAAGCGCTCGACATCAGCCCGTGGGCCGAGGCGGCCTTCCAGCACTTCCTGCACAACCCACTCGCCCAGCGGCTCCCGCGCAAGTTCAAGATCAACTTCTCCGGCTGCGAGACCGACTGCGGCCAGGCCATGTTCAACGACGTGGGCGTGATCGCCACCACCCGCACGCTCGAGGACGGCACGCGCGAGGCGGGCTTCCGCGTGTTCGTGGCGGGCGGTCTCGGCGCCAACCCCCATCCCGCGCTCGCGCTCGAGGAGTTCACCCCCCGCGAGGAGCTGATGGCCACGCTGGAGGCGATCCTGCGGGTGTTCTCCAACCACGGCAACCGGGACAACAAGCTGCGAGCCCGCATGAAGTGGCTCGTCGACACGATGGGCTGGGACGACGTCCAGGCGCGCGTCCTCAAGGAGCGCAAGCTGCTCGTGGCGTCGTCGACGTGGCCAGGTGGCATCCCGGAGGCCGTGAACAAGGCTGGCGACGCGCCCGCCGGTCTCGGCCTCGGTGTCACCCCCACCGTCATCGGTCAGGGCACATCGGTCTCGATCCGCCGCGACGACCCCTACAAGGCGTGGGACGATGCCAACGTCGTGCGTGGCGTCGCCAAGGGCACCGTGTCGGCCATCGCCTACGCCCGCCTCGGCGACATCACGACGGCGCAGTTCCGAGCGCTGGCCTCGATCCAACGCGAGCTCGGCGCGGACGTGCGCATCACCAACCGCCAGAACCTCGTGTTCCGCGGGCTCTCCGAGAGCCAGCTCCCGATCCTCCACCAGCGTCTCTCCGCCATCGGGATGGCGGAAGCCGGCGCCGAGCTCGCCCGTGACGTCGTGGCCTGCCCCGGCGCCGACACGTGCAACCTCGCGGTCACCCAGAGCCGCGGGCTCGCCGACGCCATCGGTGCCGCGCTGGACGAGGCTGGTCTCGCCGACGTCGGCGGCATCCGCACGAACATCTCGGGTTGCACGAACAGCTGCGGCCAGCACCACATCTCCGACATCGGCTTCTTCGGCGCCGAGCGACGCGCCCACGGGAAGTCGGCGCCCGGGTACCAGCTCTTGCTCGGCGGCTATGTCGGCCAGGAGAAGATCCACTTCGGCGAGAAGGCACTCCGCCTCCCCGCCAAGAACGCACCCGAGGCCGCGGTGCGAGTCGTGCGTCGCTTCAACGACGAACGACTGGCCGGCGAGGCCTTCCGCAGCTGGATCGACCGCGTCGGTGGCGTCGCCACGATCGCGGAGCAGCTGCGCGACCTCGACGAGTTCCCCCTCCCTGAAGACGGGCCCGACTACTACGTCGACTACGACGAGACCGGCCCCTACATCGCCGAGACCGGCGAGTCGGAGTGCGCAACATGAGCCTGGTCGACGTCGCTCGCTTCAGCGACGAGCAGCTGGCAGAGCTCAACCAGGAGTTCGAGCGGCTGCCCGCGTCGAAGATCATCCAGTGGGCGGTCGATCAGTTCGCGCCGCACCTCAGCCTCAGCGCGTCGATGAACGACGCGGTCCTGATCGATCTCGCCACGAAGGTGCACCCGGGCATCGAGGTGGTGTTCATCGACACCGGCTACCACTTCCCCGAGACGCTGCAGACCGTGGAAGCGGTGCGGCGCCGCTACGGGCTCAACCTCCGGCTGATGACCGTCCCTCACCACGACGAGGAGCTCTGGCGCCTCGATCCGGAGAACTGCTGCTCCGCGGTGAAGGTCGGTCAGCTCGACCGGGCCCTCGAGGGCAAGGCGGCGTGGATGAGCGGGCTGCGTCGTGAGGAGGCCGCCACACGCGGGCAGGCGCCCATCGTGGCCCGCGACCTGCGGGGCCTCGTCAAGGTGAACCCGCTGGCCACGTGGACCTCCGCGGACGTGGAGGGCTACATCGCCGACCACGACATCCTGGTCAACCCGTTGCGCGACCAGGGCTACCTGTCCATCGGCTGCATGCCGTGCACCCAGCTCCCCACCGACCCCGACGACCCTCGCTCCGGCCGGTGGGCGGGCATGGGCAAGACGGAGTGCGGGCTGCACGACTGACCTGCCCCGGCAGGAGCCAGCCTCGTACCCGTCGAACCCAACGCACGTGGCCCTCTTCGACGCCCTCACCCGGCGCAGCACCCGGAGCACCGACGATCTTCCCGCGCAGCCCAGCGACGACGACCTGCTCGCGTGGGCCCATGAGCTGAAGCTCGGGCGGCCCCGTCGGGTGCGACAGCTCGTGGCCGAGCCGCTCGACAACCGCTCGGCCTAGCTCACTCCTACGCGAGGTAGTCGACGAACTTCTCGAGCTGGCGCAGGTTGCGGCACTCGAAGGTGCCGTCGCAGTGGTTGGCGTACTCCCCCACGATGGAGTCGCCGGTGTCCCAGTAGCTCTTCGGTTCCGGGTTGAGCCAGTAGAGGTGGCGGGCCTTCTTCTCGATCTCCTTGAGCACCCAGCTCTGGGAGGCGTGGTAGTTGTTGCGCGCGTCGCCCAGGATCATCACGGTGGTCTTGGGACCGACCTCCTTGCCGTACTTCTCCCAGAACACCTCGAAGGCGTGGCCGTAGTCGGAGTGCCCATCCACCCACACGACGTCTGCCTCGGTGTTCACGCGGTGCACCGCCTCGGTGATGTCCTCCACGCCCTCGAACAGGCGGGTGACCTCGTCGAGGCCGTCGATGAACACGAACGAGCGCACCTTCGAGAACTGCCCGGAGATCGCATACACGAGGTGGAGGGTGAAGCGAGCGAAGGCAGCCACCGAGCCGGAGATGTCGGCGATCACGAAGATCTCCGGCTTGTGGGGACGCGGGTACTTGAACTTGAGGTCGGCGGGAACGCCGCCGTAGGAGAGCGAGTGCCGGACCGTGCTGCGGAAGTCGAGCGGACCCTTGCGGCCATGGCGTCGCTTGCGGGCCAGGCGCACCGCGAGCTTCCGGGTGAGCGGGTAGATCGCCTTGCGCAGCGAGGCCATCTCCTCCCGAGACGCGTGCATGAAGTCCACGTCCTCGGGGAGCGGCTTGCGCAGCGTCTTGGCCATCGCCTCGACGCCGCGGTCGGCCACGAGGGCCCGGCGGATCTCCGACTCGACCTCCTTCTTCAGCTGATCGATACGCGCCTGGTACTCGTCCTGTTCGAGGCGCTCCTCCAGCGGGGTGAGCGGCTCGGGGGACTGCTGGCGGGCCTGCTCCATGAGCCGCTCGAGCACCCCGTCGAGGTCGAGGTTCCTCAGCGTTCGGTAGAGGTAGTACGTGCCGCCCACGGGGCGGCCGGGCTCCATGCCGGCGAAGCGGCGCACCGACTGACGGGCCACGGCGCGCATGAGGGCGTCGTCGCCGCGCTGCAGCGCTTTGAACAGCATCTCCGCGATCTCCTCGGGCGTGAGGTGCTCCCCACCCCCGGCGCCGGCACCCTGGCCGTCGCCCTCGAGCTCCTGCTGCGCAAGCTCCTCGAGCAGCTTCGCCAGCTCGTCGTCGGCGTCCTCGTCGATGCGGAACCGGGAGCCGCGGAGGGAGAAGTACACCTCGAAGACCGTCTCGAAGGCCCGCCAATGCGTGTTGTTCTTCACGAGCGTGGCGGCGAGCGCGTACTTGAACGCCTCGCGGTCCTCGAGCGGGATGTGCTTGACGGCTTCCATCGCGTCGAGGTTCTCGGTGAGGCTCACCGGGAGCCCGGCTTGGCGCAGCTCCTGGATGAACCCGGCCAACAGCTCCGTGATGGCGGCGCCGGCGGCGGTCTCCGGAACGATGTCGGTCACGGCGCTACTTGCCTGCCGCGGCCTTCTGGATGGTGCCGTGCTCCTGCTCGAGCTCCCGCACGGCCTTGGTGATGTCGCTCTGGTACTTCAGCAGGATGTTGATGGTGGCCTTGGCCGTGTCGGCGTCGACGTGCTCGATGCCCAGCAGCAGCAGGGTGCGGGCCCAGTCGATGGTCTCGGACACCGACGGCGACTTCTTCAGCTCGAGCTGACGGATCGATCGCACGATCCGGGCGACCTGATCAGCGAGCGAGTCGCTGATGTCGGGAACCTTCGTGAGGACGATCTCCTTTTCGCGGTCGAGATCCGGGTAGTCGACATGGAGGAACAGGCAACGCCGCTTGAGCGCCTCGGACAGCTCACGGGTGTTGTTCGAGGTGAGGAACACGAGCGGGATCTGCTTGGCCTCTATCGTGCCGAGCTCGTGGATCGACACCTGGTAGTCGGAGAGGATCTCGAGCAGCAGCGCCTCGGTCTCCACCTCGACGCGGTCGACCTCGTCGATGAGCAGCACCACCGGATCGTCCGCCGTGATCGCCTCGAGGAGCGGGCGGGTGAGGAGGAACTCGTCCGAGAAGATGTCGTCCTCGACGGTCTCCCAGGTGTTCCCGTCGGCGCGCTCGGCCTGGATGCGCAGCAGCTGCTTCTTGTAGTTCCACTCGAACAGCGCCTTGGACTCGTCGAGGCCCTCGTAGCACTGCAGCCGGATCAGGCGGGCGCCTGACATCTCGGCCACCGACTTGGCGAGCTGGGTCTTGCCCGTGCCGGCCGGACCCTCCACGAGGATCGGCTTGCCGAGCCGGTCGGCCAGGTAGACGACGCCGGCGATGCCCTCGTCGGAGAGGTAGTCGACCTTGCGGAGCGAGTCCCGCACAGCGGCCACGGACTCGAAGCGGTACGAGGGGTCAGCCATCACCGCAGCCTACGTTCCGTCTTGACCGCCCGGTCAATCGCGTTGGCAACGGGTCTCCTGCGCGCGCCTCGAACCACTGCGCTACGGTTCCTGCAAGCGCTTACAGGCACCCGGGGGGGCCGCGGCGCTGCAGTTGCGGGGTGGACCCGCGTTGATCGACGAGGGGGAGAACGAGATGGCCCATCACAGGCGCAGGCGCTCAGCGTCGCTGGTCGCAGGGGGCCTCGCCCTCGCGCTGATCGCAGCAGGTTGCACCGAGAGCGACGACGACAGCGGCGGCGGCACCACCGACGGAGGGGGCGGCGGGGGCGGCGCGGTGACGATCTCTGGCCCTGAGACGGGGGCGGAGGCCGACGGCTTCCAGATCTCGCTCGACGCCTTCACGGAGGACTCGGGCATCGAGGTGAGCTACAGCGGATCGCGCGACTTCGAGACCCAGATCCGCGTGGCCGCCGAGGGCGACAACCTCCCCGACATCGCGGTGATCCCGCAGCCCGGCTTGGTCCTCGACCTGGCCGACAGCATCACGCCCGTGCCGGAGGAGACGCTCGGCGCGCACCGGGACGAGTTCTCCGACACCCTCTGGGACCTGGTGACCCTCGAGGGCGACGTGCTCGGCGTCCCCAACAAGGGCGACGTGAAGAGCCTGGTGTGGTACTCGCCGAGTGTCTTCGAGGAGAACGACTACACCATCCCCGAGACCTGGGATGCGCTGATGACCCTTGCCGACACGATGAAGGCCGATGGGATCGCGCCGTGGTGCATCGGCATCGAGTCGGGTGACGCCACCGGATGGCCGCTCACCGACTGGATGGAGGACCTCATGCTGCGGGTCCATGGCCCGGAGGTGTACGACCAGTGGGTGGCCCACGAGATCCCCTTCAACGACCCGAAGGTGAAGGAGGTGGGCGAGATGGTCGAGGAGATCTGGTTCACGGACGGCAACGTGCTGAACGGGCGCCAGAGCATCGCCTCCACGGGCTTCGCCCAGGCCGGCCTGCCCGTCCTCGACGGTCAGTGCGGCATGCACCGCCAGGCGAACTTCTACGCCGCCAACTTCCAGGACGCGGACGAGAACATCGAGTTCGGGCCCGACGGCGACGTGAACACCTTCTACCTGCCCACGATCTCCGACGAGTTCGGGCAGGTCACCTTGAGCGGTGGGACCTACATCGTCGCCTTCAACGACGACCCGGACACGCTGGCCACGATCGAGTACCTGGCCAGCGTGGAGTACGCCAACAACCGGATCGAGGCCGACAAGGGGGGCTACCTGTCGCCCAACCAGGAGCACGACACGAGCCTGTACACCTCGCCCCTCGACCAGACGCTGGCCGAGATCCTCGTGACGGCTGACCCTGTGCGCTTCGACGGGTCGGACAACATGCCGAGCGCGGTCGGCGGTGGCTCCTTCTGGAAGGAGGGCACCAACTGGGTGCTCGGCACCAACACGCTCGACCAGTTCCTCGACAACGTCGAAGCGTCCTGGCCCTAGACCGATGACGTCCTGAACCGGGGGCCAGATGGGCGCGCTGGTGTCGACCGTCGTGAACGTGGTGGTCGCCCTGGTGATCGTGGGCGGACTGTTCACCGGTCTCAACCTGTTGATCAACCGAGTGTCCCAGAAGTGGGACGACCGACTGCGGCCGTGGCTGTTCATCAGCCCGGCCGTGGTCTTCCTCACCATCGCGCTGGTCGTTCCAGCGATCCGCACGGTGTTCCTCAGCTTCCGCGGCGGCAATCGCGGCGACGACGGGTTCACCACGGAGAACTGGACCGATCTGCTCGGCAACAAGGGCGTGATCAGCGTCGACCGCATGGGCGACGTGCTCACTAGCCGCCTGTTCATCCTCGGGGTCATCCTGCTGGTGGTGGGTGTCGTCGTCGCCCGACGCTCGGCCGGTGACGGCAACGGGCTCGACCTCGGCAACCCCATCTCCAGCGTGGCCCTCGGCACCGCGGTGCTGGCTGCGCTCATGGCAGTGTTCTCCACGCTGCGGGGCGTGATCTGGAACAACCTGTGGTGGGTCGTTGTGGTGGCAGGGCTCTCGACCGTGTTCGGGCTCGCCCTGGCCGTGCTGGCCGACCGCTCCAAGCGGGAGTCGGTGGCGAAGACGCTCATCTTCATGCCGATGGCCATCTCGCTGGTCGGGGCCGCGGTGATCTGGAAGTTCATCTACGACACACCGGGGGCAGGCCAGTCGCAGGGGCTCCTCAACCTCCTCTGGCCGGGCGAGCCGATCGACTACCTGCGGGGCACCTCCGGGTCCGGGACCATCGCGCCGTGGAACAACTTCTTCATCATGGTGATCATGATCTGGATCCAGGCCGGGTTCGCCATGGTCGTGATCTCCGCCGCCATCAAGGGGGTGCCCTCGGAGCTCGGTGAGGCGGCCCGGGTGGACGGAGCCAGCGAGCCTCAGGTCTTCTGGCGGGTGACGCTGCCGCAGATCACCAGCACGCTGCTCGTGGTGATCACCACCCTCACCATCACGGTCCTCAAGGTCTTCGACCTGGTGAAGGCCACCACGGGCGGCGCGGCCGACACCGACGTGCTGGCCAACCGCGTCTACGACACGTTGCGCAGCGGCAACTTCACGGCCTCGTCGACCTACGCCGTGATGATCTTCGTCCTGGTCCTGCCGGTCATGTACCTCAACATCCGCCGCAACCGAGGAGAGGTGCGATGACAACGCTCGACGCGGCGCCGGCCACCGGCGGCGCGGCGATCAAGCCGTCGGGCGAGCCAGTCGGTCAGCGCACCCACCGCGTGCTCTCCATGGTGCCGACCGGGGTGCTTTGGGTGATCGTGGTCCTCTGGACCATCCCGAGCTTCGGGTTGCTCGTCACGTCGCTGCGACCGGAGGCGGACCAGATCTCGGGCGGATGGTGGACGATCTTCTCCAACCCCACGTTCACCCTCGAGAACTACACGGACGCCCTGTTCGACCCGCCCGGTGGGTCGGTGCCGTTCTCTGATGCGTTCGTGAACAGCATGGCCATCGCCATCCCCGGCACGATCATCCCGATCGCCATCGCCTGCGCGGCGGCCTACGCGTTCGCGTGGATGGACTTCCGCGGCCGCCACTGGCTGTTCATCGGTGTGCTGGCGATGATGGCCGTCCCGCTCCAGATGTCGCTGGTGCCGCTGCAACAGCTCTACTCCGGTGGCGCCCACCTCACCATCGGCGGCTCGACCTTCATCCTCTTCCCTGACCTGAACCTCAACAACGAGCCCATCGCCGTGTGGCTCGCCCACACCGCGTTCGGGCTCCCATTGGCCATCTACCTGCTGCACAACTACATCGCCGGCCTCCCTCGGGACGTGTTCGAGGCTGCTCGCATCGACGGCGCCAACCACTTCGGCATCTTCTGGCGGATCGTCCTGCCCCTGGCCAAGCCGGCCATCGCCGCGTTCGCCATCTTCCAGTTCCTGTGGGTCTGGAACGACTACCTCATCGCACTGGTGTTCCTCAGCCAGAACAAGGACGCCAGCCCGCTGACGATTCAGCTCGTGAACCTGGTGACCTCTCGAGGCCAGGGAACCGAGCTGCTGCCCGCGGCCGCGTTCATCTCGATGGTGGTGCCGCTCATCATCTTCTTCTCGCTCCAGCGCTACTTCGTCCGCGGCCTGCTGGCCGGCTCCGTGAAGGGATAGGACACCTCATGGCCGAGGTAACCCTCGACAAGGTCAACAAGATCTACGAGAACGGCTTCCACGCCGTGCACGATCTCGATCTCGACGTGCACGACGGCGAGTTCCTGGTCCTCGTCGGCCCGTCGGGGTGCGGCAAATCCACGGCGCTGCGCATGGTCGCCGGACTCGAGTCGATCTCCTCGGGAAAGCTCACGATCGGCGACCGGGTGGTGAACGACGTCCACCCCAAGGACCGCGACATCGCGTTCGTGTTCCAGAACTACGCGCTCTACCCCCACATGACCGTGCGCGACAACATCGGCTTCGCGCTCAAGCTCCGCAAGACCCCGAAGGGCGAGATCAACCAGCGCGTCGATGAGGCGGCCCGCCTGCTCGAGCTCAGCGACCTGCTCGACATCAAGCCAGGGCAGCTCTCCGGCGGGCAGCGCCAGCGGGTGGCGATGGGCCGCGCCATCGTCCGCCGGCCCCAGGTGTTCCTGATGGACGAGCCGCTGTCAAACCTCGACGCCAAGCTGCGCGTGCAGATGCGCGCAGAGATCAGCCGGCTGCAGCACGACCTGGGCGTCACCACGCTGTACGTCACGCACGACCAGATCGAGGCCATGACGATGGGTCACCGGGTGGCGGTGATGTCCAAGGGCCTGCTCCAGCAGGTGGACACCCCCCAGAACCTCTACGACCACCCCGACAACCTCTACGTCGCCACGTTCATCGGATCCCCGCAGATGAACCTCGTCATGGGCACGGTGCACTTGGGCGCGTCGCCGCACGTCACGGTCGGGAAGCACCGCCTCGACCTGCCTGCCTCGCTGATCGCGGCACGGCCCGCCGTGGAGGGCTATGACGGCAGAGAGGTGGTGGTCGGGATCCGTCCCGAGAGCCTCGAGGACGCCACCATCAAGCCCGACACCGCTGGCAACCGTTCGATCGAGGCCACGGTGGAGCTGCGGGAGGGCCTCGGCAGCGAGGTGGTGGCCCACGCCAAGCTCGATGCCGTTCCTCCCCGGGTCGAGACGGCTCAGCGCGATCCCGACGCCACACTCGCGGGCACCGGCGGAGTGGAGCTGGTGGCACGGCTGGATCCCCGCACGACCGTCGCGGTCGACAAGCTGGCTCAGTTCACCGTCGATGTGGAGACGCTGCACCTCTTCGACCCGAAGTCGACCCTCGCCATTCGCGAGTGATCAGCCGGGCGGAGCCGTCGACTCTCGCTCGATCACCTCGGTTGGGAAGAGCACCGGCTCCCCAGCCGGGTTGCCAGTGGCCAGCTCGTCGAGCAGCAGCGCAGCGGCGCGGTTGCCCATGTCGATCACCGGTTGGCGCACGGTCGTGAGGCCGACCGCCGCCGCCAGGTCGTGGTCGTCGAACCCGACGATCGAGACGTCGCTGGGCACCTCGAGGCCCAGGCGGCGCGCGCTGTGCATTGCGCCGATGGCCATCTCGTCGGAGGCGGCGAACACCGCAGTCGGTGGGTTGGGCAGGGCCAGCAGCTGATCCATGGCGGCCCGACCGCTGTCCACCGTGAACAACCCGGTCACGAGGTGCTCCGGACGGCCGCGGAGACCACGCTCGGCCATGGCGTCCTCGTAGCCCAGGCGCCGCTGGTCGGGCACCGTGAAGTGGAAGTGCTCCTCGTGCGACGCGCCGATCAGCGCGATGTCGCGGTGCCCGAGATCGAGCAGATGGCGCACGGCGGCGCCGGCACCAGCGCGGTTGTCGATCGTGACCGACGGGAACGGGCTGGTGCGCAACCCGATCGTCACCAGCCGCACACCGGAATCGGCCCATCCGGCGACGTCCTGGTCGGTCAGGTGGATGTCCACGAGCAAGAGGCCGTCGACGCGCTTGTGCACCGGCGTGGCGTCGCTCAAGAACCGCCGTCTGTCCTCCGGTCCGGCCGCCGTGTAGACGAGGAGGTCGTAGCCGGCGGGCGCCAGCGTGGCCTCGATGCCCGACAGAACCTGGCTGAAGTACCAAGACCCAACGAGGGGCATGGCCACGCCGATGGCGTTCGTGCGCCCGGCCGCCAGCCGGGACGCGTTGGGGTCGGGCCGGTAGCGCAGCTCGGCGGCGGCAGCCTCCACCCGCGCCCGGGTGGCCGGGGCCACGTTGGGCAGGCCCCGCAGCGCTCGGCTCACGGTGGCGACCGAGACCTCTGCTCGCCGGGCCACGTCGTCGATCGTGGCGGCGCGCTTGACCGCGCCCGGTCCCGGTCGTCTCCGCACGCCTACCCTCCCCGCTCGATGGTCTCGAGGATGACCGCCTCTGCCGGTTCCAGCATGATCGATGTGGCGCTCGGGGTGACACTCGAGCCGTGAGGCAGGGTGCTGAAGGCCCGGCGCCATCCGCTACCCGGCAGGGCCAGCTCGGCGGGCTCGTCGGCGACGCAGGCCGATACGAGGTGGGCACCCCGCCGGTAGGCCACCAGCGGACTCGGAGCCGGCAGCCACTCGACGGCTGCAGCCGGGTCGAGCCGGCGGCGCACCGCGAGGAGGTCGCGGTGCCGGTGCAGGGGAGACGCCGGGTCGCGGCGCTGCACCTCGACCGTGTCGGCGGGACGGCGGTCGCCCATCGGCAGCCACGGCTCGCCGGAGGTGAAGCCCCAGCCCGGCGTCGGCGACCAGGGCATCGGGGTGCGGCACCCGTCCCGCCCGCCCATCGGGTCCACGGTGGCCCCCTCGGGCACGATCCCGTCTTCGAGACCGAGCTCCTCGCCCTGGTAGAGAACCAAGGGGCCGGGCATGCCGGCGAGAAGGGTCGTGACGGCGAAGGCGCGGGCCCGCCCGACCCGGCCTCCGCCGAAGCGGGTCGGGGGACGGGGCTCGTCGTGGCTGGTCTGCGTCCAGCAGGCGCCGTCGTCGAGGTGGGTGAGGGTGGTGCGCAGCGCGTCGAGCACCGCATCGCGATCCCACGGCAGGTCCACGAAGGCAAAGCTGAAGGCGAGCTGCAGCCCCGCGCCGTCGAGGTAGGGGGTGACCGACGCGACGTCGAGGTACACCTCGCCGACCAGCACCGCGTCGCGGGGGTCGGTGAGGCGGCGCCATCGTTCGAAGATGGCGGCGGACTCGGGCTGGCCGATGTCGTAGCGGTGCTCGAAGGCGTCGAACGCGGCGCGGGAGTCGTCGCCCGCGGGCGGGTGCGGTCGGCGGGGGTTGTCGGCGAAGGACGGGTGCTTGCACAACCCTTGCGCCACGTCGACTCGAAAGCCGTCGATGCCACGCTCCAACCAGAACGAGATGACGTCGTCGAACTCCTTCTGCACTGCGGGGTTGGCCCAGTCGAGGTCGGGTTGCTCTGGGAGGAACAGGTGCGCCCACCACTGTCCGCTGTCGGGATCGTGGGTCCACGCCGGCCCCCCGAAGTAGCTCACCCAGTTGTTGGTCGGTCCACCGTCCGGGGCCCCCTCACGCCAGAGGTAGTAGCCGCGATGGGGGCCCGCAGGGTCGCGGCGGGCCGACACGAACCAGGGGTGGTGGTCACTGGTGTGGTTGGGCACCAGGTCGATGAGGACGCGGATCCCCCTCTCGTGGGCGCCAAGGACCAGGGCGTCCACGTCCGCGAGGGAGCCGTACCGGGGGTCGACCGCCGAGTGGTCGCTGATGTCGTAGCCGTGATCCGCCATCGGTGACGGGTAGAACGGGGTGACCCAGAGCAGGTCGACCCCCAGCCACCCCAGGTGGTCGAGCCGGGAGACCAGGCCGGGCAGATCGCCCACACCGTCCCCATCGCCGTCGGCGAAGGAGCGCAGGTAGACCTCGTACCCAACGGCATCGCGCCACCACGGCACCCCGTTGCCCCTCTCGCTGAAAGCGCTTACAGTGCGCCCCGGCGACCGTACCAAGCGGACTACCGACGGTGCCACTGCGCTGTGACCACCACGACCTTCTCGCTTGTGACCCGGGGCGGTCACCCCGACTTCCTCGACCTGCCGTGGTCGGCGGCACTTGAGGACTGGGACCACCCCCGCCTGATCCCGATGGCTCGCGGGGTGAGCCGCCACATCGTGCGCTTCGTCGCCTACGCCGACTGCGTGTACGCGCTGAAGGAGACCACGCCTGAGCTGGCGGAGCACGAGTTCCGGTCGCTGCGCGCGCTCGCCGAGCTCGACCTGCCGGTGGTGGAGGCGGTGGGGGTGGTGCGGGAGCGTCACGACGCCGACGGCCAGGATCTGAGCGCGGTGCTCGTCACCCGGTTCCTCGACTACTCGCTCCCCTACCGCTACCTGTTCTCCCACGACCCCAACCCCGAGCTGCAACCCCAGCTCATCGATGCTGGCGTGCTGCTTCTCGTACGCCTCCACCTCGAGGGCACCTTCTGGGGCGACTGCTCGCTGTCCAACGTGCTGTTCCGGCGAGACGCGGGGGCGCTGATGGCGTACCTCGTCGATGCCGAGACCGCCGAGCTGCACGCACCCCCACTGAACGACGATCTGCGCGCCCACGACGTCGAGATCGCCATGGAGAACGTCGCCGGCGGCATCTACGACCTCCAAGCTGCGGGCCTGGTCCCCCGTCAGGTCGACCCGGTCGCACTGGTCGAGGAGCTCGAGCGTCGCTACCAGGACCTGTGGGCTGAGCTCACCCGCGTCGATGAGCTCGACGCCGGCGAACGGCACCGGATCGAGGATCGGATCCGACGACTCAACGAGCTCGGCTTCGACGTCGAGGAGCTGGCCGTCGAGGCCACCGACGGCGGGAATCGGCTGCGCATCCGGCCGGTGCTGGTCGAGGAGGGCCATCACAGCCGTGAGCTGCAGCGTCGGACGGGGCTCAAGGTTCAGGAGAACCAGGCTCGACGCCTCCTCAACGACATCGCCGCCTTCCGCGCCTGGCACGAGGGGGCGTCGGGCACGGCGATGTCGGACACCGTCGCCGCGGCCCGCTGGATGGCTGAGGCCTACGAGCCGATCGTGTCCGAGGTGCCCAACGAGCTACGGGGTCGGCTCGAGCCCGCCGAGCTCTTCCACGAGCTCCTCGAGCACCGGTGGTTCCTCTCGGAAGCCCATGGCCGCGAGGTAAGCAACGACGAGGCGCTGGCGTCGCTGGTGGCCGCGGTGCTGCCCTACCGACCCGACGAGCGCACGATCCTCGAGGACGACGAGCCGCCGCCGGTCTGATCAGGAGCGGATGTGGCCCTCACCGTGGATGACGAACTTGAGGGTGGTGAGCTCCCGAAGCCCCATCGGCCCGCGTGCGTGGAGCTTCTGGGTGGAGATGCCGATCTCGGCGCCGAAGCCGAGCTCCTCGCCGTCGACGAAGCGGGTGGACGCGTTCACGAGCACTGCAGCAGCGTCGACCTCGCGGGTGAAGCGGTCGGCCGCCCGCAGGTCGTTCGTGAGGATCGCCTCGCTGTGCCCGCTGCCATACCGGCTGATGTGGGCGATGGCTGCGTCAAGCGTGTCGACCACCCGCACCGCGAGCTTGAGGTCGAGGAACTCGGTGGCGTAGTCCTCGTCGGTGGCGATCGACGCGACACGGTCGCCGAGGATCTCCTGGGTGGACTGGTCGCCCACCAGCTCCACGCCCTCGAGACGGGGTGCCACCTCGGTGAGGAAGTTGGCCGCCACGTTCCGATGGACGAGCAGCGTCTCGAGGGCATTGCACACCGACGGGCGCTGGACCTTTGCGTTCTCCACGATGGCAGCCGCGGCGCGCAGGTCCGCGGAGGCGTCGACGTAGATGTGGCAGTTGCCATCGCCGTCGATGACATAGGGGACCGTGGCGTTGTCGAGGATCGAGCGGATGAGCGACGGACCACCACGCGGGATGAGCACGTCGATCGATTCGCGCAGGCGCATGAACTCAACCGCGGCCTCGTAGCTGGTGTCCTCGACGAGCACGAGCGAGTCCTCAGGGAGCCCCGCCTTGCCGAGGCCCTCGCGCAGTGCGCTGGCGATCGCGACGTTCGAGCGGATGGCCGCCGACGAGCCGCGCAAGAAGGCCGCGTTGCCGGCCTTCAGGCACAGTCCGAACGCATCGCTCGTGACGTTGGGTCGGTTCTCGTAGATGATCGCCACGACGCCCAACGGAACCCGCACCCGCTGGACGCGCAACCCGTTCGGACGAGTCCACCCGTCGGCCACCTCGCCTACCGGGTCGGGAAGGGCCGCCACGTTGCGGAGGCCGGCTGCCATCGACTGGAGGCGGGCATCGGTGAGGCGCAGGCGGTCGATCACCGCTGCTGTCGTGCCCGCGGCTTCTGCAGCAGCGACGTCGTCCGCGTTGCCCGCGAGGATCTCGGCGTGACGGTCGAGGAGCAGATCGGCCGCAGCCAGCAGGGCGGCGTCTTTCACCTCGGTGGACGCGGTGGCCAGCACTCGGCTGGCAGCCTTGGCGCGGGCCCCGAGGTCGGCGATGGGATCCGTGGGCACCCTGGAAGTGTAGGAGGCGGAACGGCCGGGATCGCACCCGTTGCACCGTTCCGAGGTGGCAGGCTCTCCGGATGACCATCGGCGCAGTCGTTCGGCGAGCAACAACGGCCGACATCGACGGCGTCGCCGAGGCGCTTGCCGCCGCCTTCGACGACGACCCTGTGATGCGCTGGCTGTTCGGCGAGGTGGCACCTCGACCGGGCCGCTACCTGCTCCCCTTCCTCGCGCACGAGGCGGCGAGGCATCTGCGGAACAACGAGGTGTTCACGCTCGACGGCACGCCGGCGGCGGCGCTGTGGGATCCCCCGGGGCACTGGAAGACCGCGCCCAAGGACGTCCTCCGACTGGCCCCGCTGATGGTGCGCGGGATGGGGTTCCGCACGCTGAGCGCGCTGCGCGGGCTCTCGAGGATGGAGGCCGCCCACGCCCGACACCCGGAGCACTTCTACCTGGCGGTGCTCGGCACCCACCCAGACCGACAGGGCGCCGGCCTCGGCTCCGCGCTCCTCGCACCGGTGCTCGATCGATGCGACGCCGAGGGGATCGGTGCCTACCTCGAGAGCTCCAAGGAGTCGAACATCCCCTTCTACCGGCGACACGGCTTCGAGGTCGCCGGGGAGGTCGAGTTCCCCGCGGGTCCCACGATCTGGCCGATGTGGCGCGAGCCACAACCACCAGGCAGCCGGCGATGAGCGAGTCGCTCCTCGAGCCGACGCAGCGCTTCATCGACATCGTCACCGCGAGCCTCGAGGAGCTCAGCGCCGACGTGGAGGGTGTGCGAGCTGACCGCTGGCGTCACGACGCCACCCTCGAGGCCTTCAACCTGGTGTGCGGGCTCATCGCCATCGACGGCCGCCTGAGCGACGACGAGCTGTGGGAGGTGCTCGGCGCCTTCGGCCCCCTCCTCGAGACGCGCCTGGCCGGCGCCACCCCCGACGCGCTGCGCGACTCCGGGCTCATCGACGCCCAGCGCGACTTCGCGACGAAGCCGAGCGCGTCGTTCGAGGTCTTCCTGGCGGCCGACGCGCGCGGCGGGAGCCGGCACGCCCGCTCGTACTACGAGCACGCGATCGAGGTCGCGTTCGCGGTGGCCGCGATCGATCTGCAGACCTCCGAGCGCGAGCTTGCCGCCATCGAGGGGTTCCGCAGCACGCTGCTCGAGGCCATCACCGCGATGGAACGCGGTCGTGCGCCGGAGACCGCGGCGGCACCCGGAGCCCCCGCGACACCCCACGAGCCGGCGGTCCCGCCCGACCCTTCGAGACCGCTCGACGAGCTGCTCGCTGAGCTGGACGCGCTCATCGGCCTCACGGGCGTCAAGCACGAGGTGAAGCTGGTGACCAACCTCCTGCGGGTTCAGAAGATCCGACGCGAGCGAGGTCTGCCGGTGCTGGAGCAGAGCCGCCATCTGATCTTCACCGGCAACCCCGGCACCGGCAAGACCACCGTCGCCCGACTGCTCGCCCAGATCTACCGCACCCTCGGCGTGGTCGAGAAGGGCCACCTCGTGGAGACCGACCGCGCCGGGCTCGTCGCCGGGTACGTGGGGCAGACCGCTCCGCTCGTGACGGCCCGCTTCGACGAAGCGGACGAGGGGCTGCTGCTCATCGACGAGGCGTACTCCCTCGTGCGGGGTGGCGAGCGCGACTTCGGACGAGAGGCCATCGACACGATCGTGAAGCTCATCGAGGATCGTCGCGAGCGCATCGTCGTGGTGATGGCCGGCTACCCAGCCGAGATGAGCGAGCTGATCGCCTCGAACCCGGGCCTTCGGTCGAGGTTCCCGAAGATGATCGAGTTCCCCGACTACTCGACCAACGAGCTCCTGGCCATCATCGACGGTCTCGGCGATCGGGGCGGGTACCACCTCGATGCCAGCGCCCAGGAGGCCACTCGACGATGGCTTGATGCCGTGCCGCGAGACAAGGGCTTCGGCAACGGTCGCACCGCTCGGAACCTCTTCGAGCACGCCGTCGCCGCGCAGGCGACGCGACTCGTGGAGCTGCCACAGCCCACCGACGAGCAGCTCACCACCCTCACCGCGGCAGACATCCCCGCACCCGGAGCAGGACCGGTCACTGCCGTGGCCCCCGTCATCGGTACGGTCTAGGCGTGGCGCAGCGGGTGCTGGCAGTGCTGGGGGCAGTGGGCATCGTGTTGCTGGCCGTCGTCGTGCGCTCCGTGATCGACGACCGGGGCGGGTCCGAATCGAGGAGCGAGGGCAACGGCGATCTCGTGGTGGCCTGCGCGTCCGAGCTCGCGGCGGCGTGTCAGCAGCTGGAGGGCGTCACGGTGGTCGACGAGCAGGCCGCCGTCACCGCCGAGCGCATCGTGGACGGCTCGACAGCGATCGGCGACGTCGACGCGTGGGTGACCACCTCGGCGTGGATCGAGGTGGTCGACGCCCGCGCCCCCGGCGAGGTGGAGAGCCAGGTGGCCGTCGCGTCCTCGCTCGTGGTCATCGCCACCGATGCGGCCCGCGCTGACGCCGTGCACGGCTTGTGCGCCGACGCGCCGGCGTGGCGGTGCCTCGGCGACCACGCCGGGGCTGAATGGGGTGCGCTGCCTGGCGGCGACCCGAGGTGGGGTGCGCTGAAGACCGGCTTGCCCGACGCCGATTCTGCCGTCGGCCTCCCAGTCCTCGCCTCCGTCGCGACGGGGTTCTTCGACAGCGACACGTTCGCGACGAACGACTTCGATCTGTCCGGGCTCGCCGGATGGCTGGGACGACTCGCGGCGCCGTCAGGGCGAGGCGAGCGCGATCCAGTCGCGACGCTCGTCACCACACGGGGCAAGTACACCGCCGTCGGCGACCTCCAGCGGGCCACCGGCGAGCGGTCGGTCGGATTGCTCGCTCCGCGTCCTGAGGTCCGAGCCACCGTCGTTCTGGCAGGCCTCGCCGGCGGCGACGAGGTGCCGGGCCTGGGTCGCCTCCGCGAGGCGCTCGTCGCGGATGGCTGGGAGCCTGCTGACGGCGCCACGCCACCATCGCCCATCCTCAAGCCCGGCGTGATGGCCGCGCTGCACACCCTCTGGACGGAGACCACACGATGATTCGCTCGCTCACCCGCACGATGACGGCGCTGCTGGTCCTGGGCCTGTTCGCAGGAGCGTGCAGCCCCGCGGACGACCAAGCGGTCGACGGGACGCCGGACGGCAACGTCGACGACGATCCGGGCGACTGCATCGTCGTCGACTTGTCCGTGTCATCCGAGAAGATCCAGCTGCTGACGGCCTTGGCTGACGACTTCAACGGGAGCGTCGACGCCACCGTCGGAGATCGATGCGTGTTCGCGCGGGTGCAGAGCAAGGCGTCGGGTGGCGCCGCTCAGCTGCTCAGCTCCGGCTGGGATGAGGGCACCGAGGGGCCGCGGCCGGTGATCTGGTCGCCGGCCGCGTCCAGCTGGGGGGCCATCCTCAACCAGCGCCTCGAGGCAGCCGGGGAGCCCGCGATGACCGCGGACTTCACGTCGTTCATGCTGACGCCGTTGGTGATCGCGATGCCCAAGCCGATGGCCGAGGCGCTCGGCTGGCCGGACGAGCCGCTGGGCTACGCCGACATCCTCGCCCTCGCGCAAGACCCCCAGGGCTGGGCCGCGCACGGGCGACCGGAGTGGGGCGGGTTCCGCCTCGGCAAGACGAACCCCAACTTCTCGACCAG
>JBQTKH010000263.1:0-19732 GCA_052386335.1 Microthrixaceae bacterium
ATATGTGGCACCATGTATGGCATGACGTTCAAGACCACGCTGTATCTGCCTGACGACCTCAAGGCCGCAGTGGAGCGGGAGTCGCGCCGTCTCGGCGTCTCTGAAGCGCAGGTGATCCGTGACGCGATCAGCAAGTCGGTCGAGCGGCCGCGACCTCGGGCGGCGTTCATCGACGGGGAGCCGTTCGCGGATCGAACCGACGAGCTGCTGACGGGCTTCGGCACCCGTTGATCGCGGACACCAGCGGCCTGCTCGCACTGTTCAACCGCGCCGAACCCGCCCACGATCGAGTTCGTGCGGCGGTGGAGGCAGCAGATGGCCCCCTCGTCGTCTCACCGTTCGTCGTTGCCGAGCTCGACTACCTGGTCGCGACCCGTCTCGGCGTCGACGCCGAGCTGGCGGTCCTGGGCGAGCTCGCGGGCGGCGCCTATGAGTTCGCCACCATCGACGCCGCTGACCTTGCTGCCTGTGCGGACATCGTGACCCGCTACCGAGACCAGGACATCGGGGTGGCCGACTCGTCGCTGGTGGTGCTCGCGCAGCGCTACGGCACCCGAAGCGTCCTGACCCTCGATCGACGCCACTTCGACGTGCTGCGCCCCCTCGACGGCGGACGCTTCAAGCTCATCGGCCCCTAGCTCGACGGCGGTCAGACTGAGTCGATGGTGTCGATGCTCGGGATCGAAGTGGCGGACGACCTTGTTCGCTCTTGGGCTTCCTGGCTTGCACCCGAGGTCCAGCCGTTCTTCGTCGAGTCGCTCGAGCAGTGGCCCACCGGGGTTGCCAGGGCTGGCGTGCTCAGTGCCGAGCAGCGCGACACCTACGAGCTCTGGAAGCTCGACCGGACACTGAAGATCCTTTGGCTCGACGAGTCGACCTTTGCAGCGATGCCTCGACCGGATCGTGCGGCTCTCGTTCGTGCCCAGGCGCGGTCCCGTCGGGGCGCCGTTCCATCGGTCCACAGGTGGGTCGACCTGTTCGACGCCGGAGCGCTGCGATCCCAGGCTGATGGCCACCGCTTCGTATGGTGGCCATCGCACCTGGACTCATTTGCCGCTGAGGTCCTGAGGCGCGTCGTGTCAACAGACGGCCTGACCAGTCGCCACGAGGAGGTGAGTGAGGGCACTTGGCAATCGAGTGCCGCGGTCCTGCCCGGCGCAAGAGACCTTGCCGGGTCGTTCGCACCTGGCAGCGGTGCCAACTGCTTCGGGACGGTCATGGCGGCTGCAGGCGTTGTCGGCGCCGCCGAGGAGTGGATGCTCCAAGAACCCTTCTCTGACTGGCTTAGCGAGGCCTGTCGTCTTGGAGGATCCGATGACGAACCTGGCACGGTCTTGATCTGGCGAGACCACGCGGGCCTACCCGTTCACGCTGCCGTCACCATCGGTGGTCGTTGGGCGTTGGAGAAGCCGTCGCAGACATGGTCGACACCTCGAAGGATCCTCCCCGTCGCAGACGTGATCAGGTCCACACGCTCGCCCGGGCAGCGCCTCGAGCGCCGTCAGTTGCGCCGCTCGCGCTAGGTGGTGCGCCACGATGGTCATCATGGGCACGTCCGTTCAGCCACCTGACCCACCGCTGCGCACCAGCCAGTTCGCGCTCCGGCCCTTTCGTGCCGACGACGTCCACGCAGTCATGGCCGCAGGCCGAGACCCGCAGATCACCGGCCACACCTTCATGCCTCGGGACCCGAACGAAGCAAAGGCGGTCGCCTGGATCGAGCGGGCGATCTCGGCCTGGGAGGTCGGCGCCTGCCGCCTCGCGATCAATGCGGTCGACGATCCGACAGAGCGCTGCATCGGGCAGGTGGGCATCGTTCTCCGGGAGGTCCCTGGGAACGGCGAGGCGGTGTACTGGCTCCTCGACGAGGCACGAGGTTCGGGCTGGGCAGCCCAGGCGCTCGAGCTGGCGACCCGCTGGGCCTTCGCGGACCTCGGCATCGAACGGCTGGAGGTCCTGGTCGACCTCGACAACGAGGCGAGCCTGCGGACCGCCGAGAACGCCGGCTTCACACGCGAGGGGATCCGACGGGGCTACGAGCAAGTACCAGATCGCGGTCGAGTCGACCTCTGGTGCCTGTCCCGACTCTCGACTGACTGAGCCTTCATGGTCCCTGTGGCTTGGCAGGTGCTTCTTCGGGGGCGCCGGCGGCGGTCAGGCGGCCGGCCGTCGTTGTCGGTGATGCCAGCGGTGGTGGAAGCGGCAGTAGCAGCGGCCGTTGGTCTGGACGGTGAGGCCGCCCTCCTCGTAGGGCACGATGTGGTCGATCTCGCAGCGCTCGGCGGGCACGTCGCAGCCGGGGTGCTGGCAGACGAGGTCACGCGTCTCCGCGGCGATGCGGGTGGCACCGGCGAAGAGGCGCTGGCGAACGCCGACGTCGATCACCCTCGAGGGGCCCTCGAAGATCACCCGGGCCACATCGGCCCACTGCAGCAGGGGGAGCACCTAGCCGGGCGTGACGACGGTGCCGTTGGGGAGCTCGCACATCCGCTCGACGCTGTCGGCTCCGGCGACGACGTGCGGCATCGTCGGAGGCGTGGGCGTAGATCCAGTAGCGGATCACCCGTTCGAAGCCGCTGAACAGGAGGCGCTGCGCGGGGTCGATCAACCGATCCTCGTCGTCGAGGAAGGCCTCGGCATCGGCCCGGTGCGCGTTGGCCAGCAAGCGGACGTGGTCGACCGAGAGGCGCCCCGCTGCCATGGCAGCGTCCTTGGCCACCTCAGCCGACAGCGCCGTGGCCTCGACGATCTCGCTCTCGGTGAGCTGGGTGAGGTCCTGACCGTTCGCCTCCATGAGCAGCGCGCGCGTGGAGCGCAGCAGCTCCTCGAAGGCTCGACCGGTCTCCATCCGAACGACCCTATTCAGAGGGTGTGACAGTCTTCCGATGGTGGTCAGCCCGTTCAGATGATGGCTGAGGTGTTTCTGGGGTTGACCGCCCTCATCAGCCACATCGGTGACACGAGCCACACGCAGCCCTGGCGTTGGTGCAGCCTACCGACCGGTCGGTAGGCTGCAGGACCCCTTCCTCGACGGAGACCTGGCTTGCCTCGACACCCGCGCGCCGCTGATGAGCGGATCAACTGGCTCACCTCCACGCCGTTCCTCGCCTTTCACCTGATCCCGCTGGCCATCATCTGGACGGGCGTGCCTGCGGGCGCGCTCGTGCTCTGCGGGATCCTGTACTTCGTGCGGATGTTCTTCGTCACCGCCGGATACCACCGCTACTTCTCCCACCGCTCGTACCGACTCGGGCGCGCCGCGCAGCTCGTCATGGCCGTCGGTGGGACGACGGCGATTCAGAAGGGGCCGCTGTGGTGGGCGGCCCATCACCGCGACCACCACCGGTACTCCGACACCGAGCGTGATGTGCACTCACCCATCCGTGGCTTCTGGTGGAGCCACGTCGGGTGGATCCTCTGCGACAAGTACGGCGCGACGGACGAGGGTCGCGTGCAGGATCTCGCCAAGTTCCCCGAGCTCCGCTGGCTCAACCGCCACGACTGGGTGGGGTGGGTTGCGCTCGCGCTCGGCTGTCTGGCGCTGGGCGGGTGGTCGGGCCTGGTCGTCGGGTTCGGCGTGTCGACCGTGCTCGTCTGGCACGGCACGTTCCTCGTGAACTCGTTGGCGCACGTCGTGGGCCGACGGCGGTACGTCACGTCTGACACGAGCAGGAACTCGTTCGTGATCGCGCTCCTCACCAACGGCGAGGGCTGGCACAACAACCACCACCACTACCAGGCCAGCGCCTCCCAGGCCTTTCGCTGGTACCAGTGGGATCCGAGCTACTACGTCCTGTGGATGCTGAGCCGGGTCGGCATCGTGCGCGACATGAAGCGCCCGACCCCCGCGATCCTCACCGCCGACCTGATCCGCCCACGCCTGGTCTGACGCTGCGGCGGGCGTTCGGCGCCGGAATCCTGCCGGGTATGCCCGAAGTTGTCCGAAACGCCCCGCGGGCGGGGCGAGGGCCGAGCAGGTGCGCGCACGGCCTGCATCGAACCGACATGCATCGACGGATCCCGCTGCCTCACCCGCACGCTGCTCCTGGTGCCGCTGCTGCTCATCGGCAGCGCGCTGGCGGTCGCGCGCGCTGCCGCTGGCGAGGCCCCCGCCCAGGCCGAGGTGGGGTTCGCTGATTACATCGGCCAGGAGCGCTCCGCTCGTGGCATGAGCGCTCTTGCGCCTGCCTCGGATCTGCAGGCAGTCGCTCGCCGGCACGCGCAGCGGATGGCGGAGCGGGGCGAGCCGTACCACAACCCGAACCTCGGGTCGGAGGTGGACGGCTGGGCCGTCGTCTCGGAGAACGTCGGGGCCGGATCGAACGTCGCCCAGATCCATGACGCGTTCATGGCCTCCAAGACCCATCGCGACATCATCTTGAGTGGCGAGCTCACCGAGCTCGGCGTCGGGGTGGTCGCGGCCGACGGCCAGCTGTGGGTGGTCGAGGTGTTCCGCCGCCCGAGCCAGGCAGCCGCCGCGCCCGCGCAGCCCGGCCCGTCCCTGCCCCGGACGGATCAGGCCCCCTCGGCGGCGCCCGCGCGTCCCGCCCCACCCACCACCGTCGCACCGCCCCCTGTCGTCACGACGGCACCGCCTCCGCCGCCCGCTACCACGATTCCCGATGACGAGCTCACCGGCCGCAGCAACGGGTCGGCGGCCTTCGGCGTGATCGCGGCCGTGTCACCGAGCGCCGTTCCTGTCCCGGATGCCCCGGAGCGCGGTGTGCCGGGCGTGGCCTGGCTTGCCGCCGCGCTCCTCATTGGGGTCGTGACGTTCCAGATCAAGGCACTGCGGAGCTCCAAGCTGCTCGGTTGACCCCGGCGCTCGTCAGACGGTGAGCAGCGCCTCGACGGTGTGGGCGAGCACCCCGGGACCGTCTTCCCCTGCCATGCGCGCCGCGAGCGCTCGGGCGCGCTCGGCGTACGCCGGGTCGTCGCTGATGCGCCGCACTGCATCGGCGACCTGGCTCGTTCGCCGGGCCATCAGCCCGACGCCGAGCTCCTCGACACGACGCCCATGCCAGACCTGGTCGAAGAGCTGCGGATGGATCACCACCGGGATGCCCGCTGAGAGCGCGGCCGCGACGCCACCGAGCGCGCCGGACACCACCGCCACCTGACATCGCGGCAGCAGTGCGGTGATGGGAGCGAACGTCGCGGCACCGGGTCGGTCGCTCACCGCGGCGAGGTTGGCGGGATCGCCGACGAGGAGCACGGACCGCAGGCCGCGGCGGTCGAGGTCGGCCGCGATGCGAGCGAACTGCTGGCCCGCGCCAGAGGCCGCGGCGGTGCCGAGCATGACGAGCACCGGTGGGTCACCGTCGCCGACGTGCGCGTCGAGCTCCGGGGTGAGCTCCTGCCCGTCGGGACCCTGCCAGATCGAGAAGCCGCCCCAGGTCACCGGCGGCCAGTCGGGGGCACCGCTGCCGTAGTAGTGGCCCGACACGAGCACGACGGTTGCGTCGGCCTCGGTCCAGGCCCACCCACCGTTGCATCGGATCGGTGGGAACCCGAGCCGGTCGCGCACCTCGTTGATCTTGTCGTCGCGGAACGCGCGCGCGCCGCGGCGCCGCAGCACCTCCCATGCCGCACGGTTGACCGGCTTCGGCCCTCGCAGCGAGCGAGAGCCGAGCGGCGGCGTCCAGTGGTCGGTGGGGATCATCATCGGGAACAGGTGACCGGCGACGATCGGCACGCCCATGGAGCGAGCGACCGGCACGCTGAGCACGCCCATCGTGGGATGGGTGACCACGGCGTCGGCCCCATCGAATCCCTCCTGCATCGAGCGGAGGGCCGTGTCGGGGTCGTCGGTGAACGAGCGGTCCATCCAGTACTGGCCGAGCTTGGAGACGTTCCGCACCGGGTGGCGCATCAAGGTCGTGTGCTCAGGGTCGGCGTGCATCGTGGCGGGGGAGCAGTCCATCGCGTAGGGGTGGAACTCGAACGGCTCGGGTTCGAGCAGCGACCGGAACCCCTCTGGGGCCACGAACACCACGTCGTGCCCGTCGGCGCAGAGGCGGCGCGCTACGGGGATGTAGGGCGCCACATCGCCCAGGTACACGCACGACGTCACCGCGATCCGAGCCATGCGGTGACTGTAGGAGGAAGGGTCCCGATCGGTTCACGGCGCGGGGCCTGACGCGACGGGGCCTCGGTGTGTCCAAGCTGGTGGGTCGAAGAGGCCGTTCACGGGTCCCGCGGAGGCAGCCGACAACGCGTGCTGCATGCAGTGGGCGGGCCCGCCAGGTACGTCGACACCGGCGAGGACAGCCTCAACGATCGGGCGGAGACCGCTCCATCGTCGCAGGACCTTGGTGCATCTTCAGACCTCCGTTCGGTGTCTGGTGCACGCGTACCGAGCGTCGCCCGGTTGCGTGACCACACCGTCGCGCCGCGCTGGCGCGCGGTCAAGGGATTGCCCGCCGACGACGCCGATCTCGCTCGCCGATCTCGTGCGAAGACGGAAGAGGTGGCACGATGAGCAGCTGACTCGCAGGGGGTGAGTGACCTGGCAGCTGATCCGACCGTCGTGGCGATCCCGTTCTACTTCGGCTCCATGGAGGCTGAACGGCGCGTCCTGCGCCGACGCGCCGCCGAGGTGGGGCCGTCGGCGGCGGACTACACCCCCGAGGACACCAAGGCGAGCCTGGCCATGGGCGTGGGATCGCTGCTCGTCCCGCTCGCCGCTCACGTCATCGTTCCCCGGTTCACGCCGGGCAAGGGTCGCTTCGGTCGGCTCCTCGTGGGGACGGCGATCGGCGCAGCGGTGGTCACCACGATCGCTGACCGGTTGGCCGGACACGAGGTCGACGAGCCCGACGATCCGCGGGATCGCGTCGTCGACGACCACGATCCGGCGGCCACCGACCCTCGCCACGCCATGCGTCAGCGCGCCCGCCGGGTGCGACGCGTGTCCGGCCCGGTCGCGGTCGCCACTGGCACCGTCGCGGTGTCGTCGTGGACCCAGAGCCGCACGAGCCCCTCACGCATGTGGGCCAAGGGCAAGCGGCACGACCGCGGCGAGGGTCCCCTGGCCTGGCTCCTGGCGATCGTGGGGTGGGACTTCATCTACTACTGGAACCATCGCCTCATGCACGAGGTGCGGGGCATGTGGGCCATCCACGTCGTGCACCACTCCGGCGAGCGGTACAACCTCTCCACCGCGCTGCGGCAGCCCGTGGCCGACGTGCTCGGGGTGTGGGTTCCCTACGGCTGGCTCGCCCGGGTGGGCATCCGCCCGAAGCTCATCGCCCAGGCTCGCGGGATCAACCTGCTCTACCAGGACTGGATCCACACCGACACGATCCGGTCGCTGGGCTCGGGCGAAGAGGTGCTCAACACGCCGTCACACCATCGGGTGCACCACGGCAGCAACCGGCGGTACATCGACCGCAACCACGGCAGCATCCTCATCGTGTGGGATCGGCTCTTCGGCACGTTCCAACGTGAGGAAGAGCCGGTGGTGTACGGCCTCACCAAGAACATCAACACCTACAACCCGGTGCGCATCGCGTCGCACGAGTACCGCGACATCACCCGGGACATCGCCCACTCCACCACCTGGCGCGACCGGCTGTCCTTCGTGCTCCGCGGACCGGGGTGGGCCTACCAGCGTCACGCCGAGCGGGCCGCGGGCGGCGTGGGCTGACCGGTCGGCCTCGTCGTCAGTCGAGCACGGAGGATCGCAGGTCGGGGAAGACCTTCCCGACCTTGCCGAGGAGGTACTCCCCGTAGGTCCCCTCGAAGGAGAAGACGTCGGCCCCATCCCAACGTGCGGGCGCGGTCGATCCGTCGCCAGCCTCGAGTCCGGGCACCGGGCGCACTTCGGCGTCCCACGCGGGGTCGAAGAAGAACGGGAACGACAGCCGGTCTGCAGCGCCGGTGTTGCGCACGCGGTGCGGGGTGGAGCGGTACCGGCCGCCGGTCATCCGCTCGAGCATGTCGCCGAGGTTGCACACGAACGTGCCAGGGATCGGTGGCGCCGCGATCCAACCGGACGGGGCCCGCACCTCGAGACCGCCCGCCGTGTCCTGGCGCAGGATCGTCAGCAGCCCGTAGTCGGTGTGCTCCGCCACCCCCCAGCCCGCCGGCCGTGCGCCCGGGTCGGGTGGGTAACGGAAGATGCGAAAGAGGATGAGCGGGTCGGCCGTGAGGAGCTCGTCGAACCACCCCGCGTCGAGCCCGAGGGCCAGCCCGATGCCGCGCATCACGGCATGTCCGAGCACGGTCATCTCATCGAGGTAGGCCAGGACCACCTCTCGGAGCTCCGGCACGGCCCTCGGGAACTGGTTCGCCCCGTGGAGCGGTGCGCCGGCCCGCACGCGGGGGTCGTCGGCCGGCAGCTCGGCGCCGAAGTAGATCCCCTCCTTGCGATCGGCCTGGCCGGAGGTGAGCTCCCCTTCCAAGGGGAACCAACCCCGCCAGGCCCGTCCACCATGGGCCATCGCGATCTCGGCCTTGTCGGCCTCGGGCAGGGCGAAGGTCTCCCGCGCGAGCCGGTCCAGGTGCGCCATCAGGTGCTCGTCGACGCCGTGGCCGGAGATGTAGAAGAACCCGACGTCGCGGGCGGCGCGATCGATCTGCGCCGCCACCTCCCGGGTGTCGGCGTCGCCGCGCACGAGTGGCGAGACGTCGATCACCGGGAGCACATCCACGGCGCCACGGTAGGCGCCCGCCCCGATGCCGCGCCGGTGGGTCGACGGGCGGTACACTGCTCGTGCGGCGTCCCGTCAGGTGTGACGGTGGGGCAGACCTTGTCTGAGGTCGTCTCGAGACGCTGGTAGCGGACGGCTCGTCGCCCAGGTGGGCGCCCGAGCATGCGGCGACGAGGGATCGCCGGATCATCGATGGACAACGCCGAACGGATCTTCGAGGACGCGGTGTACGCGATGGCCGAGGGCATCGCCACGCGCGACCAGATCGCCCTCCTGGAAGCCGACCCGCGCGCCTGGCGCCACACCCTCGAGCGGCTCATCGACGACACTGAGGACCAGCTCGACGAGGTGCGACGCATCCAGGGCCCCGAGCGCGATCAGGTCGTGTCCGACTTCCTCGCAGAGCTGAACCGGCTGGAGACCTCCTACGACCTCCTCACCCGCGTACCCGACCCGCTGGCGGTCATCGCCGGGGCCGATCCCGGCGGCGAGGTGCGCCTTCAAGCCTCCTGGGAGGCCGGCAAGGTCGTGGTGTGGGGTGCGGGCCCGGGCACGGCGCCGGAGACCAACGACGAGCTCGCGGATCGCCTCGAGGCCATCGGAGGCCCGCGGCTGGGATGGACGGTGCACGCCGACGTGCCCCTGCCCTCGGGGGCGCGCGCCGCAGCAGTCGCGATCCCGGTCCAGGAGTCGCTCGGGTGGCTGGTGTCGGTCGGCGGGGGTCTCGGCCGCGATGGCGTGGGTGCGAGCGTCGTCTGGCTCGGCCGGGTGGCGCTGGCGGCGGTGCGCATGGTCACCCAGGGTGCCGTCGTCCCGACGTTGCACGCCGACAAGCGCGCCAACGGACGGTCGATGGACCTCAACGTGCAATGGGTTCCGGCGTTGCTCGATCCGGCGGAGGTCGACCGCCTCGCCGCGGCGATGCCCGGCCCGGTCGTCGCGCTCAAGGCCGGAACGGCCAGGGCGGTCACCATCGAGGTGCTCGGTGCGGTGGTCGACGCGATCATGCGCGAGGCCGCCGGTCGCGTCGAGCTGAAGGCCCCACCTCCCGTGACGCACACCACGGCCGCGGTCGCCGAGGCGTTCGTCACGCGCCTCAACGGGTCCGCGTTCGACGCCCCGATCAACGCTGCCACCGAGGTCTCCAAGCGGATGGAGCGGTGGGCGAAGCCGGTGCTGAGCGGGGCGCGGCCCACGCTCGTGGTGCAGCTCGACCCGCCCGACCGCGGCGACGCCTGGTTCCTGTCGGTGCTCGGGCCCGGGGCGGAGGGCAACCTCCTGCCGATCGAGGTGGCGCTCACCGACAGCCGCGCCACCAAGCCACTCGCCGACGAGCTTGCCCGTCTCGAGCGAGCGCTGCCCGAGCTCCTGCGCGCCGGTGGTCAGCGACGAGGTCAGGTGTACCTGAGCCAGCCCGAAGCGTGGGAGCTGATGACCACCACCGGTGCCGGTCTGCGCGCCGCCGGGTTCGACGTTCGGGTGCCCGCCCTGTCGCGTCGCAAGGTCTCGCCTGGGTTGCGGCTGTTCACCGAGCCCACCGGCGATTCCGTCGTCGGTGCGCACCAGCTGGCCAACGTGCGCTGGTCGGCCGTGTTCGACGACGTCGAGCTCACCGCTGCTGACGTCGCTCGCCTCGCCAACGAGGCCCGTCCGCTCGTGCGGTCCCGCGGTCGCTGGGTGGAGCTCGACCGGGTCGACCTCAAGGAGGCGGCCGCCGCGCTGGCCGAGCGGGCCGAGAAGGCCCAGCTCACCGGGGCGGAGATCCTCCGTCATGCCGTGGGCCTCGAAGGGTCGCCGCTGGGCACGTCGATCCAGGTCGAGGGCTCCGGTTGGGCCGCCGATCTGCTCGATCGCGCCAACGACGTCTCCAAGGAGCCCGTCACGAGCCCCGAGGGCTTCGAGGGTGAGCTGCGGAGCTACCAGGCCGAGGCGCTGGCCTGGCTCGGCTTCCTCGATGCGGCCGAGCTCGGTGGCTGCCTGGCGCTCGACATGGGCCTCGGCAAGACGCCCACGATGCTCGCCCACCTCGGTCGCACGGCCGGTACCGGGACGGCGCTGGTCGTGGCACCCCCGGCGGTGGTCGGCAACTGGGCGGCCGAGGCGAAGAAGTTCACGCCCGGTCTGAAGGTGGTGGTCCACCACGGCGCCTCGCGCGCCACGGCCCGGGCCCTCGAGAAGGAGGTGGCCGGCGCTGACATCGTCATCACCACCTACGGCACGGCCGTGCGCGACGTCGACGCGCTGTCGCAGCACACCTGGGACCGGATCGTGCTCGACGAGGCGCAGGCCATCAAGAACCCGGCCAACGAATCGGCGCAGCTGCTGCGCCGCATCCCGGCCCGAAGTCGCATCGCGCTCACCGGCACGCCGATCGAGAACGGCCTCGGCGACCTGTGGGCGATCCTCGACTTCACCAACCCCGGGCTGGTCGGCACGCGGCCGTCGTTCATCGCGCAGCTCTCCGGTGAGGGCGAGGCCGCGCTGCGGGCACTCAACGGCCTGCTCGTCTTCCGTCGCACCAAGAGCGAGCCCGAGGTGGCCGCCGAGCTGCCCGACCGCATCGACGAGCTCGACCACTGCACGATGACCCCCGAGCAGATCGGGCTCTATCAAGCGGTGCTCGACGGCCTCGTGGCCGACTCCAGCGAGGTCGGCGGCGACCCGAAGCAGGGTGCGATCCTCGCGGCGATCACCGCGCTCAAGCAGATCTGCAACCACCCCGCCGCCTACCAGCGAGATGACGACCGTCCCCTTGCGGGCCGTTCGGGGAAGCTCACGCGCCTCGAGGAGATCGTCGAGTCGGTCTTCGCGGCCGATGAGCGGATCCTTGTGTTCACCCACTTCGCCGAGTGGGGCAAGCGCCTCGCCGATCACCTCACGGAGACCACGGGCGTGCCGATCGCGTGCTACCACGGCGGTCTGGCGCGCGGCGCACGAGATCGCTTGGTGGAGGAGTTCCAGCGGGGCACAGGACCGGGTGCGCTCGTGCTCTCGCTCAAGGCGGGCGGCACAGGCCTCAACCTCACCGCCGCGAGCCACGTCGTCCTCTATGACCGTTGGTGGAACCCTGCCGTCGAGGATCAAGCCCGTGATCGCGCCTGGCGGATCGGGCAGACGCGCACGGTCGTGTCACATCGCCTCGTGTGCCCGGGCACGGTCGACGAACGAGTCGAAGAGGTCGTCGCCGGCAAGCGACACATCGCCGACCTCGTGCTCCCGAAGTCGAGCTCGTTGTCGGACCTCTCGGCCGATCAGCTGCGCGTCGCGCTCGGTCTTCGGCCTGACACCCTACTCACCGAGGAGGACATGTGAACGAGCCTCGTCGGCAGACCGGTGGCGGAAAGAGCCGTCGCCGCAAGTCAGGCGGCAACGGCGGAAACAAGCCGCGCGTCGTCGACCTCTGGCAGCCAGTCCCGGCGCTGCCCGATCCCGAGCCGATCGCGCCCGCCACCGACCCGCGGATGCTGCTGCGCTCGCTCGGCGATCCGCCGCTGGCCGGACAGGGTGCGGTGGCCGAGCACTACATCGGCGCGGTGCTCGACCGGGCAGCCGGGCTCGCCACGGCGCTCGCGGCCGCCGCCGGTCTCCTCGCGGAGCCCTCTGAGGACTGAGTCGGGCGCTCAGAAGATCTCGGCGTCGACGCCTGCGGCCAGCGTCGCGGCCTGCTCGCGCACCGTCACCAGGTGCTTGTCGGTCAGCGTGCCGCTCACCACGATCGGGGGGAGGGCCTGCTTCCAGCGCAGACCAGTCAGGATGCGGGTGACGTCGCGCACCGCGCCCGTCCCGTCGTTGCCGCCCTTGGCGATCAGCAGGTAGGGCATCCCGGGACGGCGGTTCGGGACCTCTTCGAACCACGGGTAGATGCGCTCGAGGAAGTCCTTCATCAAGCCCGACACCATCCCGAAGTTCTCGGGCGTGATGAGGACGGTGGCCGCGGCCGCCTCCACGTCGCCCGGGCCGGCGTCCGGGGCGGGCAACGATCGCACTCGGCGACGCGTGGCCGCATCGTGGAACCCCGCGTGGACGGCGTCCCGCACGCGCGCGATCGTGGCCGGCGTCGGATGCCACACGACGAGGAGATCGGTGGTCATCGGCTGACGGTACCCGGCGAGCCAGCGCAGTGAGCCGGGGCCCCGATGCTGGTACGGCTTGACCAGAAGTCGGACATCTGCCGCATCTTGGCCCGGGATGCCCACGCTGACGCGCGCAGAGTGGCAAAGTGACGACGAAGGAGGGTGCGACACATGACGGGCAGGTCGACCAGGATGACGGCCGGGCGCGTCCTGGCGGCCGCGGCCGTCGCTGCGGCGGTGCTCGCGGCCTGCTCCTCCGATGCCGATGACCCTCCGGTTCGCATCGGCTTCGTGCGGTCCGTGCCCGCCAGCAGCGGCAACACGCCCTTCGACGAGGCGCTGGCCGCCGGGGGGTTCACGGCGGGGGACAACCTCGTCTATGTGCAAGACGAGCCCGACACCGAGGTGCTCATCACCCCAGAGGAGGTCACCGCCGCCGTGACGGGCTGGGTGGCCGAGGGGATCGACCTCATCGTCGCGTTCTCGTCTTCCGGCGCGGAGGCCGCAGCCACGGCCGCGCCCGACACGCCGGTCCTCTTCCTCGTCAACGATCCGATCGCCGTGGGCCTCGTGTCCGACAAGGCCCATCCCGACCGGAACCTCACGGGTGCGACCTTCCGCGTGCCGGCGGATCGCACGCTGGATCTGGCCCGGCAGGCCATTCCGGGCCTCCGGCGCGTCGGCGTCCTCGTCCCCGCAACGGATCCCGCCGGCGGGCCGAGCCGCGAGGCGATGCTCGTCGCGGCGCAGGCGCTGGACCTCGGCACCTCGGTCGAAGCCTTCGCCGACGAGGCAGACATCGCCCGCGCGGTGACGGCCCTCAGTGAGCGCGACATCCAAGCGATCGTCGTGGTGAACTCGCCGACCTCGGTGCGGTTCATGTCCTCGATCGAACCGGTGGCGACGTCGCTCGGGCTGCCCACCATCGCGAACACATCGCTCGCCACGCGTGCTGTGCTCGTGCTCGAACCGAACGTCGACTCGATCCTCGCCCGGCTCGGCCGCCAGGCGGCCCGCCTGCTCGGCGGCACGCCCCCCGCCGACGTCCCCGTCGAGGACCCGACGGACTTCCGTGTCGTGCTGAACCGCACCGTCGCCCACGAGCTCGGGCTGCCCGAGTTCACCGCGGACCTGCTCCGGCAGGCCGACCTCGTCGAGGGCTGATCCACATGTCGAGGCTCAGCGTGCGGCTGGCGGCGGTGACCCTCGTGGTCGGGCTCCTGGGCGGGTTGATCGGGGGGCTGATCGTCCGGCAGTCCACTCGCGGGGCGATCCAAGTCGAAGCCGAGCGACGTACCGCCGGCCTCGCAGCTCGGGTGGCGGGGGAGATCGACGACCGGATCCACGGGTACGCCACGAGCCTCGGCGTCCTCGCCACACAGGCCGACATCACCTCGCTCTCCGATGGCGCGGAGCTCGAGCTGGTGGTGGCGCTGCGAGCCCTCGGCGTGGTCGAGGAGCTCGACCTGCATGATGCGGACGGTCACCTGGTTGCCGCTGTGGCGGAGGATCGGCTCGTGGACCGCTCCCTGGTGGCGCCCGGTCCGGTGGTTGGCCCCGGCGCGCGGCAGGTCGACCTGGTGTCGGTGGATCCGGTGGCGGTCGACATCACCGTGGCCGTCGAGAACCCTCCCGGTTCGGTGGTGGGCTCGTTGCGCGGGAGGGTGCGCCTCGAGTCGATCGTGCAGGTCCTCGAGGCACGACTGCTGGGGTCGACCGCCAAGGCGATGTTCCTCGGCGCCGACGGGGTGATCCTCGAGCACCCAGAGCGGAATCGCGTGATCGCGCGCGAGGTGTACCCCGTCAGCTCGATCGGACCGGACGGTGTCGGCTCGTTGGACCGGGACGGCACTTCCGTGCTGGCCGCGATCGCGCCCACCTCGGGACTGCCCGGCGCCGTCGTGATCGAGTGGGACGAGGACGAGGCGCTGTCGGTGGCGAACCGGTCGGCCACCCTCGTCGGTCTCCTCGTGGGGCTCACCGTGCTCGCGACGGTGGCGATGATCCTCGTATTCACGAGCCGCCTGCTGCGTCCGCTCGAAGGCCTTCGCAGCGTGCTGCGCCGGCTCGGCGAGGGCGACCACGACGCACGGGTCGCGGAGGTCGGGTCCACGGAGTTCCGTCAGGTCGCGCGCGAGGTGAACTCGATGGCGTCCGCGGTGCGACAGCAGATCGTCGAGATCACCCGTGCCCAGGAGGATCTCCGCGAGGCCGAGGACCGCTTCCGTCGGATCATCGACTCGTCGCCCGATGTGTTCGTGGTGGTCGACGATGACGGTCGGATCGAGATGGCAAGTGGCCGCGTGGAGGAGATGTTCGGCTACGAGGCGAGCACGCTGGTCGGCCAGCGCGTCGAGGTGCTCGTGCCGGATCATCTCCGCGACGCGCACCAGGGCCATCGAGCCTCACATGCCATGGAGGTCGTTCGGGAGATGGGGAGCCAGCTCGAGCTCTACGGTCGACGGGCGGACGGCAGTCACGTTCCCGTGGAGATCGCACTCAGCCCGATCGTCATCGATCACCGTCTTCGCGTGCTGGCTACGGTGCGGGACGTGACGTTGCGTCGACAGGGCGAGGCGGCGACGCGCGAGCTCTCCGACATGCGCGCTCGCCAGCGACAGGCGATCGAGATCAACGACAACATCGTCCAGGGGCTCACCGTCGCCCGCTGGTCGTTCGACCTCGGCGAGATCGACGCGGCAAGGCGTGCGGTCGAGCGCACCGTCGAGACGGCCCGAGTGCTCGTGGATCGAATGCTCTCGCTCTCAGGTGATGTCGAGCCCGGCGCACTGCGTCGTGAGCAGCCGGCGGGGCCAGAGAATGTCTAGCTACCGCATCGTCATCGCTGACGACTCCGCTGACCTCCGGCTGCTGCTCACGCTCGCGCTGCGGGGCGACGCCGACTTCGAGGTGGTCGGCGAGGCGACCAACGGCGCGGAGGCCGTGGCACTCGCAGGCCGGCTGCGGCCCGACCTGCTGCTGCTCGACCTGTCGATGCCAGTCATGGACGGTCTGGAGGCGCTGCCGCTCATCCGGGACATCTCCCCGTCCACCTCCGTGGTGGTTGTGTCGGGCTTTCTGAACGGCGACATGCAGCAGCGGGTGCTCGATCTCGGTGCGAGCGGGTTCATCGAAAAGGGCGACGACCTGGGACAGCTCGTCGGGTTCGTGCAGCGTCTGCGTGAGGACAGCACCCTGGCCTGATCGCCTGCGGGTCAGGTCCGGTCCGCGGTGGGCCAGTCCGGGGGCGCCTCGATGAGCACGTCGCGCAGCGATGGCTGCCAGCCGGTGCCCGGCTCGTACCGGCGCACCACCACGGCCGGGATGCCGGCCAGCACCGCATGGTCCGGGAAGTTGCCCCGCACGACCGCGCCGGCACCCACCACTGTGTTCCGCCCGAGCCGCGTTCCGGGAAGGACGACCGCGCCCGCCCCCAGCCACGATCCCGGCCCGATCGACACGGGGTCGTTGGTCGGCCACTGCTGGCCGATCGGGATGCCCACGTCGGCGTACACGTGGTTCTGGTCGGTGACGTAGCAACCCGGTCCGGTGATGACGTCGTCTCCGATCGTCACCGCGTGGTGCGCGACGAGGTGGCTGCCACGGCCGATCAGGCAACGGGCGCCGATCACGAGCACCGGAGAGGTGGCGCCTGGTGGGAGCGGCTGACCCGGTGCCATCCCCACCGACATCGTGACGTTGGGAGCGACGAGCGTGGCGGCCCCGATGGCGATGTGCTCTTCGCCCAGGTTGTCGCCGGGCGGGAAGCAGATCAGGGCGCCTTCGCCGAAGGAGGCGAAGCGGCGCCCGAGGCGATGCTGCGGACCGATGCCGCCGGCCCAGCGCATCCACGCCCACAGCCGGTGCGCGATCGGCGCTGATACGAGATGGGCCCATCGCTGCATCGTCACGGGCGGAAGGATGGTGCACCGCTCCCGGACGCGCCACCGCGGGGCCCGTCAGCCCCGCCGCTAGCCTGCCGCCGGTGGAGGGACGACAGCTCATCTCATCTGGTTCACCGTGGGAGCTCGTGGTCGGCTACAGCCGGGCCGTTCGAGTGGAGGATCGGGTGATCGTTGCCGGCACCGCGGCGCAGTGGCCCGACGGCTCCGTCGACCCCGACCCCGCCGTGCAGGCGCGCCGCTGCTTCGAGATCATCGACGAGGCCCTCGCCGAGGCGGGCGCCTCCTTCGACGACGTCGTCCGCACCCGCGTGTACCTGGTCGACCCCGCGGACTTCGGTCCGATCTCGGTCGTCCACGGCGAGATCTTCCGTGACGTGCGACCTGCCAACACGACGCTCGTCGTCGCCGCGCTCCTTGCTCCCGAGTGGAAGGTCGAGATCGAGGTCGAGGCGATCTGCGACGTCCACCGGATGCCCGGCTGACCGTGCCCGGTCCGCTCGACCACCTCGAGGCGATCGCGCGCCAAGAGGTGGTGCTCACCCCGACGCTGCGCCACCTCGAGGTGTTCACGCTGCGGGGTCTGCTGACGGTGATCTGGCACGGCGAGGTCGACGCGCCGGGAGTGGTGGTCCTCGGTGGTGGGGCCATGGGTGGTCTGCTGGGTCCAGCTGACGGGTTCTACCACTGGCTCGGGGAGGAGCTCGGTCGGGTCGGCAGCGGCATCGGGGTGGTGCGGGTGGGGTGGCGACGACCCAACGACCTCGAGCTGTGCACGCTCGACCTGCTCGCGGCCGCCGACCTCACCGCTCGAGCGGGTGCGTTTCGGTTCGTGACGGGCGGCCACAGCTTCGGCGGCGCGATCGCGGTCCGTGCGGGCGCGGTCATGGGCGACTGGACCCGCGGTGTGGTCACGTTCGCGACCCAGTCCGCCGGGTGCGAGGGCGCGGCCGACCTCACTGCCCCCCTGCGCGCCTACCACGGTGATCGAGACGAGCTCTTGCCCGTCATGGCAAGCGAGGTCGTGTGCCAGCTTGCTGGAGGCGATGCCGAAGTCGTCGTCTGCGATGGGGCCGGTCACCTGCTCACCGAGGCGGGGGACCGCCTTCGGGCCGAGGTGCCCGACTGGATCCGCGACCGGCTCGTCGAGCCCGCTACGGGTTGACGTAGATCCGGGTCGGCTGCACGAGCACCGCCACCCGACGCTCGGCGGCCATCGCCCGGTCGTACTCCGCCCAGTCGTCGTGCTCGCCCCCACCCGCGGCTGAGTAGATCGCGCGCAGCAGCCCGGGCAACGCGTCCGGCGGGACCTTCGGCATCGGATCGTCGGGGCCGAACAGGGTGGTGGTGCCCTCGGCGGTGCACCATGCCCACCCCGCGCGCCAGGACAACGTGGCCGCGGGCGTCTGGCGGAGGTGGCGAAGCTTGAGCGTGCCCGGACGGGCGACGAACGCGGCGACCGGCTGCCCGGTGACGGGATGGTCGACCACGCCCGCGTTGACCACCGTGGCGTGCACCGAGCCGTCGAGCCGCACGGTGGACAGGTTGGCCAGGCCGTGATCGAGCGCAACCAGCCGCCGCACGTCGTCGATCGAGGCCATGTGCCTCAGGGTACGAGAACGTCGGTGGCTTCGTCGTCCTGGTCGTCTCGGTGGCTGCGGGTATTGCCGAGCCAGCTCTCGTACAGCCCGGAGTACACCCCTCCGGCGCTGACGAGCTCGGCATGGGAGCCGCGCTCGACGATCTCACCCGCGTCGACCACGAGCACGAGATCAGCCCGCTCCGCGGTGGAGAGCCGGTGCGCGATCGTCACGAGCGAGCGACCCTCGGCGAGTCGGTCGAGGGCATCGGACAGCGCCTGTTCCGTCTCGGGGTCGACCGACGAAGTCGCCTCGTCGAGGATCAGCAGGCCAGGGTCGCCGAGCTGGGCCCGTGCGAGGGCCACGAGCTGGCGCTCGCCCACGGACAGGTTGTTGCCGCGCTCGCCCATCGGGGCGGACAGGCCACCGGGGAGATCGTCGACCCACCATCCGAGCCCGAGCGCGTCGAAGGCCGCCTGGACGTCGGCATCCGACGCGCCGGCCCGCCCGACGCGCACGTTCTCGGCCAGGGTGGTGTCGAACAGGAAGCCGTCCTGGGGCACCATGCGGATCGCCGTGTGTCGGTGCTCGGGATCGACCTCGCGCAGGTCGATGCCACCCACCCGTACCGTGCCTGCCGTCGGGTCGGCCAGGCGGCAGAGGAGCTTGGCGACCGTTGTCTTGCCCGAGCCGGTCTCGCCCACGACCGCGACGGTCACGCCGGCCGGCACGTGCAGATCGATCCCGTGGAGGACCTCGTCACCCGTGCGATACGCAAAGCGCACGCCGTCGAGATCGACGCTGAGCGCGCCTGAGGGCAGGTCGACGCCGTTGACCGGCTCGACGATGTCGATCGGCGTGGCGAGCACGCCGAGGATCTTGCGCCAGCCCGCGATGGCGGTCTGCGTCTGGTCGAGGATCTCGCTGAGCTCGGAGATCGGTTGGAGCAGCAGGTTCACCAGGAACAAGAACGCCACGAGCTCGCCGAGCTGGAGGCCCCACCCGGGCCCGTTGATCGCGCCGACGGACACCACGGCGGCCAGCGTGAGCGCGCCGAAGAGGTCCGCGGTGGGGAACATGATCGAGAACCACTTCGCGGCCCGCATCTGGGCCTTGTACTGGCGGCGGATGGCGCGCTCGAGGCGGCGACGCGTGCGCTCCTCGAGGCCGTAGGCGAGCACGACGGGCGCGCCGGTCACCAGCTCGGAGACCTCCGAGAGCGTGTCGCCGACACGGGCGCGGACGTCGTCATAGGCGACCAGCTGACGGCGCTGCAGCGACCGCAAGATCGGGAGGAGCGGGAGGAAGACGGCGACGGTCACCAGGGTGAGCTGCCACGAGTAGACCGCCATCACGGTGATCGTCGTCAGGATGAGGATCGAGTCGACGATCCATGCCACGGCGCCCCATTCGGTGAACTGGGCCATCGTCTCGACGTCGCTGGTCACCCGAGACACCAGGGCGCCTCGGCGGTGATCGACGTGCTCGGCGATCGAGAGGCGGTGGATGTGGGTGAAGGCCCG
>JBQTKH010000264.1:0-8043 GCA_052386335.1 Microthrixaceae bacterium
GTCCGCTCTCTGCCGAGCCCGACGAGGAACCCGTCGGAGACATCGTCGAGCTGGTCGACCGCTACGTGCGCCCGGCGGACCAGGTGCAGGCAGTCCCTGTGGGCGGCACCATCACGGTGGCGGGCGATGTCGCCACCATCCGGACGAGCGAGGTGCAGGTGGGCGACGAGGTCCTGCCTATCTCCGCGGTGGTGACGGTGCAGCTCGTCGCCGACGCAGCCGAGAGCCGCTGGGCGATCACGGTCGAGAACCACACTGCGACCCGGACCGTGTTCGCCGTCACTCTGCCCCGCCTCCACGGCCTGCGCCTGGGTGACCGGTACGACGACGACGCCCTCGTGTGCCCGTTCCGGGGAGGCGAACGTTTCCCTCGCGCCGTGGACGACTTCGTCGACATCGCAGAAGGGCGACTCTCCGTTGCCGAGGCGGGTCAGCGACGGGTGCTGCCCCGAGACGGCCGCTACGTCTACGAGCTGCCCTACGCGGGCCGGGCCAGCATGATGTGGCTCGCATACGGCGACGCCGACGACGGCGTGTACCTGGCCTCGCACGACCCCGAGTTCCCCGTCACGGTCCTGCACGCCGACACCGAGGGGCCCCGCGCCGCGGCCATGAACCTCGAGCTGCGCACCTGGGTCACCGTGCGGCCCGGGGCGGCATGGACGTCGGCCGACTTCGTGGTGGCCGCCACAAACGGCGACTGGCACTGGGGGGCAGCCCGCTACCGCGCCTGGTTCGACGAGGTCGTGCCCCTGACGTTCCACGGCGGCGCCCGGCGCGAGACGGCGGCGATCTACCTGCCGTTCATGAAGATGGCCGACGGACGGGTCGCTTGCCGCTACGACGACCTGCCCGCGCTCTTCGAGCGGGCGGCCGCCGCAGGTGTCGACCAGCTCATGCCGTACGGATGGATGACGGGCGGGTTCGACACCCGCTACCCCGAGTTCTTCCCCGACCTGGAGCTCGGCGGTCCGATGGCCATGGCCCGTGCGCACGAGGCTGTGCACGCGGCAGGGGGGCGGCTCGTCACGTATCTCAACTCGCGCATCTTTAACCGGCGCTCGGTCTACTTCGACCGCCTTGGGATGCCGTGGGCGGCCAAGCAACGCAACGGGGCACCGTGGACGGAGCGGTACGGCGCGGAGTCCTTCGGCGTCATGTGCCCCGGGGCCGAGGGCTGGCGCCGGCTCCTCGCCGACCTGGCCGAGTCGGTCGTGCGCGCGTACGGCACCGATGTCGTCTACTACGACCAGCTCAGCGCCATGGCCGTCCCCTGTCACGACGAGTCCCACGGTCACGCCGGGATCGGCGATCGCAACCGGCAGTACGTGTGCCTGTTGGAGCAGGCGGCCGCGGCGTGCCGGCGGGCGGACCCCGACGTGGCCTTCTCGATCGAGCAGGCGTCGGACCTCTACGCCCCCTGGGCCCTGTTCCAGGGGACCCTCGGCGTCTGGCTGGCCGGGACCCGGTTCGCCTTTCCCGAGCTGTACAAGTTCACCTTCCCGGAGGTCATCGGCCTCAGCTTCGTCTTCTACACCCGCGCTCTGCCGGGCGCGCTGTTCGAGCCGTTCCCCGTGCTTACGCCTTCGGACGCGACCTACTGGCTGTGCCGCGACATCCTCACCGGCGCTGCCCTCGGCATCCTCGACCAGAACCTGGCCGACGACGACTGGTGGCAGGAACTCCTGGCCCTTCGCAAGGCGGCCGCGCCGTGGATGGGTCAGGGGGCGTTCCGCGACGATGTCGACGTCCTCTCGTCACCGCCGCAGACGATGGTGAAGACGTTCCAGTGCGACGGCGCGGTGCTGGTGGGCGTGTACAACCCTACGACCGTGTCCGGGGCGCACGTCGAGGTGCGATGCGACACCGGCGTCGACGCGTCGGCGTTCCGCTTGCTGCCGGACGGCTCGGGTGAGGTAGTCCCGGTGACGGTCGATGATGGCCGGCTACTGCTCGAGGTCCCGGGCGATCTGCTCTCCATGACGGTGGTCGAGACGAGGCCGGGGTGATCTCCGTTCACGACCTCGGAGGCCACTGGGAGCTCTGCGACCCTGTCACCGACCGCGTCTGGCCGGGGGTTGTCCCGGGCTCGGTCCACCTCGACCTGCTGCAAGCGGGCGAGATACCCGACCCGTTCCTGCGCTCGAACGAGCGCGAGGTGGCCTGGATCGGTGAGCGCAAGTGGGTCTACCGCCGTCGCTTCGACCTCCCAGACGACATGGTGGGCCGCGGGCGCGTGCTGCTCCGCTTCCACGGTCTCGACACCCTGGCCACGGTGCGGCTCGGCGGTCGGGTGGTGCTCCGGGCCGACAACATGCACCGGCGGTGGGACGTGGACATCACGCGGTGGGTCGTCCCGGCGGGCAACGAGCTCGAGGTCACGCTGGCGTCGCCCCTTCGCGCCGTGCGCAGCAAGCAGCTCCGGCGTCCGCTGCCGGGCTGGTGGGCCATGATGTGCGAACCTGGGGTCAGTTGGCTGCGCAAGCAGATCAGCAACTTCGGCTGGGACTGGGGGCCGTGGCTGGTCACGTCCGGCATCTGGCGGCCCGTGGAGCTGGTGGCGTTCGACGGGTCCCGTCTCGACGATGTGCACGTGCGACAACAGCACGGCGATGGCGCGGTCACGTTGTCGGTCGGCGTGTGGGTCGAGCAGATCGACCGTCGTCCGAGATCGGTCGTGGTGCGGGTTGCATCAGCGGGGACTGTGGTCGCCGAAGGGTCCGCCGAGGTCACGGCAGCCGCGGCCCACGTCCCCGTGGTCATCGAGAATCCCTCGCTCTGGTGGCCGAACGGGTTGGGCGACCAGCCCCTGTACGACGTGGAGGTCGACCTGCTCGACGGAGACTCCGTGGTCGATCGGGTACGACAGCGAGTGGGGCTGCGCACCCTTGAGTTGGTCCGCGAGCCCGACGAGCAGGGCGAGAGCTTCGCCTTCGCGTGCAACGGCTTGCGGTTCTTCGCGAAGGGCGCCAACTGGATCCCCGCCGACGCTGTCGTCGGCCGGGCCGACCCCGCGACATTGCGGCATATGGTTGACGACGCGGCCGCCGTGAACATGAACATGCTGCGGGTCTGGGGCGGCGGTGTGTACGAGGACGACGCCCTCTACGACGCGTGTGACGAGCGAGGGATCTGCGTCTGGCAGGACTTCATGTTCGCGTGCGCCACCTACCCGGCGTTCGACGCGGCCTACCTCCGCAGCGTCGAAGCCGAGGCTGCCGACAATGTGCGCCGGCTCCGGCATCACCCCTCGCTCGCCCTGTGGTGCGGGAACAACGAGGTCGAGATGGGCCTGGTCGGTGACCGTTGGACGTCGACGACCATGAGCTGGACCGACTACCGCCGGCTGTTCGACGAGGTCCTGCCAGATGTCGTGACCCGTTTTGATCCCGACCGGGCCTACTGGCCTGGCAGCCCGCACACGCCGGGCGCCGGGCGCCACGACGCCAACGACCCGTCGGCGGGCGACGCCCATCTGTGGGGTGTGTGGCACGGGGGCGAGCCCTTCGAGGCGTACCGGACGACCACCCATCGCTTCGTCAGCGAGTTCGGGTTCCAGTCGCTCCCCTGCCCGGCGACCGTCGAGTCGTTCACCGAACCGGAGGATCGCAACCTCACGAGCCCAGTGCTCGACCTGCACCAGCGCAGCACGGTCGCGGGTACGAGCGGGACAGGACACCTCGTGCGTTACCTCCTCGACTGGTTCCGCATGCCGTCTGGCTTCGAGGAGGCAATTTGGCAGACGCAGATCCTCCAAGCGATCGCCGTATCCATCGGCGTGGAGCACTGGCGCACACAAGCGCCACACACGATGGGAGCCCTCTACTGGCAGTTGAACGACTGTTGGCCAGGGTGGAGCTGGTCGTCCATCGACTACCACGGGCGGTGGAAGGCCCTCCACTACGCGGCCCGCCGCTTCTTCGCCCCGCTGCTGCTCACGGCAGTACCGGACCCGACGCAGGGCACCATCACCGTGCACCTGTGCAACGACCGGCCCTCGACGGCCACCGGCGTGCTGCGGTTGGAGCTCACCCGCGCCGACGGCACCGTGATACGTCACGAACAGCGGAAGGTCCAGGTCGGGGCTCTTCGTTCGGAGCGAGTCGCCGTGTTCTCCGCCAAAGACGAGCTCGCCAAGTTCGGTGCTGGCCACGTTCTCGTCTGGTTGGAGTTGCTGGCTGACGACGAGCCGATGTCGTCGACCCTGGTCACGTTCTGCCCGCCCAAGGCACTCGCCTTGGTGGAACCGAGGCTGCGAGCGACGCTTCATCGCGATGGGGTGCGGCTCGAATCGGACCACCCCGCACTGTGGGCATGGCCCACGGTGGAGGATCTCGACGTTCGCTGGAGTGACTCGTTCGTGCACGTCCGGCCGGGCCGCCCCGTCGACCTGTCGTTCGAATCGAAGCCGGCGCTGGCCGTCGCCGAGCTGCGGCGTCGACTTGTCGTCCGCAGCCTCTTCGACACGTGGCGTCCACGCTGAGGAGGTCGTCGATGGAGATGGCCCCGCTCGTGGCAGCGAGCGACTCGCCCGGCCAGCGGTCCAACACGTCGGTTCGACGCATGTTCGTTTCGCTGGGCTCCTACAACTACAGGCTGTTCTTCGCGGGCCAACTGGTCTCCAACACCGGGTCTTGGATGCAGACGATGGCGGAGGCCTGGCTGGTCCTCACCTTGACGGGCAGCGGCGCGGCCGTCGGTGCGACCTTCGCCTTCCGCTTTCTCCCGGTGCTGCTGTTCGGCTTGTGGGGAGGCGTCATCGCGGATCGCTACGACCAGCGAAGGTTGCTGATCGTCACACGGTCGATCTCTGCGGTCGTCTCTGCTGCGCTGTGGATCGTCGCGCTCACCGGCGTCGTGCAGGTGTGGATGGTGTTCGCTCTCGCCATCGCTGCCGGGTTCGTCATGGTCGTCGACGAGCCTGCGCATCACGCGTTCGTCGAGCAGATGGTGGGGCGCAACCGCCTCTCGAACGCCGTCGCGCTCCACGCCGCCGTGAAGAACTCGGCGCGTATCACCGGTCCAGCCATCTCGGGGCTCCTGGTTGCCGCGACGGGGACTGCCTGGGTGTTCTTCGTCGGCGCGATGTCATTCCTCGCCGGTGTGGCGGCTCTCGCCGCCATGCGGCGCTCAGAGCTGCGAACAGTACCGCAACCGACCGAGCGTCCGCGGGTCCGGGAGGGCATCGCCTACACCTGGAGCCTAACCGAGATCAGGCCAACCATCGTCCTCGTCGCCGTCGTCGGCACCTTCGTCTACAACTTCCCGACATTCCTCTCAATCCTGGCCCGCGACACCTTCCACGGCGACGCGGGGCTTGCCGGACTGCTCATGGCGGTGCTCGGCGGCGGGACAGTGATAGGGGCGCTATCAGCTGCGCATCGATCTCGACAGTCCTCGCGAACCGTGCTGCTCGCTGGCGGCGGACTCGGCATCTCGTTGGTGGTCGCCTCGGCATTGCCGACGCAAGAACTGGTCGTCGTCGCGCTCATACCTGTCGGCGCCCTCACCGTGTTCTTCGGCTCGACCTCCAATGCTCATGTGCAGGCGTGGTCTGCCCCTCAGTTCCGCGGCCGGGTCATGTCCATCTACAGCCTGCTGACGCTGGGCAGCACAGTCGTCGGCGGGCCGCTCATGGGATGGGTGTCGCAGCAGTGGAGCGCACGTGTCGGCCTCGGCGTCGCCGGCGTCCTGACCGGCGTGACCGCGACCGTGCTCGCAGTGCTAGAGCGGAGCGACCGCCGCTGGCGGCGACCGAGCTCTCAGGCCGGCGGCGAAGAGGTCGGCCGTGGCTCCTGTGGTAACGCACGTGTTAGCAAGGGGTGGGTCACCGTGTTGTGGACGTCGACAAGACAACGGACGGTGCTAGAACCGACCCGGCGCATGAGCGCACGATCCCGAAGCTGCCAGGGTCGATGAGTTTGCTTGCTGGGACGCACTCGCTGAAGGCCGTTGGGGCGGCCGGATGTGTAGGCGGGTGTGTGGCAGCGCTTGGTTTCTGGCAGACGGGGTTGATCGCCACAGTTCCGGCGGCGACGGGGCTCACGGTGTTGGCGGCATCGGATCTCGCGACGCGCCGCTTCTCGCTCAGGTCCCTCCAGGTGGTGTCCGCCCTTGTGGTTTCCGGCCTCCTCCTCGACACCGCCCGTGACTCGTCATGGGACCGGCTGGCGATGGCAACGGCGGTTTCCGGCATCGTGGCCGTCACTGTGCTCGCCCTGTGGATCAGGACGCGCGGCGTCGCCTTCGGCGACGTGCTGCTGGTGACCTTCTCCATTGCCGTGCCGGCGTGGCTGTCGCCTCGAGCGGCGGTGCTCACGGTCCTCGTCGCTCTCGTCGTCGCAGCCGCGGTCGTGCTCGTCCGGCCACGAGGGAAGTCCGAGGGGCTCGCCACCGGCACGGTTGCTCTCGGTCCGGCGCTCCTGGCCGGGTGGGTCGTTGCGATGGTGGTCGGATGAGCCGGCAGCGCATGTTCATCGTTACCCTGATGACGGTCGCGCTGCTCCTTGCTGCCTGCTCGGGAGACGACGGCGGCACCGCGTCCCCGTCGACCGCGGATGGGGCGACCTCGACGACTGCTCGCTCGACAACGTCGGCCTCCTCGACGACTCAGCCACCCGCCACAGACGCGGCTGCGGTGACCCCGATCCTTGAGTCCCTCGTCGACCGTTACGACACGGCAGTTGCGGCGATTCTTGTCGATCCGCGAGTCGCGGCAAACAGCGACCACGAGGCCGTCGTCGCATACCTCCGGCTCTTCACTCAGGGGAACGACCTCCCGCGGACGGCGTTGCAGTTCTGGGTGGACGAGGGTTCCCAGGGCCACTTCTACCGTCCAGGTCCGCGTGGGCGGATGTACGAGTCGACCGTGCAGTCCGTAGATGCCGACTCTCCCGACCAGGTGACGTTCGTAGTCTGCTCGTTGAAGAGCATCGTGATCGTCGACGAGGCGGGAACGGAGCTCTCGGCCGAGGGCGGCCAGAGCGCAGGATCCGTCGTCGCGGTCCGGGTCGACGGGACATGGCTGCTGCGCGACCTCAGCCGCGCCTCCCCGTCAACATGCCCTGACCAGCAGGCCCAGCCTTGACCGGCCGCCGAATCCTCGCAGTCCTCGCAGCTGTCCTCGGACCGATCGTCCTGCTGCCCGACGCCGTAGGAGCAACGCCGTCCGACCTCGGGCAATGTGCTGTGGTCGACCCCCAGGGCTACTGCGTCGCCTGGGATGTCCCGACCCCAGGGGGTCCACCAACGAGCGGTGACAGCGGGGGGTCCACTGACGAGGTGGTCTGCTACTGGGTCACGATCCCGGATGATCTGTCCGAGGATCCGACGATCTGGTTCGACTTCGACCTCACGCCGCCGCCGCCGGGCGTGACAGTCGTGTGGCAATCATGGGAGTGCTCCGACGGCTCTGCCACGTTCGCCTTCCGATGGATCATCCCGGCGACGCCAGCGAACCTCGCCGCGATCGCACGTGGACAACTGCTGGGGACGATGCCGCAACCCTCGGTCACCTCGTCGCCGCCGGTCGGAACTGCGTCGATCGTCGAGGTGCCGGTCTTCGTCGAGGTGACCAACTGGACGGGTGTCGTGACCGATTCGGAGTGCGCCGGTGGCCTGTGCGTCACGGTCACGGCGACACCGTCGGTCACGTTCTTCCCGGGTGAGACCGGCTCGTCTCCGATCGCGTGCGCCGGATCGGGGACCCGCTACGACTCCGGTGGCGGCTCGGCCGAGTCGCAGGCGTCGGCCGACGGGGCCTGCGCGTACGCCTACCGGTACCGGACCGCCGTCGACGGCAGGCCGGCCGCCTGGCCCGGTTCGGTCTCGGTGACGTGGACGATTGCGTGGACGGCCTCGACCGGCGCATCCGGCTCCTTGCCGGCGGTTACACGATCGACGCAGCTGCCGCGACAGGTTCGAGAGGTCCAAACGGTCGTGGTCCGAGGGGAGACAGCGTGACGTCAACACTGAAACCGACGACGAACAACGGCAACGGCCGGGTCGCACGCGCCGCCGCGGTCGGCCCGCCGAAGCCGGGTG
>JBQTKH010000265.1:0-5615 GCA_052386335.1 Microthrixaceae bacterium
CCTCAGCGAAAACGCCAAGGTTCACCCACCGGTTTCGGCCAGGGATCGGGGTGGGCGAGGGCGAACTCAAGCAGTCGGGGCGATCGACGGGAGCGAGCGTGTCGGGACGACGGTGGAGCAGGGCAGCGCTGGCGGCGCTGCTGGGGGTCAGCGCGCTGGTCGTCATCCAGCCGGCCATCGCCGACTCCGGCGCGGACTTCGTCGAGGCGTGCCAGCCCGTCACCGCAGTGCCCGAGCTCGGGTCCAGGGCGTGTCGGTCGGTGCAGGCGAGCACCTACGTGGCGGCGCAGGCCTGCCGTCGCGTCGAGGGGCTCGACGAGAGCACCTGCCCCACCATCGACGGTCGCCGAGTGAGCGAGACCGCCATGGCCGAGTTCGAGGCCACGTGGCTGGCCCGGGCCCTCGCGCTGCAGCGCCAGCTCGACCTCGACGTGCCGCTGTCTCGAGCGCTGATCCCCCACACGCACAACTCGGCCAACTCGTCGGCGTACGAGCCCTCGTTCACCACCCTCGACGCCAACCAGGTGCTCACGATCACCGACCAGCTGCGCCTCGGGATGCGGGCCATCGAGATCGACGTGCACTGGACGCCCCACCCCAGCGGCGATCCCGCCCAGGGCATGCGCGCGGTCGCGCAGTGCCACGGCGAACCCGTGGGCACCCCCGCAGGTGGCGTGCATGGTGGCTGCAGCGTCGACACCCTCCTGCTCGACCTGCTCACCGAGCTCCGGTCGTGGCTCGATCAGCCGGCCAACGCCGATGAGGTCGTGCTCCTCTACCTCGAGAACGCGCTCGACGGCGACCCCGCCGCGCACGATGCGGCCGTTGCTGCCATCGACGCCAAGCTCGGCACCCTCGTGGCCCGACCCACCACCGGCGGCGGTTGCCAGTCGCTGCCGGTGACCGTGACGAAGCGCCAGCTCGCCAACGCGGGCAGGCGGGTGATCGTCACCGGCAACTGCGGCCCCGGCGCGTGGAACGACCGCGTGTTCGACCGCTACCCGAGCTGGGACGAGAGCGGCGGCTCCGTCTTCGACTGCACGGATTCGCGCAATGCCATCACCAACTTCGACGACATCCTCGTGCGCCGTTACGAGGACTCCACGTGGCTGTCGGCGATGGCCGGGTCGGGGTCGCACATCACCGCCGCCACGATGACCGAGATGGTGCGCTGCGGCGTGAACCTGGTTGGCTTCGACCAGCTCACCCCCGGCGACGATCGCCTGCCCAGCCTCGTGTGGAGCTGGCGCACCAACGAGCCGTCGGTCACGGTCACCGGCGCGTGCGCCGCACAGGGGGCGGACGGCCGCTTCTTCGCCGACGATTGCACGGTGCCGCGCCGCGCCGCCTGTCGTACAGCCACCGGCGCCTGGGCGGTGACAACCGACTCCGTCGAGTGGGCCGACGCCAATGCGACCTGCGCGGTGGCCGGCCACGTACGAGCTGGGGTGCCCGGCAACGGCCGGGACAACACGCTGCTGCGCACCGCCGCCCAAACAGCGGGTGCTCCCGAGGTGTGGCTGGCCTACGCGCAGAACACCAGCGGCACCTGGGTGCGCTGAGCCCGGCGGTCAGCTGGACGAGCTGGCGCGGCGATGCACCGACACCGCGTAGTCGCCGCCGGCGCGCCACCGCGCACGATCCCAGGTGGCGAAGCGCTCGGCGAGGATGAGGCCAGCCGCGGTGGTGTGGGCGTCCCACTCGTCGATGCCGTAGCCACGGTCGACGCTGAAGCCGGCAACGAGCCACCCCGCCGGAGCGACGTGGCGGGCCGCGTGGGCCACCAGGTCGACTTGTGTGCCGGGCGGCGTGAACAGGGGGACGTTGCCCGCGAGCACCACCAGGTCGAACGTGCGGCCGAGGTCGAAGGTGGTGAGGTCGGCTTCGACCCAGGTCAGCTCCGGCGCGAGCCGTCGGGCGGTGGCGATCATCGACGCGTCGACGTCGACCCCCACCACCTCGATCCCGTGCCGGGCCAGCTCGATGGCCACCCGGCCCGTGCCGCAACCGGCGTCGAGCACGGTGCCGGGCTCGTAGGCGCGCACGAAGGTGGCCTCGCCGTGCACGTCGGTGCCGCTCGCGGCGAGCCGGTCGAAGCGGGCCTGGTAGTCGTCGCCTTCCCACGCCATGGCATGAGGCTACGTTCCTCGCCCTACGCTCATCTCATGAGGCGTGCTGGGGGGCATGGGCCGTGACGAACGCTGCGCCGGCAGCTGGGAACATCACGTTCTTGTTCTCGGACATCGAAGGATCGACGGCCCTGCTGGTCCGGCGGGCTGATGACTACCCCGAGCTCGTGCTCACGCACCGCCGTCTGCTGCGCGACGTGTGGCGACAGCACGGCGGCCACGAAGTGGGCACGGAGGGGGACTCGTTCCTGGTGAGCTTCGCCGACACGGTCGCTGCCGTCGGCGCGGCCGCCAGTGGCCAACGGGCGCTGCTCGCGCACCCCTGGCCCGTCGACGCCTCGATCCGTGTCCGCATGGGGTTGCACACGGGTCCGATCCGCGTCATCGACGGCGACTACTTCGGCATCACCGTGCACCAGGCCGCTCGGATCGCAGCGACAGCGCACGGCGGTCAGGTCGTCGTGTCGGACGTGACCATGGCCGACGCGAGCGGTGCGCACGACTTCATGGATCTGGGCCTCCACAGGCTGAAGGACCTGGCTCGACCCATCCGCCTCTACCAGCTGCTGGGCGAGGGGATGCCGACCGAGTTCCCCCCGCCGCGCTCGCTCACCGTGTGGCCCAACAACTTCCCGATCCAGACCACGCCGTTCATCGGGCGAGCCGACGATCTGGCTGGGGTGCACGCGGCGCTGACGGACCACACCGTGGTCACGCTCACGGGAGCGGGCGGGGTCGGCAAGACGCGACTGGCACTGCAGGTGGCGGCCGAGTCGGTGAGCACCTTCCCGGATGGCGCCTGGCTCGTCGACCTCGCGCCGGTCGGCGACCCCGACCTCGTCGCCAGCACCGCAGCCGCGGCGCTCGGGATCCCGGAGCAGGCCGGGCGCGACCCGATCGACACCCTTGTCGACGCCCTCGTGGCCTGGCGAACGCTGATCGTCCTCGACAACTGCGAGCACCTCATCGGCGCGTGCGCCGAGCTGGTTGATCGGGTGGTGTCGTCGTGCCCTGGCGTCAAGGTGCTCGCGACGAGCCGTGAGTCCTTGAGCATCCCTGCCGAGTGGTCATGGCGGCTCCGCTCGCTGCACGTGCCCGACGAAGCCGACGCGCGCCTTCACGATGTATCGGCATCGGAGGGGGTCCGCCTCTTCGTGGATCGCGCCACCGCGGTGCGCCACGACTTCGCCCTCACGACCGATACCGCGCCGGCCATCGCGAAGATCTGCCGTCGGCTGGACGGCTTGCCGCTCGCGATCGAGCTTGCGGCGGCTCGGGTCCGGTCGATGTCCGTCCACGACATCGCCGATCGTCTCGACGATCGCTTCCGGCTCCTCACCGGCGGCTCCCGGCTGGCGCTGCCGCGCCAGCGAACGCTGGAGGCCGCCGTGGCGTGGAGCTACGACCTCCTCGAACCTGACACGCAGCTCCTCTTCGACCGACTGTCGGTGTTCGCGGGTGGCGCAACCCTCCCCGCAGTGGAGACCGTCTGCGCCGGGGACGACCACGCGGCGGTCGTCGACGCGCTCGACCGTCTCGTCGACCGATCGCTCGTCGTCACCGAGGAGTCCGCTGACGGTGCCGCGCGCTACCGGCAGCTCGAGACGCTCCGCCAGTTCGCACGGGATCGGTTGCTTGACCGAGGTGCCACCGCCGCGATGCGCGACCGCCACCTCCAATGGGCCCTCGATCTGGCCGCCAGCCTTCCCCAGATGTCAGGCCAGACCTTGCCACCGGACGTGAGGGCTGACGAGGACAACTTCCGAGCCGCCACCGAGTGGGCGCTCGAGACGGGCGACGAGGTTGCCGCCCTCAGCCTCGTGGGCGCCCTCTGGGTGGGTCACTTCGACGAGCGAGCCCGCCTGTACGAGCGAGTCCTGCCCCCTGGGCCGAGCATCCCCCCAGCGGTTGCGGGGCGAGCGCTCTTCGCAGGGGGCGGCCTCGCGTTCATGATGGGCCACTGGGACCTCGGCGTGAGCCGGATGGAGCTGGCGGCGCGGTCCAACGCCGAGTGCGGGAACCGCAGCCTGGTCTCGCTGGCCACGACCTACCAGGCCGCCTGCGAGTGGGGCCGAGGCGATCGGACCCGTGCCCGCGGGCTGATCGACCTCGCGCTGACGGAAGCAGACGCGGCGGGCGATCCAGCCGCTCGGGCCCGGGTGCGGATGCTGCTGGCCTGGCTCGAGGCCGAGACCGATCTCACCCGCGCCGAAGAGGTCGCGCTCGAGGCCATGACCATCGGCAGGCAGCTGGCGGACGTCTTCGAGCTTGCCCACGGGGCTGAAGCGCTGGCCTTCATCCGCTCCGAGCGCCTTGGGTGGGCTGCAGCATCGAACGATCTTGCCGACGCGATCTCCCTCTTCCGAGACGTGCAGCACAACTGTCGGTCGCACATCCTCGAGACGGTTGCCGCATGGGCCGCGATGCAGGGTCGCTTCGAGCTGGGGGCCGAGCTCTGGGGGTCCGCGCTGCGAGTTCGCGACGAGACCCACGACAGCCCACGGCCGTGGGAGCAGCGCGTCCAGGACGTCTGGTTGCCGGCCATACGCGATGCGCTCACCCCCGAGGTGCTCGCGGCGGCCCACCAGCGCGGGCGAGCGCGAGAAGCGACGGCCGCGCTCGACTTCGCCGAGTCCGTGGTGCGCACGCTGACAGACTCGGAAGCATGATCGAGCGCGAGGCGAGCATCACCACCCCGGACGGCGAGATGACGACGTTCGTCTTCCACCCCGAGCACGACGGGCCGCACCCGGTGGTGCTCTACCTCATGGATGCGCCGAGCATCCGGCCCGCGCTGAAGGACATGGCCTCGCGCCTCGCCACGGCTGGCTACTACGTGCTGCTCCCCTACCTCTTCTATCGGGGCGGACCGTTCCGCGAGTTCGGCATGAGCGACGAGGACATGCACGCCCGCGGCGAGCTCATGGGCACGGTCACCCCGACGAACATCGTGGGCGACGCCGAGGCGCTCCTCGCGTTCGCCGACGCCGACCCGGCGGCCCGGGGGGGCAAGGTGGGGGCGGTCGGCTTCTGCATGAGCGGCGGCCTGGCGATCTCCCTGGCGCGGGCCCTGCCGAAGCGGGTGGCGGCGGCCGCGTCGATCCACGGCGCCTGGCTCGTGCGGGACACGTCCGACTCACCCCACCTCGGGCTCGACCCGGTGCGGGCCGAGATCTACCTCGCGTGGGTGGACGACGATCCCACGGCGCCGCCGGAGACGATCCCGCCGATGCGCGCCGCGCTCGACGAGGCCGGCGTGGACTACACCCTCGACCTCATCACCGACGCCGTCCACGGCTTCGCCCCCGCAGGGCCGCGCTACGACCGCTACGCCTCCGAGCTCCACTGGGAGCGGGTCCACTCGCTCCTGCTCCGCAACCTCTGACCGTCACACCCGCTGCGTACGATCGCCTGATGGCCTTCGACGTGCGCTGGGTGCCCTATGGGGCCGACGCTGCTGCCGCGCTCCACACCGCCGTGGCCGAG
>JBQTKH010000266.1:0-6659 GCA_052386335.1 Microthrixaceae bacterium
ACACCGAGATGTGGGAGCACCCGGCGGTGCAGGACAACATCGCGACCCTGCGATCCCGGGGCGTGCACGTCGTCGAGCCTGGTGCTGGTCGCCTCGCCGGAGGCGACATGGGCGTCGGACGCCTCGCGGAGACGGCCGACATCCTGGAGGTCGTGACCTCGGTGCTCGAGCGCGCCCCCGTCGCGCTCGACCTCGAGGGGCTCCGTGTCGTCGTGACGGCTGGCGGCACCCGCGAGCCAATCGACCCCGTGCGCTTCATCGGCAACCGCTCCTCTGGCAAGCAGGGACACGCCGTCGCCGAGGAGGCCGCCGCCCGCGGTGCCAAGGTCACCCTCGTCACCACAACGGCGCTGCCGGTCCCCGCCGGCATCGACGTGGCGCGCGTGGACACCGCGGCCGAGATGGAACACGCGGTGCTCAGCCGAGCCGACGACGCCGATGTGATCGTGATGGCCGCGGCGGTGGCCGACTTCCGGCCCGAGAAGTCTGCATCGAGCAAGATCAAGAAGTCCGGCGGGGTTCCCGAGATCACCTTGGAGCCCACCGCCGACATCCTCGCTGCGCTCGGCAGCCGGCATCGACCCGGACAGACCATCGTGGGCTTCGCCGCTGAGACCGATGACCTGCGAGCCAACGCTGCGAGCAAGCTGGCCAGCAAGGGGATCGACCTCATCGTGGCCAACGACGTCTCGGCACCGGGCGTGGGCTTCGAGCACGACACCAACGCGGTGATCATCCTCGGTGCCGACGGTTCGGCCCACGAGATCCCACTCACCGACAAGCGAGCCGTCGCTCGCGCCATCCTCGACCAAGTCTCGACAACAAGGAGTTCCCCGTGACCCGCCAGTGGACGTTTACCTCGGAGTCCGTCACCGAAGGCCATCCCGACAAGATGGCCGATCAGATCTCCGACTCGATCCTCGACGCGATCCTCGCCGAGGATCCGATGGCGCGCGTCGCCTGCGAGACGATGGTCACGACAGGTCTGGCCATCGTGGCCGGTGAGATCACCACCACGGCCTACGTCGAGATCCCGACGATCGTGCGCGAGACGATCAAGTCGATCGGCTACGACCGGGAGTCGGTGGGCTTCGACGGCAACACGTGCGGCGTGATGACCTCCAAAGACCCCCAGTCGCCCGACAACGCGCAGGGCGTGGACACGGCGCTAGAGACCCCAACCGGCACCTCGGGCGAGGACATCCTCAACGCGCAGGGCGCCGGCGACCAGGGGATGATGTTCGGCTACGCCTGCGATGAGACCGACGACCTCATGCCGATGCCGATCTGGCTGGCCCACCGTCTCGCCCACCGCCTCGCCGAGGTGCGCAAGGCCGGGATCCTCCCGTACCTGCGCCCCGACGGGAAGACCCAGGTCACCGTCGACTACGAAGGCAACGTCCCCAAGCGCCTCACCACCGTGCTCATCTCCACGCAGCACCAGCCCGGGCTCGACCCCGAGACCTTGATCAAGCCCGATCTGATCGAGCACGTCATCAACCCGCTGCTGCCGTCCAACATCGACACCTCGAACGTGAAGGTGCTCGTCAACCCGACGGGCTCCTTCGAGCTCGGCGGTCCCCACGCTGACTGCGGCCTCACGGGTCGCAAGATCATCGTCGACACCTACGGCGGCGCCGCCCGCCACGGTGGCGGGGCCTTCTCCGGCAAGGACCCGTCCAAGGTCGACCGCTCCGCGGCCTACGCGGCCCGCTGGGTGGCGAAGAACATCGTGGCCTCCGGCGCGGCTACCCGTTGCGAGATCCAGGTGGCCTACGCGATCGGCGTGGCGCAGCCCGTGTCGATCTTCGTCGAGACCTTCGGCAGCGAGACCGTCGACCCGCTGAAGATCAGCGACGCAGTCCGGCAGATCTTCGACCTCCGCCCGGCGGCCATCATCCGCGATCTCGACCTGCGTCGGCCGATCTACCGCAAGACCGCGGCCTACGGGCACTTCGGCCGGTCCGACAAGGACCTCACCTGGGAGCAGACCACCCGCGTGGACGATCTCAAGTCCGCCCTGGGTCTGTGACCATGCTTGCTCCGGGCCTCGCTTCGCTCGAGTCGCCCTCCGCAAGTGCCTCCCGGCGGCGTGGCGGAGCCAGCCGCCTCCGGCCTGTGACCATGCTTGCTCCGGGCCTCAGCTGGTGACGCCGCTGGTCGTCCGGGTGCTCCCGGACGTGCCGGCGATCGACAAGACCTTCGACTACCTGGTCCCGGACGCCATCCGGGACCAGGTGCGCGTCGGAGACGTGGTGAGGATCGACCTGCACGGCCGGCGGGTGGGGGGCTGGGTCGTCGACGTCGACGTCGAACCACCCGCGGACGTGGTGCTCCGGACCATCGCCAAGCGCAGCGGGCTCGGACCTCCCCCCGACCTGATCGACCTCGCGCACTGGGCCGCCTGGCGCTGGGCGGGGCGGGCGGTGTCGCTGCTCAGGACCGCGTCCCCCGAGCGGGTCGTCGCTCAGCTCCCGGTGCTCGCTCCCGGGGGTGTGGGAGAGCCAGCGGTCGGTCCGGTGCTCCGTGCGGCGCTGGACGACGGTCGGGCCGTTGTCCGGCTCCCGCCCAGCGCTGATCTGGCGGCGGTCGCTGGCGTGGTGGCCGCTCGTGGGAACGCGCTCGTGATCTGCCCATCGGTCGCGATGGCCCACGCGATCGCCACCCGGCTGCGGCGCGGGGGTGCCGCGGTGGCGCTCCACCCGCAGGACTGGGCCCGCGGCGCCGCCGGCGCCACCGTGGTGGGGACGCGGGCGGCAGCGTGGGCGCCGGTCCACGAGCTGGCCGCAGTCCTGGTGCTCGACGAGCACGACGATGCACACCAGCAGGAGCAGACCCCGACCTGGCACGCCCGGGACGTCGCAGTGGAGCGGGCGCGTCGGGCCGGGGTGCCGTGCGTCCTCACCTCGCCATGCCCGTCGCTCGACGCCCTCGCCTGGGGCAACCTGCACGTACCGGGTCGCACGCGCGAGCGCGCGGGATGGCCGGCCGTCGAGGTGATCGACCGGCGGGAGGAGGACCCGCGCACGGCTGGCCTGATCTCGCCTGCCCTCACTCGGGTCGCGCGCAGCGAGGCGCGGGTGCTGTGCGTCCTGAACCGCACCGGACGCTCGAAGCTCCTCGCCTGTGTGGCCTGTGGCGAGCTGGCGCGCTGCGCGCGGTGCGACGCAGCGGTGGAGCAGCCCGACGACTCCCTCGCCTGCCGGCGGTGCGGCGAGACGCGACCCGCCGTCTGCCTGCACTGCGGGGCCACGCGGTTCAAGAACATCCGAGCGGGCATCACTCGTGTGCGCGAGGAGATGGAGGCGCTGATCGGGGAGCCCGTGGCCGAGCTCACCGCCGCGTCGGACCGCGACGTCGGCACCGCCCGCGTGGTCATCGGCACCGAGGCCGTGCTGCAGCGGATCGGGCGCGCCGACGTCGTCGCGTTCCTCGACCTCGACCAGGAGCTCCTCGCTCCCCGGTACCGCGCCGCCGAGCAGGCGATGGGCCTCGTCGCCCGAGCGGCCCGTGTGGTCAGCGCCTCGGCCGGGTCTCCCGGACGAGGAGGTGGACGCTTGCTCCTCCAGACGCGCACCCCCGACCACGAGGTGGTGGCGGCCGCGGTCCACGCCGACCCGGGCTGTGTTGCCGACGCGGAACGAGCTCGGCGGGAGCTGCTCCGCCTGCCCCCGTTCAGCGCCCTCGCCGAAGTGTCGGGCGCCGCTGGCCAGGCGTTCATCGCCGCGCTGGGTCGCCCCCCCGACCTCGAGGTGGCCGAGGTGGCCGACGGCCGCTGGCTGCTCCGGGCCCCCGACCACCGCATCCTCTGTGACGCGCTCGCCGACGTGAAGCGCCCCGGTGGCCGGCTCCGCATCGAGGTCGACCCCAGACGGATCTAGCCCCGGTCACCTAGCAGGGAGGGATCCTTCCGTCTTCAGCGTCCTGCACCTCACGCCGGATGCGGGTGAGGTACCAGGTCGACACGATGACGCCGCCGAGCACGGTGGCGGCGGCGAACATGATGCCGGCCATCCACACCACCTGGCGGCGGCCCGACAGCGACCACGCCCACTGAGGGCGACGGGCAGCGTCGAGGAGCGCCCAGATGGTGAGCGACAGCGGGATCGCCGCGAAGGTCGCCAGCAGCACGGCGACGGCGAGCTCGCTCACGTCCATCAACCCGTTCTAGTGCCGCGTCCCGCTCCTCACCGCTGGGAGCACCGAACTAGGTTCGCGCCATGACGGTGAGGGTGGGCTTCCTGGGCGCCGGGCTGATCGCCACCTACCACGGCAAGAGCCTGCGCCGGTCGGGTGCCGACCACCTTATGGCGGCGGTGTACGACCCTGATCCCGCGCGTGCCGACGCGTTCGCGAAGGCGTCGGGGGCGAGGGCCATGGGGAGCGAGCAGGCCGTGCTCGATGCCGTCGACGCGGTCTACATCTGCACCTGGACGATCGAGCACGGACGGCTCGTGGCCTCGGCGGCGGAGCGGGGCCTTCCGGTGTTCTGCGAGAAGCCGTTGGCCACCTCGCTGGCGGGCGCACGCGAGATGCACGAGGTCGTGTCGGCCGCAGGCATCGTCAACCAGGTGGGTCTCGTGCTGCGGACGAGCCCTTCGTTCCTCGAGCTCGAGCACCAGCTCGCCCACCCAGGCAACGGTCGCGTGCAGGCCGTCGTGCTCAGGGACGACCAGTTCCTCCCCGTACAGGGGATGTACGGCTCGACCTGGCGAGGCGACGTGGCCCGCGCCGGCGCGGGCACGATGCTCGAGCACTCCATCCACGACGTCGACGCGATCGAGTGGCTGCTGGGCCCGATCGCGAGCGTGAGCGCACGCTCGTCGACCTTCCACGGGAACCCGGGCATCGAGGACACGGTGGTGGCATCGATGGAGCTCGTCAACGGCGCCCAGGGCAGTCTCACCAGCGTGTGGCACCAGCTGCTCGAGCGACCGAGCCTGCGCCGCCTCGAGGTGATCTGCGAGCACGCGTTCCTGACGCTCGAGCACGACGTGCTGGGCCCGGTGACGTGGATGAGGGTCGACGGATCGTCGGGGTCGGTGGAGGGCGAGGCGCTGTTCGAGGCGGTTGCCGAACGCCACGAGGGCCGACTCCCGAGTCAGGACCGAGGTTTCATCGAGGCGGTGGCCGCAGGCCGTCCGGGGCCCCATGCCAGCTTCGCCACGGCGCTGCGCGCCCACGAAGTGGTCGACGCCGTGTACCGCTCGGCCGCGGCCGACGGGGCGCCCGAGCGACCCTGAGGCTCAGCCCCAGGGGTGGGTGATCCTCCGTGTGAGCCGGTCGGCACCCGCGTCGAGGCCCGGCAGCTGCGCCTGGAGCGGGAGGCCCCGTCGGGCGACGTGATCGAGCACGAGCGCCTCGACGTCGTCCCACGTCGCGCCACGGGGACCCTCGACGTCGCGGTTGTAGGGGGCGTCGAACACGATGACGTCGTTGCCGGCATCCCGCAGGGCCCGGACGTTGTGCGACGCGTCGTCGATGTAGCAGTCGGCCTCCACCTCGGGCTTCGCCCCCAGGAAGCAGATGTCGCGGTAGGGGATCCCCTCGTCGTCGAGCCAGGCGACCGTGTCGGCCACGGCCACGGCGTGACCCCAGTTCACGCAGAGACGGTGGGTGATGATGCGGATCCACACGCCCGCGTCGGACAGGCGCCAGAGCGAGGCGGCGGCTCCCGGCATCGCGGGCATGTGCCGGAACATCCGGTGCTCGAGAACCGCCGCCCGATGGAGCCGGTCGAACTCGTCGGGCCCGTCGATGCCCCACTCGGCGAAGTCCCACGATCGGGCGTCGCCGAGCGCCGAGGGGTCGACCCCGCGCTCCTTGGCCACGACGGTCCGGAACGCGGCGGTGTAGTCCCCGCACACTCCGTCGAGGTCGACGCCGAGGATGAACTCGCGGCTCACGACCGCGCTCATGGGGCGGCGCCGAGGAAGTCGAGGGCAGCGTCGATGGCCCCGAAGTCCTTCGGGGTGGCGAAGTGGTCGACGTTGCGAAGGGTGACCAGCTCGGCCTGGGGCAGGGCCTCCACGAGCGGCTCACCGGGGCCCGCAAAGTCCTTGTCGCCCAGGACGACGAGCACTGGTAGCTCGACGGCGGCGAGCCGCTCGGGCGTCAGCGGGGGTCGATTCGACCGGAGGCACGCGGCAAGGGCCACTCGGTCGACATCAGGCTGCTGCGCGAGGCCGGCGAAGTACTGGACGACGGGGTTGGTGGGGTCGCCGTCGCCTTCGATCGCACGCAGGATCAGATCGCTGCTGTCGGTGCGCAGCAGGTTGGCGCCCACGCCGGTGAGGACGAGGCGCCCGAAGCGCTCGGGGGCCTCGCACGCGAGGGTGAGGAGCACCCGGGCCCCGAGCGAGAAGCCGATGGCATCGACGGGCTCATCGGGCAGCTGGGCCAGCACGAGCTGCTCCATGGTGTCGTAGGCCGCCGGATCGTGTGGCTTGTCGGCGGTGCCGTGGCCGAGCAGGTCGATCGGGTGCGTGGTCCGTCCGCTGTCGGCCAGCAGGTCGAGCCAGCCGTTGTCGCAGAGGAGCTCGGGAGCAGCAGGCGTCGCGCTGGGGGCTCTGGGCGTGATCCTCGTCCACCCCGCCGTCGGCGTCCTCACTGGTCTGCTCGCGGTCGTGGTGGCTCGCGGCGTGCTCCCGCGCTGGCTC
>JBQTKH010000267.1:0-8995 GCA_052386335.1 Microthrixaceae bacterium
GATGTCGGGCGCACGCCCAACGACCATCTCGGCTTCGGTGGGCCCGGCCCACACTTCTGCCTCGGTGCGCACCTCGCCCGCCGCGAGATCACCGTGATGTTCCGCGAGCTCGCCAAGCGGGTGCCCGACATCCGAGCCGTCGGAGAGCCTGACCGCTTGCAGTCCAACTTCATCAACGGGATCAAGCACCTGCGCGCCGAGTGGACCCCGGCGGCCGCGTCGTCCTGAAGCGAACTCAGGCGGTCGTTGCGTCCCGGGGACGGAAAGACCGCCCGAGAACGAACGTCGGCTGCGTCAGATCGCGACGGCGCCGCGCCACACATCGAGGAGAGATGTGTCGCCGAACACCTCGAATCGATCATCCACCGGCACACGGTTCCAACCCCACAGGAGCAGATCGCTCGCCGTGCCGCGCAGGGCGACGTCGCCCTTCGCATGACCGTGCTCGAAGCGGATGCCGTCGGGCGTGAGGTGCACGAGCCACTCGCCTTCGATGTCGGTGGCGTGGAGGTGGATCGAGCCTGGCCGGCCGGTCAGCTTGTCACCGGAGGCCAGCGGGGCGAACAGCTCGAGGAGCTCGTTCACCCCATCGACCGCGAGCTCCGGGTCAAAGGGAACAGGGTCCGCGTCGCGCCGGTGCACGGCGGTCTCCTGGGCCATGCGGCGCGGGTAGAAGGTCCCCGGCTGGGGGCCGGCCCAGGTGGGCCAGGTGGCGCCGAGGTCCATCGCGGCGAGCGCGTCGATCAGCGCGGCGGCACCGGCGGCGAACCAGTCAGCGAGCTCGGCGGCGTCGGGCGCGACGCCCGTCTCACCGAAGCGCACCCGCTCACCCGGACCGCGCTCGGCCTGGAGCCGCACCCACTCGTGGGTGCGGCCGAGGTGGGCGACGAGCGCGCCACGGTCCCAGCCCGGGCAGGTCGGCACCGGTGCCGTGGGGTCGGCGAGGAAGGCTGCGAGCAGAGCATCGCTGTCCGCACGAAGGTGGGCGAGCTGGGTGCGGAGGTCCATGGCCGCCGAGCCTGCCACGGCTGCGAGATGATGGCGTGATGATCGTCGACTGCGCGGTGTACACGAACGGGGAGCGGCGCCCCGGACGGCTCGAGGTGGCCGATGCGCTCGAGGCTGCATCGGAGCCTGATTCCTTCGTGTGGCTCGGCCTCCACGAGCCCGAGACCGAGGAGTTCGAGGCGGTTCGTGAGGAGTTCGGCCTCCATGAGCTCGCGGTCGAGGATGCCGTGAACGCCCATCAACGACCGAAGCTCGAGGTCTACGACGAGGACCTCTTTGTCGTGCTGAAGACCGCTCGTTACGACGATCGGTCCGAGACGGTGGAGTTCGCGGAGCTCCAGCTCTTCGTCGGTGCGAACTACGTCGTGAGCGTGCGTCACGGTCAGGCCAGCGCGCTGGCCAGCGTGCGGGCCACGATCGAACGGGACCTTGACCGGATCCGCTGCGGCCCGATGGCAGTGCTGCATGCGGTGATCGACCATGTGGTGGACGACTACACGCCGGTCGTGGAGGGCCTCGACAACGACATGGTCGAGATCGAGGACGCCGTGTTCGATGTGAACCGCCCGCGCGGCTACGACCCGAGTCAGCGCATCTACAAGCTGAAGCGGCAGGTGCTGATCTTCCTCCGCAACACCGAGTCGCTGCTCGAGCCGCTCAGCCGACTCGCTGCCGGCCAGACGCCGCGGGCTCATCCTGAGCTGCACACCTACTTCCGCGACGTCGAGGACCACCTCACTCGCGTCGTCACCGCGATCCACCACGCTCGTGACCTGCTGTCCGATGCGCTCGACGCCAACCTCGCTCAGGTCACCACGCGCCAGAACGACGACATGCGCACGATCTCCGCATGGCTGGCGATCGGCGGCATCCCCACCGTGGTCGGTGCCATCTACGGGATGAACTTCGACCACATGCCCGAGCTCGGCACGCGCTACGGGTACTTCATCGTGCTCATGTCGACCCTCGTGGTGTGCGGCGCCCTCTACCGCCGCTTCAAGCGCATTGGCTGGCTCTGACGCGCGACGGGAAGCGTGATCGGTTGAGGAGGTCAGCCGCGCAGAAGTGCGAGCAGCTCCTCGTGCACGTGACCGTTGCTGGCCACGCCGCTGCCGCCCTCGATGGTGTCGGCGCCGGAGAGGTCGGTGAAGCGGCCGCCGGCTTCGCCGAGCAGCACGGGCAGAGGACCGAGGTCGTAGGGCTGCACGATCGGGTCGACCATCGCTGCCACCCGGCCCGTCGCCACCAGCGTGTACCCATACCCGTCGCCCCAGGTGCGCAAGATCGCTCCCGCAGTGAGAAGCCGGTCCACGCTCCCGGGCGGCCAGTGGTCGAACGAGCTCGACATGACGTACGCGCCCGCGAGGGATGCGTGGTCGCTGACCGCCGCCGGGCCTCGTTCTGACCAGCAGCCGCGCCCGCGCCCCGCCCACACCGCCTCGCCGAGCGCCGGGATGTTCACCACGCCCACCGCGATGCCGTGCTCGTCCTCGAGGGCGAGCAGGTTCGAGTAGAGCGGCACCCCACAGGTGAACGCCTTCGTACCGTCGATCGGGTCGATGATCCAGCGTCGCCCAGTGGTGCCCTGGGTGGGGGCCTCCTCCTCGCCGAGGACGCCATCGCCGGGGAACGCTTCGGCCAGCTGCTCGCGCAGGAACCGCTCGGCGTCCCGGTCGGCCGCGGTCACCGGGGTGCCGTCCTGCTTGCGGATCACCTCGAGGTCGGGGGACCGGAACCAGCGGAGCGTGCGGTCGCCTGCCTCCCGAAGCAGCCGAACCGCGGTGTCGAGGGTGGCCTGGTCGATGGGCGGCGCGCTCACGCGCTGAGTCTCACACGATCTCTGGAACCTGACGCGCGCGGTGCGCGCGTCAGGTTCCAGAGATCGGTTCGGGGGGGCGGCCGATGATCCTGCCGACCGCGATGACGATGGCCACCCCGAACCCGACCGACACGGCGGCGGCTCCCCACGCGGACGTGTGCGTGAGCGAGAAGGCGGGGATCCAGTCGGGGCCGCCCCAGCTGAGGTCCCAGCCCTTGGCCTGGTCGGGGTGGAGCAGGTGCGCCCACGACGTCCACGCGATGAGCCGACACAACCCATAGAAGAAGGTCGCTCGATAGACGGCGAGGAGGGCGCGCTGCGGTAGACGCCGCCCGAGCCACGCCCAGACCTTCGGGTCGGCGGCGACGATCTCCTCGCGCCAGTAGCGCTCGGTCAGGACATGCCAGCTGAACAAGAGGATCGCGAGCCAGAGCGCATCCATCACGAAGCCGAAGCTCGAGTAGTAGGCCCGCGCGTCGAGGTACTTCCCGCCGGGGGTGGCCGCATAGGCCCACGTGCCGACCGAGAAGTTCTCCGTGGAGAACGGGAACGCGAGCATCGTGCCGACGGTGTCGTTGATGTCGGTGATCGAGTGGGCGGCCATGCCGAGGAGCACCCCGGCGCTCCAGCCCCGTGACTTCGTGAACGCGTAGATGAGCCCCGCGATGAGCAGGGCGAACCCGAGGCTGTGGCTGAACCCGGCCCCGGGCCAGCCGCGGTGGAACTTGTAGGGCTCCGTGGCGCCGTAGTGCTTGCCGCCGACGTCAAAGCCGTACACCCAGAACTTGGCCACGAAGTCGGGTGTCTGGTCGCCGGCCACGATGGCGAGGTAGCTGACCCGTCCCACCCACCGCTTCGGCAGATGGGCCTGGATGGCGTAGGTCTCAAACTGGTGGGCGGCCCAGCTCATGCGGCGCGCCGAGCGCGGTACCGATCGATGAGCACAGGTGCGAGCCAGATCCACGCGACCAGCCAGATCGGTCCGATGATCCAGTTCAGCAGCCACTTGTTGAACATGCCGAGCGTGATGTAGCTCGCCCCGGCCAGCACGTAGAGCGTCAGCTCGACGCGTCGCGTGTACCAGGATGGGTCGTCGCGTCGTCCGGTCGGGGCGGGCGTCGGCGGCCCCGACGACGGCTCAGACGAGCTGCTCATCGCGCGCGGGCGCGCCCGGCGCGGCTCCCTCGCCAATGGGCTGCAGGGAGGCCACGAAGTCGCAGACCTCCTGCTCGGTCACCCGTCGGCGCCGCAGGAGCTGACCGGGGAGGTATCGGCGGAGGCCGATGCGGACACTGGCCGCGCCGAGGATCCCGCTCGTGAGCGCGAAGTCGGCGTTCGCCATGCAGCCCATGCACATGGCCGTGACGCTAGTCCGTACCGTCGTGGCGGCTCAGTCGCCGGGCCTCGACAGGCCAGTCGGTGACGATGCCGTCGAGGGGGAGGCCTGCCTTGGCCCGCTGCGTGGTCTCGCTCTGGAACCAGCAGTGCACCCGGAGGCCGAGGGCGTGGGCCCGGTCGAGGAAGGTGATGTCGACGCTGTCCTCGTGAGCGGAGATCGCAGTGGCGCCGTACGCGAGGGCATCGTCGAGGAATCGCTCGATGTCGTCGGGGGCGAGCGCGTCGCGCAACAGGGCCACCTCGGCGGCGTCGTTGCCGGCGTGCTTGGCGTACCAGCGCACGGCCTGCTCGCTCTGGGCCCACAGCAGCGACCGATGGAGCTTGCCCTGCTTGCGCAGCTCGGTGACCACGGCCTCGGCGGCGTTTGGGTCCTTGGTGTCGATGGCGAAGCCGAGGCCGTCGGGCAGGGCGGCGACCGCCTCGGCGAAGGTGGGCACCCGCTCCCCGCTCCGTCGCAGCCGTGCCCGTCGCAGCCCGGCTGCGGTCGCCCACGTCACGGGCCACGGTCGCAGCGTCGTCCGCAGCAGGAGCGCGTCGTGGAGCATCACCGGCACGCCGTCGCGCGTCAGTCGCACGTCGATCTCCACGTAGTCCGCACCCAGCACGCCTGAGCGGGCGATGCCGGCGAGGCTGTTCTCCGGGGCGTCGAGCGGGGACGTGCGGTGGGCGATGATCACCGGCGGCATCGCTTCAGTCTTGCCACTTCTCTGGCACCTGACGCGCGCATGTCGCGCGTGAGGTTCCAGAGAACCCGGGGTGATGGAGGGGTCACCAGTCGGTGGCGATGTACTTCGTCTCGGTGTAGTCGAGCATCCCCTCGTGGCCGCCCTCGCGCCCCACGCCTGACTCCTTGACGCCCCCGAAGGGCGCGGCCGGATCCGACACCACACCCTTGTTCAGGCCGACCATGCCCGATTCGAGGGCCTCGGCCACGCGCAACCCCTTGGCGAGATCGCGGGTGTACACGTAGGCGACGAGGCCCATCGTCGTGTCGTTGGCGAGCCGCACGGCCTCGTGCTCGTCGGCCACGGCGACGATCGGCGCGACAGGCCCGAAGATCTCCTCGGCGAGGATCGGGTTGTCGCTCGCCACGCCCGTGAGCACCGTGGCCGGGTAGTAGAAGCCGCTCCCCGACGCCGGACGCTCGCCGCCCACCGTCGCATTGGCGCCGGCAGCGATGGCGGCGTCCACCAGCTCGGCGACCTTGTCGCGCGTGTCCGCGTCGACGAGCGGGCCGAGGCGCGTGCCCTCGTCGAGCCCGTAGCCCATTGGAAGTGCCGCCATGGACTTGCCGAGCCGCGCCGCGAACTCGTCGGCCACCGGCGCCTCCACGTAGAAGCGGTTGGCGGCGGTGCACGTCTCGCCGTTGTGGCGCATCTTGGCGACCATCGCCCCCTCGATGGCGGCGTCGAGGTCGGCATCCGCGAGCACGATGAACGGCGCGTTGCCGCCCAGCTCCATCGACGTGTTGAGCACGCGGCCCGCTGCCTGCTCGAGCAGGAGCTTGCCCACCTCGGTGGAACCGGTGAACGAGATCTTGCGCACTCGGTCGTGCTCGAGGACGGCCTTGGTGATCGTGCTGGCGCTCTTGCCCGGCACCACGTTGACGACGCCAGCGGGCACCCCCGCATCGTGGAGCGCATCAGCCACCGCGAGCGCGGTGAGCGGGGTGAGGGTGGCCGGCTTGAGCACGACCGCGCAGCCGGCGGCAAGCGCCGGCGCGATCTTCCGAGTGGCCATCGCAGCAGGGAAGTTCCACGGCGTGACGAGGTAGGCCACCCCTACCGGCTGGTGGACGACGAGGATCCGGTTCGTGCCCGCCGGAGCGGTGCTGATCTCGCCTCGCAACCGCACGGCTTCCTCGCTGAACCAGCGGAAGAACTCGGCGGCGTAGGTGATCTCTCCCCGCGCCTCGGCGAGGACCTTGCCGTTCTCCCGGGTGATCAGGGTGGCCAGCTCGTCGGCCCGCTCGGTGAGCAGCTCCCACGCTCGGCGGAGCACCTCGGCGCGCTGGCGCGGCGCCGTTGCCGCCCAGCCGGGCTGTGCTGCGGCGGCTGCCTCGGCTGCGGCGCGACCGTCGTCAGCGCCGGCGCTGGCCACCGAGGCGATGACCTCCTCGGTCCCCGGGTCGAGGACGTCGAAGCGAGCGCCATCGGCCGCTTGGCGCCACTCGCCGCCGATGAACAGGTCGGTGCGAAGATCGTGCTGTGCCATGACACGAGTTGTACCCGCTCGCGCGGGCGGTCGCGGCTTCGCGCCACCGCGCCTCAGGCTCGAGTGCTCCGGGGCCAACAGGTGACGAGCGCGGCGATGAGCACGGGGACGGCGGCGGCGCCACCTTGGTAGGGGAGACCGCTCGCGCCCAGGGCGAGCTGCAGGGCCAGGTACCCCGCGCCGACGAGCTCGAGGGCGAGGACGGCGCTGGCGATGGATCGCTCGATCGCGTCGGTGCCGTTGGCGAGGCGAGCGGTCGCTGCGCTGAGCACGCCGGTCACGATGGTGAGGATCCCCAGCGTCAGGGTCACCGCCGCGAGGAACCCCCCGTCGCCGTCCACGCGACTGAGACGGAGCAGGGCCACCGCGCGGGGCGCGCCCTCGGAAGCATCGACGAGCTGCCAGCTGCGCGCCGCGACGGCGGTGAGCACCACACCCGCGACGGCGAGTGCGCCGGTCTGCAACGTCAGCACCGCGACGGCGAGCCGAGCGCCGCCACGGCGTTGCCACGCGGGCAGCGTCAGCAGCACGCCCGTCACGAGCGCGGCGACCACCCCCGCAGCCCACACCACCACCCAGGTCCACGCCGAAGGAGCGCGCTCGGGGGCGGCGGTGAGCCCGCGCTCGGCGCACCCGCCCACCGCCAGTGCGCTGAGCGCGGCCAGGCCCAACACCGACGGTCGGCGTCGCGCCCAGCGCCACCCGCCAATCTGTGGGCGCTCACGCGCGCCATCCGGGCGTGAGGGGCCAGAGATGCGGGAGAGGGCCCGGCGGGGGCGGGTCACGTGCAGTTGGGGCAGGTGCCGACGAGATCGAGCCGGTGGTGCTCCACGCGAAACGAGCTGCGCCGGGCCACGCGGGCCAAGGCCGATTCGAGGTCGCCCTCCACGCCCTTGGGGAGCGTGAAGTCGGTGACGTCGCCGCAGCTCTGGCAGATCAGGTGGTGGTGGTGCTCGGTGAGATCCTCGGCGAGCTCGTATCGGGCGAACTCGTCGGAGGTGAGGATGCGGTGGACCACCCCGGCGCGCTCGAGCACCGCAAGGTTGCGGTACACCGAGCTCTGCGCCATGCCGCGCCGCCGCTCGAGGAGCTGCGGGATGGTGAGGGGCTGGTCGACCTCGGCGAGCAGCTCCACCAGCGCCTGGCGCCGCGGCGTGTAGCGCTGTCCGTCTGCTCGCAGGCGGTTGGTGGCCGTGAGGTGGAGGTCGGCGGACATCGGGGCTCGTTCAGTGGTGTGGGTGGTCGTCGAGGATGAGGGTGCGACCACCGAAGCGAAGCAGGTGCCCACCGTAGGCGTCGGCCAGGTGGTCGTCGGTGAGGACGCTCGCGGGCGCACCGCTCGCGACCACCCGCCCGGCCAGGAGCAGCACGTGGTCTGCGGCCGACGCATCTCCGAGGTCGTGGGTGGACACGACGACGCTTCGTCCGGCGCTCCGCTCGGCACCGATCGCATCGAGGATGTGCTGGCGCGACACCAGATCGAGCCCGGTGATCGGCTCGTCGAGCAGGAGCAGATCGGCACCCTGTGCGAGCCCCTGGGCGACGAAGGCACGCTGACGCTGACCGCCCGACAGCTCATGCAGCGGCCGCTGAGCGAGATCGGTGATGTCGAGCGCCTCGAGCGCGGCATCCACCGACGCCCGATCGCTTGCGGTCAGTCGACGCAGCAGACCTGTGGAGGCGTACCGGCCCATCGTGACCGCTTCTCGAACGGTGAGCGGCAGGTGCGCGTTCACCTCCGTGGCCTGCAGCACGTACGCCACCCCCCCGGGTCGACCCGCCGCCGGAACCGTCAGGTGCCCGCCGCGGGGGGGAAGCAGCCCCGCGAGCGCATGCAGCAGCGTGGACTTCCCGGCGCCGTTTGGGCCGATCAGCGCCGTGACCGCCGCGGCGGGGATCTCGAAGCTCGACGCAGCGAGCACCGAGCGCGCGCCGTAGGCCAGCTCGAGGCCATCGGCGGATGCTGCAGCCAGCGTTGCGGGGGTCGGCGTGATGATTTGCGAATGATAGCCAGAATCCCTACCTTATGACTATGAGAACCGTTCTCGTTCGGCTCGCTGCGGCCACACTGGCGGTCGGCGTGAGCGCCGCGGCCGGTGGCTGCGGGGGTGCGGGGGCTCGCGATGACGGTCGACCGCGGGTGGTCGTGACGACCAGCATCCTCGGCGACGTGATCGCCACCGTGGTCGGAGGCGACGCGACGGTCGATGTCGTCATGCCTCCCGGGACCCATCCGCACGAGTTCGCTCCCTCTGCTCGACAAGCCGAGGAGATGCGAGACGCCGATGTGCTCGTGGTCAACGGCCTCGGCTTCGAGGTGGGGTTGGTCGACACCATCGAGGCGGCGCGAGGGGACGGCGTCGTCGTGATCGAAGCGACGGACTGGATCGCCGAGTCGCGCCGCGATCCGCACTTCTTCACCGACCCAGAGACGATGGCGAGTGCGCTCAACGGCATCGGCGATGAGCTCGCCGATCACATCGAGGAGCTCAACACCCCGGCCTTCCGGGCCCGAGTCGCCGACTACCGGCAACAGCTGGGCGACCTCTCGGCGGA